>JAEWJB010000098.1 GCA_023386795.1 Pseudomonadota bacterium
GCGCCAGCTGCTGCGCTTCGCGCAGCGCGTCGTAGGCGCTCTCGCCCGGCGGGGTGAGCCATTGCTGCCGGGCTTCGGCGCTTTCGATGCGCGCCAGCAGCTGGCGCAACTTCTTCGTGCGCGCGCCCGGCGACAGCACCTGTCGTTGCGAGGCCTGCGCCTGATGCGCGCTGGCAATGGCCTGCGCGGCAGCGCCGACGCCCGGCGCGTCCGGCGACCAGGCACGCGCACGCGCCAATGCGGCCTGCGCGGCGTCGAACTGGAAATCGCCTGCAAGGCGCGCCGCTTCCGCGGCGTAGGCAGTGGCCAGGCGCTCGCTGCCGCGCGCGACCTCCGGGAAAGCCGGGCGCAGCTCGGCCAGCGTGTCCAGGTCGGCCTCGGCCTGCGGCAGGCGACCCTGGCGCAGGCGGGTGTCGAAGCGATGCAGGCGTTGCTGCACGGCGTCATTGAGGGCGGCTTCGCTGGCCGGCAGGTCCACATGCCCGGGGTCGTAGCCGCGCGCGGCTTCCACCTTCGCGGCGGCGGCAGCCAGATCGCCACGCGTCAGTTCTGCGCGCGCGGCCTGCAGCAGGTCGGAAAGCGCGTCCTCGCGCCCTTCCAGCGCGTCCAGCCGGTTCGGTGCCAGCGCCAGCACGCGCTGGTAGAGCGGCAGCGCGCTATCGGGCTCGCCTTCCAGGCGCCCTTCGTCGTGGGCATGGCGGGCTTGGGCGACCAGATCGTCAAGCCCTGCGCGCGCGGCTTCATGGCGGCGCAAGGCCAGCGCCAACGCATCGGATTGCGGGCGCGGCACTTGCAAGGCCTGGGCGAGCGCGAGCGCGTTGCGCGCGCCGGCGACGTCGCCGCGGGCCAACGCCTGCCTGCCCTGCGCGAGCGCCGCCAGGCCGGTACGGGCCAGGCCATCTCCGGCTTCCGTGCGATCGCTGTCCAGCGCCAGCGCAGCCTGGAAGGATTCGCGCGCGCCGCTGCCATCGGGCGCGCTGAGCCGACCCTGCGCCAGCGCGCGTTCGCCCTGCGCCAGCAGTTGCTGGATGCGGGTATCGGGCCACAGCCACTGCGCCAGCGGACGGCGGAACGCAACGACGCCGATCACCAGCAGCGCGGCTACCAGCGCCACGCCGATCCACAGGCGACGGTCGCGCAAAGGGCGCACGAGCGCGCCGCGCAGCGCCGTGCGGAAGCGGGAGCGTCGTCCGTGGCGCGGAGGAGCTGTCGGGTTCACCCGGCGATCTTAGCGGGAGGCGCGCGACGTGATGGTGACTGGCAGGCACGCGTCACGGCAGGTGGAACTGCCGATTACCCCAGCCGGCGCACCTGGTGCACGCCCGGCAACGCATCCAGCTTGCCCAGCAGCGTGGAAAGCTGGCCGTAGTCGCTCACTTTCAACCGCAGCCGCAGCTGCGCCTGGCCGCTGTCGCGCACGTTGTCGCTGTTGATCTCCAGCACGTGCGCGTCCTCCTGCGCGATGAGGTTGGTCACGTCCTTGAGCAGGTAGCGCCGGTCCACCGCGCGCACCTGCACGTCCACCTCGTAGCCACTGCCGGCCTGGCCCCACTCCACCGGCAGCAGGCGCTGCGGATTGGCCGCGCCCAGCCGCGCCAGCGAGGCGCAGTCGGCGCGATGCACGGTGACGCCGCGCGCCTGGGTCAGATAGCCGACGATCGGCTCGCCGGCCACCGGCTGGCAGCAGCGCGCCAGCTGCACCAGCAGGTTGCCCACGCCCAGCACGGTGAACTTCGACTTGCCCAGCCCGGTGCGCTTGGCGGTGGGACGCGGCAACGGCGGCGGGGCCTGCTGCGCGCGCTCGGCCTCCAGCAGCGCGCGGCTGACCTGGCTCGGGCCGGTGTCGCCCAGTGCGACCTGGATGTAGAGATCGTCCACGCTGTCGGCATGGAAGCGCCTGGCGGCGATCATCAAGTCGGCCTGCTGCAGCCCCAGCCGCTTGAGCTCGCGATCCAGCAGGTCGCGCCCGGCCTGCACGTTGCGCGCACGGTCGAGCTTGTGGAACCACGCGCGCACCTTGTCGCGCGAGCGCCCACTGGCGAGGAAGCCATTGGCCGGCAGCAGCCAGTCGCGGCGCGGGTCCGCTTCCTTGGCGGTGAGCACTTCCACGCGATCGCCGCTGCGCAGCTTGTAGGTCAGCGGCACGATGCGGCCGTTGACCTTCGCGCCACGGCAACGGTGACCGACCATGGTGTGCACGTGGTAGGCGAAATCCAGGGGCGTGGCGCCCTGCGGCAGGTCGATCACCTCGCCCTTGGGCGTGAGCGCGTAGACGCGGTCTTCCACCAGTTCGGCATCGAGCGCACCGGCCAGTTCGCCCGCCTCGCCGTCCTGCGACTGCTCCAGCAGCTGGCGCATCCAGGTGATCTTGCGGTCGAAGGATTTCTCCGCGCCCTTGCCGCCTTCCTTGTACTTCCAGTGCGCGGCCACGCCCAGCTCGGCCTGCGCGTGCATCTCGTGGGTGCGGATCTGCACTTCCACCGTGCGCCCTTCCGGGCCGACCACGGCGGTGTGCAGGGAGCGGTAGTCGTTGGCCTTGGGCCGGGCGATGTAGTCGTCGAACTCGCTGGGTACCGGCGCCCACAACGCGTGCACCACGCCGAGCGCGGCGTAGCAGGCGGCGACGTCGTCCACCATCACCCGCAGCGCGCGCACGTCGTAGAGCTGGTCGAAGGCCAGCCGCTTCTTCTGCATCTTCCGCCAGATGCTGTAGATGTGCTTCGGCCGCCCGCTCACCTCGGCGTGCAGGCCGTGTTCGGCCAGCGCGTGGGTGAGCGCCCGGCGCACCGTTTCGATGTAGCGCTCGCGCTCCACGCGGGTTTCGTCCACCTCGCGGGCGATGCGGCGGTACGTGTCCGGCTCCAGGTAACGGAACGCCAGGTCTTCCAGTTCCCACTTGAGCTGCCAGATGCCCAGACGGTTGGCCAGCGGTGCGTGGATGTCGCGGGTGAGCTGTGCCAACGCGCGACGCTCGACCTCGGGCAGGCGGCTGGCCGCCCGCATGCGCGCCAACTGGCGCGAGAGCAGGATCGGCACCACGCGCAGGTCGTGGATGATCGCCAGCAGCAGGCGCCGCAGGCCTTCGCTGTTGCGCCCGGCCTCGCGGCCGGCGTGCAGTACCCAGACCTGGTCGGCGGCGTCCTGGCCTTCGAGCAGGCCGGCCAGCACCTGCCGGCGCGGAGCGTCCAGCGGCAACTCGGCCACCGCGCCGCGCAGCGCGGGCAGGTCGAACAGCAGCGCGGCCACCAGCGTCGCCTCGTCGGCCGAGAGCAGGTGCAGCAGGTCTAGCGTTTCGGCCAGCACCGGCCAGGCGGGCACGGCGTCGGCCGCGGGCGGCTGCGCGGACCACGCCTGCAGCAATGCCTCGCGCAGCGCGGGCGCGATGGCGGCCGCCGAGCGGCGGTCGAGCAGGTCCTGGAGATGGGCGGGGGGCGGGCGATGCACGGGGGATCGGTCGAACAGGTTGCGTCTACACTATCGCGCATCCCCAGTCTGGAACCAATGTCATGCGCCTGTCCCGTCCGCTCGTGTCCGGTCTCGCCCTGGCCCTCGCCCTCAGCTTGCCGGCCGGCGCGGCCTTCGCCCAGCGCGCCGTCAGTGGCGACCTGCAGCAGGAAATGACCCCGGCACAGTTCAAGGCCGCCGGCCTGGACAAGCTCAGCGCCAGCGAACTGGCCGCGCTCAACGACTGGCTGCAGGGCAAGGTGGCCGCGGAAACCGAAAAGGCGGCCACCGCGGCGGTGGCCGGCGGTTCGAGTGCCGCCGCGCTGGAGAAGGCGCGCGAGGAAGGCCGGCAGGAAGTGATCGTCAAGAACCGCGGCTTCTTCGATTTCGGCACGAAGGAGCCGATCGAGAGCACGCTGGTGGGCGATTTCGAGGGCTTCGGCAAGGGCCGCCGCTTCGTGCTCGCCAACGGCCAGGAATGGGAGCAGATCGACGCCACCTCGCTGACCGGGCATCGCGCCACGCCGGGGGTCAAGATCCGCCCGGGCCTGGCCGGCGTGTGGTACCTGCAGGTCGAGGGTTACAACACCTCCCCGAAAGTGCGCCGCCTGAAGTAAACCGATGTCGTCCCCCGACGCAGCCGCCGCGCCGGTCCGCGAATCCGGGCCGATGCCGGCGCTGCGCCGGTTCTTCCGCCGCAGCGAGGCGGGTTTCATTGGCCTGGCCCTGCTGGTCGGGCTGATCGCCGGCCTGCTGACGCTGTTCCAGGCCGGGCTGGCGCATTCGCTGCAGGCCTGGCTCTACGGTTTCGACGAGAACGAGCGACTCAGCTCGATCGCGCAGGTCGGGCTCGACTCGCTGTGGGTGCTGCCGGTGGGCGGCCTGCTCGTCGGGCTGATCGGCCGCGCCGCGCGCGCGCGCCGCCGCCAGCTGCTCGATGCGGTGGAGGCCAATGCGCTGCACGGCGGGCGCATGTCGATGCGCGACAACCTGGTGGTGTCGTTGCAAACCCTGCTGTCCAACGGCTTCGGGGCCTCGGTGGGGCTGGAGGCGGCGTACACGCAGATGGGCGCCGGCAGCGGCTCGCAGCTGGGCAAGGTGCTGCGCCTGCGCCGCGCCGACATTCGCACGCTGGTCGGTGCCGGCGCGGCCGGCGCCATCGCCGCCGCCTTCGGCGCGCCGCTGGCCGGGGCGTTCTACGCCTTCGAGATCGTCATCGGCGCCTACACGCCCTCCGCGCTGGCCGCGGTGGCCGTGGCCGCGCTGGCCGGCAGCTTCATCGCGCAGGCCGCCGGGCTGCCGCCCTACCTGCTGCCGGCGGCGACCGTCTCCAGCCTGCATCCGCGCGATTACGCCCTGTTCGCGGTGCTCGGGCTGGTGTGCGCACTGGTCGGCGTGGCAGTGATGCGGCTGGTCACCACCATCGAGCAGGGCGTGAACCGTACGCCACTGCCTGCCTGGGCGCGTCCGGTACTCGGCGGCGTGCTGCTGATTCCGCTGGCGCTGGTGACGCCGCAGACGCTGTCCTCCGGGCACGGCGCGCTGCATATCGACCTCACGGGGCACACGCCGCTGCTGTGGCTGGGCGTGTTGCTGCTGCTCAAGTGCCTGGCGTCGGGCATCTCGCTGGGCTTCGGCTTCCGCGGCGGCCTGTTCTTCGCCTCGTTGTTCATGGGCTCGCTGGTCGGCGCACTGTACGCAGGCCTGGTCAACCTCGGCGTGGGCGATGCGCTGGTGGACCCGACCTCGGCGGCATTGGCAGGCATGGCGGCGCTGGCGGCGGCGGTGGTCGGCGCGCCGATGACGATGGCGATGCTGGTGCTGGAAGGCACGCACGACTTCGTACTGGCCAGCGTGGTCATGGCCGCGGTGCTGATGGCCAGCACGGTGGTGCGGCAGGTATTCGGCTATTCGTTCTCGACCTGGCGCCTGCACCTGCGCGGGGAAAGCATCAAGAGCGCGCGCGACGTCGGCTGGATCCACAACCTGAGCGCCGGGCGGATGATGCGCCGCGACCCGGCGACGATGGCCGCCGACGCGACGGTGGCCGAGTTCCGCCACCGCTTCCCGCTGGGCTCGGGCACGCGCGTGGTCCTGCTCGATGGCGAGAGGCGGTATGCGGGCATCGTGACCGTGGCGGCGGTGTACGCGGATGGCGTCAAGCCGGAGACGGTGCTGGCGCAGTTCGCCGGCAACCGCGATATCGCCCTGCCCGCCGATGCCGACGTCGTGGCGGTGATGCAGCGTTTCGACCAGACGCAGACCGATGAAATGGCAGTCATCGATGCCGAGCGGCATGTGCTGGGCGTGCTGTCGGAGAGCTTCGTGCGCAAGCGCTACGCCGAGGAGCTGGACCGGCGGCAGCGCGAGATGATGGGCGAACGCGTGGAAGACGCGGAGTAGGAGCGACTTTAGCCGCGACCGTCATCAGGTGGACCGCGATAGCCGGGAATGGTTACGGGAGGCGCGCGCGAGCGAACACGGCGCACATGCCACCCGATCACCCCCGTAGCGCGGCCACCCGCTGCGCCAGCTTCTTGGCCGAGATGCCGCCGCGCGCGCCCAGTTCCTGCGCGAACAACGACACCCGCAGCTCCTCCAGGTCCCAGCGCAACGCCTGCCATTCGGCACGTTCGCGCCGGCCCAGTGCCGCCGCTTCCTCCAGCGCATCCAGGAACGGCTTGAGTTCCAGCATCCGCGCCTGGTCGCGCGAGGGATCGCGCTTGGCGCGTTCGGCCCGCAGCAGCATCGCCTTGAGGTAGCGCGGGAACTGCGCCAAGGCCTCCGCCGGCGTCTGCCGCAGGAAGCCCGGATGCACCAGCGCAGCCAGCTGCGCCTGCAGGTCGTCCAGGTTGCCGCGCGCCCAGCCCATCAGCGGGGCTTCCAGCGCCGGCTTGATCGCTGCCACGCCGGAAAGGATCTCCTCGGCCAGCTTCAAACGCTGCATCGCTTCGCCGAACAGCTGCCGGCCCACCTCATCGCGCCGCTGCGCAAAGGCGGCGGCGTCGCGGATGCCTTCCAGCCCGTGGTCGAGCAGCGCGTTCATCGCCGCATCCACCAAGTCGCCGCGCAGGCGTTCCTGCGATTCGATCGCCGCGTATAGCAGGCCCGTCTTGGGCGACACCGGCAGCTGCTTGCGCGCTTGCTTCACCTTGTCGGCCAGGCCGATTTCCATCAGCCGGCGCACGCCGAGCGGATGCGCGGCGTCGGCTTCGGCGCGGTCGGCGAAGATGCGCAGCGCAGCGCTGTCGCCCTGGTCCACCAGCGCCGGGTAGGCCGGCACGCCGGCTTCGCCCGGTACCTGGCGCGGGATTGGCGCGGCGGGAAATTCACGCAGGCCCTCTGCCGCCAACGCACGGCCCGCACGCGCCGCAAAGGCATCGCCGGCGCGGTTGCCGAAACGCTCGCGCAGTGCGTCGAGGTCGCGCGCCTCGGCCAGTACCTTGCCCGCTTCATCGCGCAGGCGCAGGTTCATCCGAAGGTGCGGCTCCAGCGAAGCTTCGTCGAAATCCAGCGCCGAGACCGCCACGCCCGTCGCCTTGGCCAGAAAGCGCGCCAGTTCGCCGCGCAGGTCATCGGCCGAAGGCGTGGCGAAGGCCTCGAAGAAGGCGCGGCCGAAATCCGGCGCGGGCACGAAGTTGCGCCGCTGCGCCTTGGGCAGGCTGCGGATCAGTGCAGCGGCCTTCTCGGCCACGAAACCCGGCGCCAGCCACGACAGCCGTGAGGGGTCCAGCGCGTTGAGCAGGTGCAGCGGCACTTCGAGCGTCACGCCGTCGTCGGCGGCGCCCGGTTCGAAGCGGTAATGCAGCGCCAGGCGTGCGTCGCCGAGCGGAAAATACTTCGGATAGCGGTCTTCCTCGCTGCCCTCGCCAGGCAGCAGGTCGACCAGCGTCCAGTGCAGTTGGCGGCGCTTTTCCGGTGGCAGCGCCTTCCACCACGCATCCAGGCCCGTGGCCGAATGGATGTCGGACGGCACCCGGTCCAGGTACCAGCGCGCCTGCCAGCCTTCATCGGCCACCAGGCCGGCGCGGCGCAGCTTGGCCTCCTCCTCGCGTGCCTGTTCGAGCACGCGCAGGTTGTCGGCCACGAAGCTGGCGCGGGTGTTGATCTCTCCGGTCACCAGGGCCTGGCGCACGAAGATGTCGTGCGATTCGACCGGGTCGATGCGCCCGTAGTGCACCGGCTTCTTCGGCGCCAGCACCAGCCCGAACAGGCTGATCTGCTCGGAGGCCAGCACGTGCCCCTGCGCGCGCGACCAGTGCGGGTCGAAATGCTTGCGCAACAGCAGATGCGGCAGTTCGGCGATGGCCCAGTCCGGCTCGATGGCCGCGTTGGTCAGGCCCCACACCTTCTGCGTGTCCAGCAGCGTAGCCGCCAGCACCCACGGCGGCGGGCGCTTGGACAGCGTCGAGCCAGGGAACAGCAGGAAACGGCGCTGGCGCGGCGCCTGGAAATCGCCCTTCTCGCTGCGGTGACCGATCTGCGTGGGCAGGCCGACGATCAACGCGCGGTGCAGCGTCTGGTAGGCCGCGCTGCGCGCGCGTTCGCTGAAACCGCCGTTTTCCGGGCCGGCCGGCTTGCCGCGCGGCGCAGGCGTGGCGGGCGGCGGCGCGGCGGCGTCGGCCTTGCCTTCGCGGGCCAATCGCGCGGCGCGATGCAGCTGTCCACGCGTGGCCTTCGCGGCAGCGGCGTCATCACGCACAGCCGGGGCCGGTGCACTGCTGCCGGCCAGCAACGGCGCCAGCGAGGCGTCCATGGCCTCTTCCTTCCAACCAAGTTCCTCGCACAGCAGGCGCAGCTGCCGATGCAGCTCGCGCCATTCGCGCATGCGCAGGAAGCCGAGGAAATGGCGGTCGCACCAGTCGCGCAATCTGGATTGCGTGAGGTCTTCGTGGGCCTGCCGGTAGGCTTCCCACAGGCGCAGCACGCCGACGAATTCCGAGCGCCCATCGGCGAACTGCGCATGCGCGTTGTCGGCGGCGGCGCGGGCTTCGGGCGGGCGTTCGCGCGGGTCCTGGATGCCCAGGAACGAGGCGATGACCAACATCGGCCGCAGGCAGCCGGCCGCCTGCGCAGCCACCAGCATGCGGGCCAGCTTCACGTCCACCGGCAGGCGCGCCATCTGCTTGCCGACCGCGGTGAGACGGCGTTCGGCATCGATGGCGCCGAGTTCGACCAGTTGCTGCCAGCCATCGGCCACGGCGCGTTCGTCGGGCGCTTCGAGGAACGGGAAGTCCTCGATGCGGCCCAGCCCCAGTTGCAGCATGCGCAGGATCACGCCGGAGAGGCTGGAGCGGCGGATTTCCGGATCGGTGAATTCCGGGCGCGCGGCGAAGTCCGCCTCGCTATAGAGGCGCACGCAGATGCCTTCGGCGACGCGGCCGCAGCGGCCCATGCGCTGGTTGGCGCTGGCCTGCGAGACCGGCTCGATGTGCAGGCGGTCCAGCTTCTGCCGCGGGCTGTAGCGCTTGACGCGTGCGAAGCCGGGATCGACCACGTAGCGGATGCGCGGCACGGTGAGCGAGGTCTCGGCCACATTGGTGGCGAGTACCAGGCGGCGCTTCGGACCGGGGTTGAACACGCGGTCCTGGTCGTTGGCCGACAGCCGCGCGTACAGCGGCAGCACTTCGGTTTCGCGGTACTTGCGCCGCTCCAGCGCCTGGTGGGCGTCGCGGATCTCGCGCTCGCCGGGCAGGAACACCAGCACGTCGCCGCGCGGGTCGGTGCGGGTGATCTCGTCGATCGCCGCCACGATGGCCTCGTTGACCGAGCGCTCGCCGTCGCTGTCGCCCCCGTCCTGCGCGTCCTCGCCAGCGGCCTCGCCTTCCAGCGGCCGGTAGCGCACCTGCACCGGATAGGTCCGGCCTTCGACGCTGATGACCGGAGCGTTGTCGAAATGGCGCGAGAAACGCTCGGTGTCGATGGTCGCCGAGGTGACGATCAGCTTCAGGTCCGGGCGTTTTTGCAGCAGCTGCTTGAGGTAGCCGAGCAGGAAGTCGATGTTGAGGCTGCGCTCGTGGGCCTCGTCGACGATGATCGTGTCGTAGGACGACAGCCAGCGGTCGCTGGCGATCTCCGCCAGCAGGATGCCGTCGGTCATGAACTTGATGCGGGTGTCCTCGCCGACGCGGTCGGTGAAGCGCACCTGGTAACCCACCGCCCCGCCCAGCGGCGTGCGCAGCTCCTCGGCCACGCGGCTGGCCACCGCGCGCGCGGCGATGCGGCGCGGCTGCGTGCAGCCGATCATGCCGGCGGTGCCACGGCCGGCGGCCAGGCAGAGCTTGGGCAGCTGGGTGGTCTTGCCCGAGCCGGTCTCGCCGGCGATCACCACCACCTGGTGCTCGCGGATCAGCGCGACGATGCGCTCGGCCTCGCGGGCGATCGGCAACTGCTCGTCCAGGGTGATGGCCGGCTGGCTGGCCGCGCGGCGCGCACGCTCGCCCGTGGAGGCACGCAGCGCCTGCTCGAACGCCTGCTCCACCTCGGGGTTGCCGGGCTTGGCCTGCCAACGCGACCATAGGCCGAACAGGCGGCCGCGGTCGCGGCTCATCGCGTCGTCCACCGCGCGGCGTCGCGCGCGCAGCTGGTCGGCCATTGGCTTGTCGATAGCACTCATCGATCGGGTGATGTGAAAAATTGAATAACCACGGATGCTTTAGCCTGTCTATTGTGACGCCATATCCATGAGCAAGGAGGATTCCCAGATGGCAAAGAGCAAGAACACCCCCCAGAAGTCCGGTAAAACCAAGCTGGCGGCGGCCGCGCCTTCGGCCCCCAACGTGGATATCGGGATCAAGGACAGTGATCGCAAGAAGATCGCCGAGGGCCTGTCCGGCTACCTCGCCGACGCTTACACGCTGTACCTGAAGACCCACAACTTCCACTGGAACGTGACCGGTCCGATGTTCAACTCGCTGCACACCATGTTCGAGACGCAGTACACCGAGCAGTGGACGGCGCTGGACGACGTGGCCGAGCGCATCCGCGCCCTGGGCTACAACGCGCCGGGCTCGTACCGCGAGTTCGTCAACCTGACCTCGATTCCCGAGGAGCCCGGCCTCACCGACAGCGCCGACTGGCGCGAGATGGTGCGCCAGCTCGTCACCGGCAACGAGGCGGTGTGCCGTACCGCGCGCAAGGTGCTGTCTTCGGCGGACGATGCCGGCGACGACCCGAGCGTGGACCTGCTCACCCAGCGCCTGCAGACCCACGAGAAGTACGCGTGGATGCTGCGCTCGCTGCTGCAGTAAGCGGCGCGGGGAACCGAAAACAAACGCCCGGCCTCGGCCGGGCGTTTGTTTTTGGGGGGCCTGGGCGCGCGGCCTCAAGTTGCAGGAGGGACTTCAGCCCCGACCGTGCATTCAAAGATCGCCACGCGGTGAGACCGCACGAGTCCCCGCGGCCGGAGCCAATCTTGCGCCGCCAACACGTCCACGCAAGGGCCAAAGCCGACGATCCGCAGCGGCCGCTGCTCCGCCCGCGCCCGCAACCGCGCCAGCAGGTCCTCCAGCAGCGCCCCGCGCAGCGGCGTGTAGAGATAGAACACGCTGCCCCGGGACAGGTCGGCCTGGCGCAGGTCCGCGCAGACGAAACGCGCCCGCGTCAGCCCCAGCGCCCGCGCCGCCTCCTGGGCCGCTGCCACGAACGCCGGCTCGATCTCGATGCCGCTCGCCTGCGCGGGCGAGCACAGCGCCACCAGCATCGGCACCTGCCCCAGGCCGGCGCCGAGGTCGACCAGTTCGTCGTGTACCCCCATCTCGCAACAAGCCAGCAAATCCAGCACATGCCGCACCGGCGTGGGCTGGTAAGCCACCATGCCGGCGGCCAGCGGTACCTGGAGCGCACCCGGCGCCGGCAGGTCCAGCACGCCGGCCAGCAATTCGTCGCGGGCATCGAAGCCTTCGGCCGCGTCCGGCGCACCATGGCCGGGATGGCTTTCCAGTAGTGCGCGCAAGCGCGCGGGGTCGCGCCGCAAGGCCGCATACAGCGCCCGGTTGACCGCCTCGGCCTCGTCCCGCCGCTGGCGCAGCTGGCTCGCGCGCGGCGAGGCCTCGTCTTCGGGCAGCCACCGCTCCAGCCGGTCGAGCCAGTCCAGGCGTTGCCACAGCGCGGTGTCGGACGCGGGGCCGGCAAAGTCCTCGGCCTGGGCCAGCAGAAGTTCCAACGCATGCATGTGCGAGATTCTAGCCAATGGGCCGGGAAAGCCTGACGCACCCGCAGGACAGGCCAGCTTGACCGCCAAGGTATCCTAGGCCGATGCCTTCCCCCGCCCATGCCGTCCTGCGTCGCGTCTTCGGTTTCGATGATTTCCGCGGCCCCCAGCAGGCCATCGTCGAACACGTCGCCGCCGGCCACGACGCGCTGGTGCTCATGCCCACCGGCGGCGGCAAGTCGCTGTGCTACCAGGTGCCGGCGCTGTTGCGCGAGGGCACCGCGGTGGTCGTCTCGCCGCTGATCGCGCTGATGCAGGACCAGGTCGAGGCGCTGCGCCAGGCGGGCGTGCGCGCCGAGTTCCTCAATTCCACCCTGGACGCGGAGAACGCGCAGCGGGTGGAACGCGCCCTGCTGGCCGGCGAGCTGGACCTGCTCTACGTGGCCCCCGAGCGACTGCTTACCGGCCGTTTCCTCTCGCTGCTCGAACGCAGCCGCATCGCGTTGTTCGCCATCGACGAGGCGCACTGCGTCTCGCAATGGGGCCACGACTTCCGCCCCGAATACCGCCAGCTCACCGTGCTGCACGAACGCTGGCCGCAGGTGCCGCGCATCGCGCTCACCGCCACCGCCGACCCGCCGACCCAGCGAGAAATCGCCGAGCGGCTGGACCTCACCCAGGCGCAGCACTTCGTCAGTTCCTTCGACCGGCCGAACATCCGCTACACCGTGGTGCAGAAGGACAACGCGCGGCGCCAGCTGCTGGATTTCCTCGGCCGCCATCGCGACGAGGCCGGCATCGTCTACGCGATGTCGCGCCGCAAGGTGGAGGAAACCGCCGAATTCCTGTGCGCGCAGGGCTACAACGCCCTGCCCTACCACGCCGGCCTGCCGGCCGAGGTGCGCGCGGCCAACCAGCGCCGCTTCCTGCGCGAGGAGGGCATCGTGATGTGCGCCACCATCGCCTTCGGCATGGGCATCGACAAGCCCGACGTGCGTTTCGTCGCGCATGTGGACCTGCCCAAGTCGATGGAGGGCTACTACCAGGAAACCGGCCGCGCCGGCCGCGACGGCGAAGCGTCGGAAGCCTGGCTTTGCTACGGGCTGGGCGACGTGGTGCTGCTCAAGCAGATGATCGAGCAGGGCGAAGCGGCCGAGGAGCGCAAGCGGCTGGAGCGCGCCAAGCTCGACCACCTGCTCGGCTACTGCGAATCCATGCAGTGCCGCCGCCAGGTGCTGCTGGCCGGCTTCGGCGAGACCTATCCGCAGCCGTGCGGCAACTGCGACAACTGCCTCACGCCGGCCGCGGCATGGGACGCCACCATCCCCGCGCAGAAGGCGCTGAGCTGCGTGTACCGCAGCGGCCAGCGCTTCGGCGTGGGCCACCTCATCGACATCCTGCGCGGCAGCGATGGCGAGAAGATCCGCCAGTTCGGCCACGAGGCACTGAGCACCTACGGGATCGGCCGCGACCTGGATTCGCGCACCTGGCGCAGCGTGTTCCGCCAGCTGGTGGCCGCGCACCTGCTGGAAGTGGACAGCGAGGGCCACGGCGGCCTGCGCCTGACCGATGCCAGCCGGCAGGTGCTCAAGGGCGGGCGCACGGTGATGATGCGCCGTGAGCACGCGCCCACGCGCGAACGCGAGCCGCGCAGCGCGCAACGCACCGGGCTGTCGGTGCCGCCGCGGGACCTGGCGCTGTTCAACGCCCTGCGCGGCCTGCGCGCCGAGCTGGCGCGCGAGCAGAACGTGCCGGCCTTCGTGATCTTCCACGACAGCACGCTGCGCAACATCGCCGAACAGCGCCCGGAGAGCATGGATGCGCTGGCCCGCGTGGGCGGCATCGGCGGCAGCAAGCTGGCCCGCTACGGCGAGCGGCTGCTGGACATCGTGCGCGAACAGGGGTGAGCGCGCGCAACGGCGTGTGCCAGGACTGGCAAGAAAGTTCCCGGGCGCGACAGCAGGCATTCAAGCGGCCGCTGCCAGTATCCTAGGCAGGCCGCAAACGGCCGTACCCGCGGGTGTCCACCATGAAGCGCAGCCTGATCCTGACCGCCCTGTTCCTCGCCTCCGGCGCTGCCCTGGCGCAGAGCGAAGGTGCGGACGCCGCGAAGTCGCTGGACCTGAGCGTTCCGCAGGCGCCTATCCAGTACCGCGTCGATCCCGGCTACGCCAACGACCCGCCGGGCACCTTCTACGGCGACAAGTCCGGCCCGGTGCCGCGCGCGCCGGATGGCCGCATCGCCGACGTGGTGGACGACAAGCTGCAGGTGCACGGTGCGGTGGAGGCCGGCGTCGGCTATTCCAGCCGTGGCGGCAACAGCAACTGGCAGGCGGCGACCATCAACCTGAGCAAGAACTACACCACCGACGAAGGCAAGACGAACAGGTTCGGCTTGAACATCAGTGTCGGTCAGGGCGAAGGCCCGATGTTCGGACCGGGCTACTACGGCCGTGGCTACTACGGTCCGGGGCCGTTCCGGGCGAGCGAACCGCCGCCGGCGGGGTGGTGAATCGTGCGGCGCGAAGCGGTGCCGCGTCGCGGCTGAAACCGCTGCTACGCGGCGCCTGAGCCGGCCTGCAGCCCGGATAGCGCCGCCTGCAGATCCCTTCGCCGGAACGGTTTCTTCAGCACCGGCACCGCATGGTATTGCTCGGGCACGCCCGCGCGGCCGTAGCCGGTCACGAAGAGGAACGGAATGCCGCTGCGTTGCAACGCGTCGGCCACCGGGAAGGACATCGTGCCACCCAGGTTCACGTCCAACAGCGCCATGCCGATCTGCTCGGCGGCCAGCACGTCGAGGGCGGCGGGCACGGTGGCCACCGGCGGGACGACGTCGTAGCCCATGTCCGCCAGCAGGTCTTCGGTGAGCATGGCGATCATGGACTCGTCTTCGACGATGAGCACCCGCACGCTCATGTCGCCGCCTGCGCTACCCGGGCCACCGGCATCGAGATGCGGCAGGTGACCCCAGTGGGCTCGAACGCCAGCACCGATTCGCCGCCGAGGTCGTACTTCAGCCCGCGCTCGACCAGGCGGGAGCCGAATCCACGCCGCGTCGGCTCGCGCACCCGCGGGCCACCCTGCTCGCGCCACGTCATTTCCAGCACCCCGTCCGGCCCCTCGCCCACCCACTCCCAGTGGATGCCGACGCGGCCTTCGGGCACCGACAGCGCACCATACTTCACCGCGTTGGTGCACAACTCGTGCAGCGCCATCGACAGGGCCACCGCGCGGCGCGGGTCGAGCAGGAACGCCGGGCCATGGATATCGAAACGTTCGCCGTCCCGTTCCTGGTGCGGCGCGGCGGCGGCGCGGGCGACGTCGGCCAGCTCAGCGCCCTGCCAGCTTTCCCGGGTCAGGATGTCGTGGGCGTCGGACAGCGCCACCAGGCGCGATTCCATCTTGTCCTGCGCGTCGGCCATGTCGGTGCTGCCGCGCAGCGTCTGCAACGCCAACGACTGCACGGTCGCCAGCGTGTTCTTGACCCGGTGGTTGAGTTCGTTGATGAGCAACTGCATGTGCTGCTCGTGCTGCTTGCGCAAGGTGATGTCGCGGGTGCTGCCTGCGATGGCCTCGACCTCGCCCTCCGGACCGAACACCGGCGAGAAGATGTAGTCGTAGATGCGCACCCCCTCGGTGACGTGCGGAAACGGCACCTCGCCGCGCACCGGCTGGCGCGTGGCGATCACCCGCTCGATCTCCTCGTCGTGCATGGCCGCGTGCCACGGCTCATAGCCCAGTTCCAGGCAGGTCTTGAGCGCCGCCTGCTCCCAGGTCATGCCCCACATGGCCAGCAGTGCCTGGTTGGCGTAGATGAAACGGTGCTGCAGGTCGAAGACGTAGGTCAGATCAGGCGTGGCCCGCAACACCGTCTCGTACAGGCGCAGCTGTGCGGCCAACGACTCTTGATCTTCCTGCGGCGCGACGTTCATCAGGCTCCCCCGGCGGATGTGGGCGGACTCTAACATTCCGCCGGCGAGGCCCGGATGAGCGATCTTTCACACCTCGCGCCCCCGGTTCCGGGGGCGTCGTGTCAGCGAGGCAAGGCCAGGTGCGAAGCGGCCAGGGGCTTGCCCGCCCCGCGCGGCAGGGCCTGGAGGGTGGCATCGGCCGGCAGCGGCGCGCCCGATTCCACGTGCGCCCATGCCCGGTCCAGCGCGGCATACACGTAGGGCAGCAGCGGCACGTAGCGCGCGGCGTAGTCCGGCAGGCCGAGGAAGCCGTCGAAGTGCTGCGCATGCGGCACGCGCCAATAACGTACCTCGCGCCCGGCGGCCTGGGCGGCGGCGACATACGGCGCGCTGCTGAACGCCGGTGGGATCAGTCCGTCATCCAGGCCATGCACGACGATCACCGGCAATGCCTTGCGCGGCAGGCCAGCTTGCGTCTGCGCCACACCGGCCTTCACGCGGCGCGCGTCGGCGTCGTGTCCGGTCCACAGCGCGCGCAGGCATTGCAGGCCGGCGAACGTGGGGTCGCTCCCCGCCTGCGCCTTTGCATCGACGATGCCCACGCCGGCCCCGGGCGGGATGCCGCTGCCATCGCTCCACCATGCGGCACGCTCGGCAGCGGTGGGCGCGTGCGCCACGCCGTCCGGGCCCATGCCCGCGTAGCCGAAGCCACACGGGTGCGCACCGGCCGGATAGCGTCCGTAGGCGGAGGCGTACGCCACCGCGACTGCGCGCCACAGGTCGAAGCCCACCGAAAGCACCCCGCTGCGCAGCGAAGCTTCGGTCCAGCCGCTCGACAGCAGGCGTTGCTTGGCGTCGGCGGCCTGCGCGGGCAGGTCCTTGCCTTCCAGCAGGCCGGCAGCAGCGAGCGAGGCACAACGTGCCGCGCCCAGCGCCTGCCGTTGCACGGCGAGCGGCGGCTGCGGCAGGTCGTCCATCGCCAGCAACGCGCAGGGCATCAGCAGCGCGGCCTCGGTGGCGTAGTCGTAAAGCGCACGCCCCTGCTGCCCGGGCGCGAGCACGCTCGGCTCGCCGGCCACCACGGCCTTGAGCCATGGCTTGCCGTGGGCGTCTTCCGCCGCGCGCAGGACCGCGCCACCACCATTGGAAATGCCAACCGCGATCACGCGGGTGTTGTCGAAGGTAAACGGTGCCTGCGAGGGCAGCGCGCGGTTGAGCACGTCCAGCCCGTACTCGGCGGCCTGGCGTACATGCCGGCCCCAGTCGGCTTCCGGGTTGTCCTGCGAGTGCGCGTGCTTGAACGCAACACCTTCCGCTGCGCTCTTCTCAGGTGCGAAAGCGGGTTCGGCGCCGGCTTCGGCCACGCCCGCCGGACCGGCCGCCGGCGTACCGGCAAGATCGACGTAATCACTGCCGGCGCCCTTGTCGGTATAAGCCACGGCGCAGCCGCGCGGCAGTCCCCAGGCACCCGCCACGGCAATGGCACCGTATACGCCGCGCGAACCGGAGGCCGCGGTGACGACGAGGCAGCGCTTGCCGGCGTCGAAGTCATCCGGCAGTTGCACCAGCACGCGATGCGGCTGGTGTCGTCCGGGCAATTGCGCATAGGCGGAGAACTCGCGCCCCGGCACCGCGTCGAGCGTGCCGCCATACACCTCGCCATAGCCGCCCCCCGGCGCGAGATCGGCGATGCCGCGCCAGTTGCTCCAGATCGCGCGCCGGCGCGCTTCGTCGGCAGTGGGATGCACGGCATCGGCGAACGTGGGCGGCGTGGGCACGCGCAGGCCGGCAAGGCCCAGCCCAGCGGTGAGCAAGTCGTCCTGCCCACGGTGCACGGTCTGCCGTTCGGCGCGGAACGGCGAGGTGGATTGCGCGGCGGCGCCACCGGCCAGCGTCATGCCGAACAGGAGACTGCCGGCGAGCGTCATCAGGGAAGCGTTCATGGCGGCACGCTAGCAGAGTGCCGGGGCCTTTCCATCGTACCTTCGTACCAGTCGCGCGGCAGGACGGGACTGCTAATTTCAGCCGATCCCCGTTCTCCCGGATTCCCATGACAGACGCTTTCCTGCAGGGCCGCCACGCATTGGTGACCGGCGCGACCTCCGGCATCGGCCTGGCCATCGCCCAGGCGCTGGCCGGGGCCGGCGCGCGCGTGGCGATCAATGGCTTCGGCCTGCCCGCGCAGGTCGAGCATGCGCTCGCGCTGGCCAGCGGCCCGGGCGGCGTGGCACGCCATGTCGATGCCGACCTGGCCGACGCCGCGCAGATCGAACGCATGATGGCCGCGCTCGAAGAAGATGGCCCGCTGGACATCGTGGTCAACAATGCCGGCATCCAGCACGCGGTGCCGCTGGCGCAGATGCCCGCCGAGAAGTGGGACGCGGTGCTGGCGATCAATCTCGGCGCGGCGTTCCACACCATGCGCCACGCGCTGCCCGGCATGGGCGCGCGCGGCTTCGGCCGGGTGGTCAACATTGCCTCCGTGCACGGACTCGTCGGCTCGCGCGACAAGGCGCCCTACGTGGCGAGCAAACACGGGCTGGTCGGGCTGAGCAAGGCGGTGGCGCTGGAGTACGCCGCCACCGGCGCGCGCGACAGCGGTGGCGTCACTGTCAACTGCATCTGCCCGGGCTGGGTGGAGACGCCCCTGATCGAGCCACAGATCGAAGCGCGCCGCGGCGGTGGCAGCCGCGAGGACGGCGTGCGCGCCCTGCTGGCCGAGAAGCAGCCGAGCCTGCGCATGTCGCTGCCTTCGGACATCGCGTCGCTGGCGCTGTGGCTGTGCCGCCCGGAGGCGCACAACGTCACCGGCGCCTCCTTCGCGATGGATGGTGGCTGGACCGCCCAATGACGGTAGGCTTGGCGCCATGCCCCATCTGCTGATCGCCGACGACCATCCGCTGTTCCGCAGCGCCCTGCGGCAGGCCGCCGCTGATGCGGTCGGCGACCTGCACGTGCGCGAGGCCGCCACGCTGGAACAGGCGCTGGCCGCGCTCGACGCCGCGCCTGATACCGACCTGATCCTGCTCGACCTGCACATGCCCGGCAGCCACGGGCTCGCGGGGCTGGCGGCGATCCGTGCGCAGCACCCGGCGGTGGCCGTGATCGTGGTCTCGGCCAACGACGACCCGCAGGTGGTGCGCCGCGCGCTCGACCATGGCGCCGCCGGCTACCTGCCCAAGAGCGCCGGCCTGGACGAACTGCACCAGGCGATCAACAGCGTGATGGCCTGCGAGCAGTGGCTGCCGGCGTCGCTGAGGGCTTCCGTGCAGCATGCACAGTCTTCCGCGCACGACAGCGCGCTGGCCTCGCGGCTGGCGAGCCTGTCGCCGCAGCAGTTCCGCGTATTGATCCTGGTCGCGCAGGGCCTGCTCAACAAGCAGATCGCCGACCGCCTGGACGTGCAGGAGCGCACGGTGAAGGCGCACCTGTCGGCGATCTTCGAGCGGCTGGGCGTGCGCAACCGCACGCAGGCCTCGGTGGTGTTACGCGAACTGGAACTGCGCGACCCGTCCCAGCGCATCGACATGTAGGCCTCACGAGGCCGTGGGGGCGGCGCGCGCGGCGAGCAGGCGATCGATGATGGATTTCAGCGCCAGCGGGCGCACCGGCTTGTGCAGCAGCGTCAAGCCGTGTTCGAGCACCGCGCGTCGCGTGGCCAGGCCGTCGTCGGCACTCAGGATCAGCGTGGGCGCGGCACCGAAGCGCGCGGCCAGATCGGCATGCAGCGCCACGCCGGTATCGTCGTCGGCGAGGTGGTAGTCGAGCAGCCAGACCGCCGCGTCGTAGCCGTTCTCGAGCAGGGCCGCCGCCTGCGCACGGTCGTGCGCGGTCCGCACCTCGCAGCCCCACCCCCGCAACACGCCGGCCAGCGCCTGCAACGGCTGCGCTTCGTTGTCCACGGCGAGCACGCGCAGCCCGGCCAGCGCATTGCCCGGGCGCGGCGACGGCGCGGCCACCGCGCGATGCAGCAGCGGCAGGGACAGCGAGAACACCGTGCCGCGCCCGGGCGTGCTGCGCAGCGCGATCGCGGCGCCGAGCAGGCGCGCGATGCGGTCGGCGATCGCCAGGCCCAGCCCGAGCCCCTGCCCCGCCGCGCCTTCGCCACGGCGGAATTCCTCGAAGATGGCGCGTTGCTCGGCCGGCGCGATGCCCGGCCCGGTGTCGTGCACTTCGATGCGCACCCGGCCCTGCGCGTGGCGCACGCCGAGCAGGATGCCGCCGCTTGCGGTGTAGCGCACCGCGTTGGCCAGGAAATTCTGGATCACGCGGCGCAGCAACTGGGGATCGGCATGCACCCACGCGCGGCTGGCGACATGGTCGAAACGCAGGCCGCGCGCGCGGGCGAGCATGCCGAATTCGGACGCGAGCGGCTCCAGCACGTCGGCCAAGGGCAGCGCGCGCGGCTGCGGCACCAGGCCGCCGGCTTCCAGGCGCGCGATGTCGAGCAGGCCGGTGAGCAGGTCGGTGGTGGAATCCAATGCGCCGCGCACCTGCGCGGCGACCTCGCGCTGCTCCGCGCGGACCAACTGCTGGGCCAGCGTATCGGTGAACAGCTGCGCGGCGTGCAGCGGCTGCATCAGGTCGTGGCCGATGGCGGTGAGGAATCGGCTCTTGGCATCGTTGGCGCGCTCGGCCTCGCGCTTGGCCGCTTCCAGCAGCGCGGTGCGCTCGCCCACGCGCTGTTCCAGCGTCTCGTTGCTGCGCAGCAGTTCGGCTTCGGTCATGCGGAATGCGGTGACGTCGGTGAAGGTCGCCACGAACCCGCCGCCGGGCATCGGGTTGCCGCGGATCTCCACGATGCTGCCATCCGGGAACACGCGCTCGGACAGGTGCGCCGTGCCGGCACGCATCAAGGCCAGCCGGCGGTCCACCGCGCGCTCGCTGGCGCCGCGCTCGGGCATGCGCTGCAGCGCCCAGCGGGTCAGCTCGACGATGGGCGCGCCGACCTGCAACAGTTCGTCGGGAAAGCCGAACATCTGCGCATAGCGGCGATTCCAGGCCACCAGCCGCTGCTCGCGGTCGATCACGCTGATGCCCTGGCTCATGTTCTGCAATGCGGCTTGCAGGACCTGCTGGTTGAAGCGCAGGTCCTGCGAGGCTTCGTCCACGATCGCCGCGACCGCCTCCAGCTCGCCGCTCTCGCGGCGCGCGGCATCCAGCAGCAGCCGCGTGGACGCCGAACCGAGTACCGCCGACAGCTCCCGCTCCATGGCCGCTTCCACGTTGGCCGGCACCGGGCCGTGGCGCGG
>JAEWJB010000117.1 GCA_023386795.1 Pseudomonadota bacterium
GCGCACCGTCGGGCGTGCCGGGCGTCCCGGGCCAGACGACGGCGACGTCGTTGCGCGTGCCGTGGGCGCCCGACCCCGTCTTGTCGCCGACCACCCATCCCGGCCGGGCTGCGGCGCGCACCAGCGCGTCACCGGTGGTGTTGCGGACCATCCAGTCCGTCAGCACGTCCCGCTCGGGGTCCGCGAGCACGTCCCCGAGCACGAGCGCACCGTACGTGCCCGCGAGCGCACGCGGGGTGCTGGTGTCGCGGTCGTCGCCGGGCGTGAACGCGTTGAGGTCCGGCTCCCAGCGGTCGCTGCGGGTGACGTCGTCGCCGAGGCCGCGCAGCCACGCCGTGAGGCCCTGCGGGCCACCCGCACCGCGCAGCAGCAGGTTGCCCGCGGTGTTGTCGCTGTACCGCAGCGCCGCGTCGCCGAGCTCCCGCCACGTCATGCCGGTGCCCACGCGCGTCTCGGCGACGGGTGAGTAGGTCACGAGGTCGTCGGCCGTGACCGGGACGACCTCGTCCAGCCCGCCGACGCCCCGCGCCGCGAGCACGGCGGCGGCCGCGAGCGGCTTGACGGTCGAGCAGAACGCGAACCGCTCGTCCGGGCGGTGGCTGACGGTACGCCCCTGGGCGGTGTCCAGCGCGTGCAGCCCGAGCCGGACGCCGTGGCGTGCCTCGACGTCCGCGAGGGCGGCGGTGAGGTCGAGCGGCTCCACGGTCGCCGACGCCGTGGGCGGGGCCGACGGCGCCGCCGGCGTGGGGCTGGGCGAGCCGGTACCGGGGCGGGCGGGTGCACAGGCTGCGGTGAGCGCGACGAGCCCGATCCCGAGCACGGCGCGACGCGTGGGGCCGGCACCGTCGACCGTCCTGCGCGCCGGGAGCGACCGCCTCACACGAACAGGCAGAACGGGTGGCCGTCCGGGTCGAGCATGACCCGCACGTCGTCCTGGGGCTGGTGGTCGGCCTCGCGCGCCCCGCACTCCACCGCCCAGGCCACCGCCGCCGGCAGGTCGTCCACCTGGATGTCGAGGTGCTGCGTGGCGTTCTGCTCCCCGGGGCGGGCCGGCCATACCGGCGGCCGCCACTGCCGCTCGTGCTCGAGGTTGATCGTCAGGCCCGGCTCGCCCGCGGCGGGCTGCACCTGAGCCCAGGTGATGCCGGTCGGGTCGGCCGGGTCCGCCGCCTCCGTGACCGCGACCCGCCCACCGAGCAGCCGGGCGTAGAACGCGGCCGCCTCGTGCGGGTGGGCCGTGCTGATGGTGACGGAGGTGGCTCGCAGGCGCGGCGCGCGGGTGACGTGCTCACCGGCGGGCACGGTCCCGATGGTGTCGTCGCTCATGGCCCCCGATGCTGGCACCGGGGTGCGACATCGGCACCCGGACCGCCGGGGTGGACACGCTGGCGGACACACCGGCGGTTTGACGCACGTCACCCGAACGGCTGAGGTAGGGCCTCACCCACCCGTTCAGACCAGCACCGGAGCCCACCCGTGCACCTGGCCGTGCGCCGCCCCCGCCCGATCGCCGCGCACCCGGCCGGACCCCGGTGAAGGGCTCCAGCCACGCCCTGTGCGGCGCCGCCGCGTGGGTCGCCGTGTCGTCCACCGCCCCGTGGACGCTCGGTTGGTACCCCGTCTCCCCGCTGGGTGTCGTGACGGGCGCCGTGGTGTGCGCGGGCGCCGCGCTGGCCCCCGACGCCGACCACCACGACGCGACGATCGCGCACTCGCTGCCGCCGGTGTCGGAGTGGGTGTGCGACGTCGTCGGGCGCGTCGCGGGCGGGCACCGCAACGGGACGCACTCCGTGCTGGGCATCGCGGTGCTGACCGCGACTGCCTGGGCCGCGGGCAAGGTCACGGTCACGGCAGGGGCTCTCGGCGAGCTGGCGCTCGGGGCGGGGATCCTGTCGGTGCTGCTCGTCGCGTTCGCGGCCCGCGCGCTCGGCCTGGCACGTCGGCGCCTGGACGCCTGGGCGCTGGCGCTCGGCCTGGCCGGGTTCGTCACCGTGGCGGCGCCCACCGAGTGGGACTGGCTGCCGGTGGCGGTCGCCCTGGGCGCGACCGTGCACGTGGCGGGCGACATGCTCACCGGCAGCGGGGTGCCGCTGCTGTGGCCGTGGGAGCCCCGACCACCGCGCTGGTGGCGGTCGGCACCCCTGCTCGGCGACCTGTGGACCCGCGGCGGCAACGTCGCGCTGCCCCTGCTGGGGACCGCCGGGTCGTGGCGCGAGCGCGCGCTCGTCGTGCCGTTGACGGC
Source organism: Pseudomonadota bacterium (assembly GCA_023386795.1). GTDB lineage: Bacteria > Pseudomonadota > Gammaproteobacteria > Xanthomonadales > Xanthomonadaceae > Stenotrophomonas_A. The sequence goes on from JAEWJB010000117.1 coordinate 2,243, forward strand.
CTACGCGGCGTACGGCGTGGGGGTGGCCGTCATCGCCGGTGGACTGACCGCCCTGGGGTACGACGCCGACGACGTCCTGGAGCGGGCGTGGGACGCGGCGGGCGCGCTCGTCGGCGCGGCCGTCGTGATCAGCGCGGTGACGCTGCGCGCGACGGGCTGACGCAGGTCCGCGCGGCCGCCGTCACGACCCTGCCGGTCTCACCTGCCAGAACGTCAGCTCCGGGCCGTAGTCGCCGCTGCGCACGGCGTCGACGACGAACTCACGGTCCGGGTAGCGCTCACGCAGCGCGACCCGCCAGAACCAGGCCAGGGGCTCGACGAGGCGCTCGGCCTCGCCGTGGTCGGACGTCCGGGCCGGCAGCACGTCCCACAGGTGGACGTGGTTGACGACGCGCTCGACGGCCGTCGGGTCGCCGAGGCGCTCGAACCACTGGTCGACCGTCGGCTCGTCGAGGGCGAACCCGAGGAGGACCGCCCCCCGGTACTCGACGACGGGGGGCGCGAGCAGCTGCATGGTCGCGGCGAGGAGGGCCGTCGACCCCGCGACCGAGAGGTACCAGCGCGCGTCCGGCGCGTCGGGGTCGAGCTCGACCACCTCGCGGAAGGCACGGAGGTCGAGCTGCGGCGGCGCGGCCATGGGAGGTCCTTCCGGGAGGTCGGGTGCCGCCAGCATGGCGAGCCGCGTGGGCGGCGGCAACGCTGCGAGGTCGCGGTGCGGGGTCTCATGTCGTCAGACCCCCACGACGTGGGTGAGCGCGAGGTGGAGCCCCACCGTGATCACGGTCGTCCACAGCGCGATGGCGACGGCCTGCCAGAGCAGGACCCACCGGCGAGGGCTCCCGCCGGCGACGAGGACCGCCGCGGTGAACTGCGTCGGGATCGCGAGCGGACCGAGGATGCTCGCCCCGGGGACCCCGAAGCGGTTGAGCCACGTGAGGACGCGTTGCCGCCCCTTCGACAGCGGCTGGGCGGGCTCCGGTCCGGCGAACCCGGCGACCGCGTGGACGTCCGGGGTGGCCGGGCCGCCGACGGTCGCCCTCACGCGCGTGCGGTCGACGACGGCCGTCCGGGCCCGTGCGGTGAACGCCACCACGAGCGCCACGGACAGGAAGTTCCCGGTGGCGGCGGCGACGCCCGCGACGACGGGGCTCAGTCCGCCGACGACCCCGATGACCGCGCCGGCGTCCCCTTCGAGGAACGGGACGGCGGCGGCGAGCATGACGATGAAGGGCTGGAAGAGCTCGGGCACCTGGGCCACGAGCTCCTGGAATCTGATGACGAGCTCCTGCAACGGGGTCATGACCTTCTCCTGACGGGTCGTGGATCGAGCGGTTCTCGATCACGAGCCCGAGGAGACACCGTGTTCTCGGAACAGGGTCAAGGGGTGGGTGGTGACCCCTCCCCACCGGCGTCCTCCCGTTGCGCCAGGACCTCCTGCGCGAGCTGGTGCCCCAGGACGGCGGCGCGCGTCAGGACGTCGAGCTGCGCCGGGTTGTACAGCGCCGTCACGGCCTCGGCGAAGGTCTCCTGCGCGACGCGCCCGCTGGTCGCCAGGCGCCCCGACGGGTCGCTGAGCCACGGGTGGTCGACGAGGTTGCGCGCGATGCCCTGCGCGACCTTCTCGACGAGGCGCCGGCGCGTCGGCTCGTCGGCGTCGGGGGGCAGCGCCTCGAGCTCCTTGCCGTCGTCGCCGGCCGCGGCGTCCTCGGCGACCATGTCGCGCAGGTCGGCCATGGCGTCCGCGTCGTAGAGCTTGGAGTAGATGTGGATGATCGACCGGTCGACCTCCGTGAGGTGCGCCGCGACGGGCGCGAACCCCGCGGGCACGTCGGCCGGTGCGTCGTTGGCCACGATCGCGGCGATCTCGGCGCGCGCCTGCTGCAGCTGCTCGATCCTCGCGGCGAGGTCCGCGTCCACGTCCCGCAGGCGGTCCGCCGTCGCCGCGCTGTCGGCGACCCCGTCCACGTCGGACAGCGGGACGCCGAGCTCCACGAGGCGCCGGATCCGCAGCAGGCGCACCAGGTGCGGCACGCCGTACTGCTTGTAGCCGTTGTACCGGCGGTCGGGCTCGTCGAGCAGCCCGAGCCGGTGGTAGTGCCGGACGGTGTTGACGGTCGTGCCCGCCAGGCGGGCGAGCTCGCTCGTGCTCCAGGCCATGTGCGCCCCCGGGTGTCAGCCCGCGGCGACGACGCGTCGCAGGAGGTCCAGCAACGTGCGCTGCTCGTCGGCGTCCAGCGCGTCGAGCCGCGCGCGGACGCCCTCGTGACGCTGGCGGGCGGCGCGGTCGAGCAGGTCGTGGCCCGCGTCGGTGAGCTCGACGAGGGTCGCGCGGCGGTCGCGCGGGTCGGGGACGCGCCGGATCCACCCGTCGGCCTCGGCCTGGTCGACCTTGGACGTGACGGACCGCGGCGCGACGTCGAGGGCCTCGGCGAGCTCGCCGAGGCGGCAGGGGCGCTCGCAGCGGTCGAGCGTGCGGAGCATGCGGAGCTGGCCGGGTGCGGCGCCGGGCCCGAGCTGGTCGGCGGTGTCGCGGCGCACGGCGCGCAGCACGTCGTGCAGCAGGCCGAGCAGCTCCTCGGCGGGAGGGAGCGGCCGGTCGGGGTCGCGGCGCGGGGCGTCGTGCCGCACCGTGGACGTCGGGGGGCCGACCGGCGCAGGCTGGGGCGACGACGCGGACGCGGGCACCGACGGCTCCGACGGCGCGACGGCGCGCTCGTCGTGGGGGTCGTCCGTCCGCTGCTGCACGGTTCGAGGCTACCCGGGAATATCCCAGAGGTGAATGTTGCTCATCGTGAGGTAACCTCAGCATGTTGCGCGGCTCGGCCCGCGCACCTCCGAACCCCTGGAGGTCCCCGTGACCCACCCCGGACCCGTTCCCGGCGCCCCCGGCATGCGCGGCTTCAGCCGCGACCGTGACGTCGCCCGGCAGCGCCTCGCGCCCGGCACCCTGCGCCGCATCCTCGCGTTCGCCCGTCCGTACCGCGCCCAGCTCGCGGTCTTCCTCGTCCTCATCGCCCTGAGCGCCGCCGTCGGCGCCGTGACGCCCTGGCTCTTCCAGCGGCTCATCGACGACGGCATCACCGCCGGGCGCACCGGCACCGTCGTCGGCATCGCCGCCGTCGTCGCCGGCCTCGCCGTCGTCTCGGCCGTCCTCGGCGTCGCCGAGCGGTGGGTGTCCGCACGCATCGGCGAGGGCCTCATCCACGACCTGCGCACCGCCGTGTTCGACCACGTGCAGCGCATGCCGCTCGCGTTCTTCAGCCGCGCCAGGACCGGCGCGCTCGTCCAGCGGCTCAACGGCGACGTGCTCGGCGCGCAGCAGGCGTTCACGTCCACGCTGTCCAACGTGGTCAGCAACTCGCTGACCGTGGTGTTCGTGCTCGCGGCGATGCTGACGATGTCCTGGCAGCTCACGCTGCTCTCCCTCGTCCTCGTGCCCGTCTTCGTGCTGCCCGCGCGGTGGTTCGGGCGGAAGATCGCGGCGATCACGCGCGAGTCCTACGAGCTCAACGCCGAGGCGTCGCAGACCATGACCGAGCGGTTCAACGTCGCCGGCGCCCACCTCGTCAAGATCTTCGGCGACCCGGTCCGCGAGTCCGCGGCCTACGCCGAGCAGACGGGCCGCGTCCGCGACATCGGCGTGAAGCGCGCCCTGTACTCGACGTGGTTCCGCATCGGCCTCACCACGGTGGCGGCCGTCGCCACGGCCGTCGTCTACGGCGTCGGCGGCGTGCTGGCGATCCGCGGCGAGCTCACCGTCGGTGTCGTCGTCGCCCTCGCCGCGTACCTCGGGCGGCTCTACGGGCCCCTGACGGCCATGTCCAACGTGCAGGTCGACATCATGACGGCGCTCGTCTCGTTCGAGCGCGTCCTGGAGGTCCTCGACCTCGAGCCGATGGTCGCCGAGAAGCCCGACGCGTCCGACCTGCGCACGGCCGTCGCCGCACGCGGCGCGAGCCTCGACCTCGACCACGTCGGCTTCCGCTACCCGTCGGCCGGCGAGGTGTCGCTCGCGTCGCTGGAGTCCGTCGCGACGCTCAGCCGCGACGCCGTCGACGAGACCCTGCGCGAGGTGACGTTCCACGTGCCCGCGGGGGCGATGGTCGCGCTCGTCGGCCCGTCCGGCGCGGGCAAGACGACGATCTCGCAGCTCGTCACGCGCATGTACGACCCGACGCGCGGCGCCGTGCGCATCGCCGGCGCCGACCTGCGGGACGTCACCGCCACGTCGCTGCGCGACACCGTCGGCGTCGTCAGCCAGGAGGCGCACCTGTTCCACGACACCATCGCGGGCAACCTGCGCTTCGCCCGCCCCGACGCGACCGACGACGACATCGAGCGCGCGCTGCGCGCCGCCCACGTGTGGGACCTCGTCGCGTCGCTCCCGGACGGCATCCACACCGTCGTCGGCG
>JAEWJB010000186.1 GCA_023386795.1 Pseudomonadota bacterium
ACCGGGGCAATCGTGAGCACCGGCCGCGGCGGCACGGCATCGGCTTGGTCCATGGCCGCGCGGATGCCCTCCCAGACCGCCGGCGGCGGCAGGCGCTGGTCCGGCAGCGCGCGCAGGCGGGCCTGCAGGGCGTCGTCGTGTCCGGGGTCGAAAGGATGGTTCATGCTGCTTCTCCCATGCGAGCGCGCAGCAGGCCGCGCGCGCGATGCAGTTGTGCCTTCGAACTGCCGACCGCCATGTCCAGCGCCTCGGCGATTTCCTGGTGCTTCCAGCCTTCCACGTCGTGCAGCACCAGCACGGCGCGTGCCCGCGGCGGCAGGGTTTCCAGCGCGCGCTCCAGGTCGATGCGCTGGGTCGGGCAGGCCTCGCGCGAGGGCAACTCGGCCAGCACGGCCTCGTCGACCGGCTCGCCCTCGCTGCCACGGGCGCGCAGATCCATCAGCGCGGTGTTCACCGCCAGCCGATGCAACCAGGTCGACAGCGCGCTCTCGAAGCGGAATTGCGGCAACGCCCGCCAGGCACGGATGAAGGTGTCCTGCAGTACGTCGTCGGCGCGGGCGGCCTGCCCGCCGCACAGGCGCCAGACCACTGCATACAGCCGCGGCGAGTGCCGCCGGTAGATCGACTCATAGGCCTGCCGGTCCCCGGCCGCGGCGGCGCGGGCGAGGCTGTCGTCATCGGGGCCGACGGCGGTGGCGGTGGCGGCAGGGGACACGGTGGCGTCGAGCATATCCCTTGGATGTGCCGGAGCGCGGAAAGGTTTAAAGGCGAATGCGAAAAGGTGTTTAAACCTTCCGGCCACCGGCCGCATCCAAGCTGGCAACGACGCGAACCCCGCCGCGTCCCCGCGAAGGATCGACCATGGCCCCCTCCCTGCTCGGCGTGCTGCTGATGGTATGCCCCCACCACTGCGAGGTGCCGCTGCCCGGCGGCGCGCTGGAGGTGCGGGCCGACGCCAGCCGGTGGCAGTGGTGCCTGCGCGCGGACCGTGCGGCGCCTTGGCGCCTGTGCGACGACCAATGGCCGGCCTGGATGCGTGCGCGCCTGGACGCCGCGCTGCGGCACCTGCAAGCCGGCGCGCCATTGGCGCCGGCCAAGCCGCAGGCCGCCTGATACATCGGGAAGTTGGCAGGAAAGCGCGCGCGTTCTATGGTCGGGGCGCCCTCCGACCCACCCCGTACCGCGCCCATGTCCCTGCCGTTATCCGAACCCGCTCCCAGTCACGTCATCGGCCACCGCGACACGCCCCTGCTCGAAGACACCGTGGGCGGGCTGCTGGCACGCATCGCGCGGCGCTGGCCCGATCGGCCCGCGCTGGTCGTGCCGGCGCAGGGGGTGCGCATCGACTACGCCACGCTGGACGCGGCCGTCACCCGCCTGGCCGCCGGCCTGCTGAAGCTGGGCCTGGAGGCCGGTGACCGCATCGGCATCTGGTCGCTCAACCGCGCCGAATGGGTGCTGATGCAGTTCGCGAGCGCGCGCGCCGGCCTGGTGCTGGTGAACATCAACCCGGCCTACCGCAGCCACGAACTGGAGTACGCGCTCAACCTGTCGGGCTGCCGGGCGCTGGTGATGGCGCGGCGCTTCAAGACTTCGGACTACCTCGCCACGCTGGCGCAGTGCGTGCCGGAACTGGACGGCGCCGTCCCGGGCGCTTTGCACAGCGCGTTGTTGCCGGCACTGCGCCACGTGATCGTGCTCGGCGACGAACCCGCCCCGCCCGGCCTGTGGCGTTTCAACGATGTGGCGCTGTGCCATGACGCAGCGGCGCTGGCGCATGTGCACGCCTTGCAGGACACGCTGCACCCGAACGACGCGATCAACATCCAGTTCACTTCCGGCACCACCGGCTCGCCCAAGGGCGCCACGCTCAGCCACCGCAACATCGTCAACAACGGCTACTTCATCGGCGCGCAGATGCGCCTGGGGCCGCAGGACCGGCTATGCATCCCGGTGCCGTTCTACCATTGCTTCGGGATGGTGCTGGGCAACCTCGCCTGCGTGGCCCATGGCGCGTGCATGGTGGTGCCGGGCGAAGGTTTCGACGCGCTGGCGACCTTGCAGACCGTGCAGGCCGAGCGCTGCACGGCACTGCATGGCGTGCCGACGATGTTCATCGCGATGCTGGAGCATCCGCGCTTCGCGCAGTTCGATCTCTCCACGCTGCGCACCGGCATCATGGCCGGCTCGCCCTGTCCGGTGGAAGTGATGCGCCAGGTGGTCTCGCGCATGCACATGGACGAGGTGACGATCGCCTACGGGATGACCGAGACCAGCCCGGTGAGTTTCCAGACGCAGCCGGACGATCCGCTGGAACGGCGCGTGGATTCGGTCGGCCGCGTGCATCCGCACGTGGAGGTGCGCATCGTCGACGAGGAAGGCCGCGTTGTGCCGCGTGGCGAGACCGGCGAGCTGCATACGCGCGGCTACTCGGTGATGCGGGGTTACTGGCACGATGCGGCGCGCACGGCCGAGGCACTGGACGCCGAGGGCTGGATGCATACGGGCGATCTGGCGACGCTGGATGCCGAGGGCTATTGCCGCATCGTCGGGCGCCTGAAGGACATGCTGATCCGCGGCGGCGAGAACATCTATCCGCGCGAGATCGAGGAGTTCCTGTACGGGCATCCGGACATCGCCGACGTGCAGGTGTTCGGCGTGCCGGACGAGAAGTTCGGCGAGGAAGTGTGTGCCTGGATACGCCGGCGCGAGGGGGCGCAGCTGGAGGCGGAAGCCGTGCGCGACTACTGCCGCGAGCGCATCGCGTACTACAAGGTGCCGCGTTACGTGGAGTTCGTGGAGACGTTCCCGATGACGATCACCGGCAAGGTCCAGAAGTACCTGATGCGCGAGCAGATGACAGAACGGATGGCACGGGCGAAGGGCTAGAATGCGCGGTCCCTTGCAGGTATTCGGCGCATGTCTTCGTTCGCATTGATCCGCACCTATTTCCCGGGCATGGAAGGCCGGATGGCCGGCGTGCTGGAGATGGCGCTGGCGATCGTGCTGGTCGTGGCGCTCGCATTGCTGGCCAGGGTGATCCTGCGCCGGCTGCTGCGGCGCCTCCAGCGCAAGTATGCGTTGCCGCCGGAGGTGGACATCGGCATCCGGCGCACCGGCAGCGTGGTGATCAGCGTGGCGGCGCTGCTGGCGATCCTCTACACGATAGGGGTGACGCCGGCCGTCCTGTGGACCGCGTTCACCGGCTTCGCGGCGGTGGGCGCGGTGGCGTTCTTCGCGGCATGGAGCGTGCTGTCGAACATCTTCTGCACGTTCCTGATCGTGACCACGCGTCCTTTCCGGCTGCATGACCATATCGAGCTGCTGGAGAACGGGGAGAAGCCCGGGCTCAAGGGCAAGGTGGTCGACATCAACCTGATCTATACCACGCTGCAGGAAGCCGATGAGGGAAGCGTGCTGCAGATTCCCAACAGCCTGTTCTTCCAGCGGACCACGCGGCGGAGGCGGGATCGGGACGGGTTTGATGCGGGGTGAGTTTTTCCCCGTGGCCTGCTGCGGGGACCAGGGTTGCTCGCAGGCTGACGGGGAGCGCCAGAGGTGGACCGGCTTGCCGACGCGGGTGCGCAGGCTTCGGGACAGGCCGGGTCAAGCCTCGGGAAAGATGCGGGACTGGCTTCAGCGCAGCTGGCTGTCCTTGCTCCCACGCCGGTTGTAGGCGCTGAACGTGTGCTCTTCTTCGTCGTGGGCCTGCTGGCAGTTCACGCACAACCTCACGCCAGGCACGGCCTTGCGGCGCGCCTCCGGAATCGGGGCGTCACATTCCTCGCAACGCTCACTGCCCGGGCCCTGTTTCAACTGGCTGCGGGCGCGCTTGATCGCATCGTCGACGGTCGCATCGATCTGGTCCTGCACGGCGCCATCGCCGGCCCATCCGGTCGCCATGGCTGTCCTCCTGCGCGTGTTCGTTTCGCGCTACATGGGTGCGGCAGCGCGCCCGGGCAAGCGCCTGCACACGCCGCGCTACAACCGTTCAGGCTAGGATTCGGTCCCGTGCCCGCGTGGCTGTCCCGGAATCACTTAATGGAAAAGTCCGTTCACCCGTTCTCCGAACTGTTCGCCCAGCTCGGCCTGCCGTCCGACGAGGCCAGCATCCGCCAGTTCATCGCCGACCACGCGCCCCTGCCCGACGCGATGCGCCTGGAAGAGGCGCCGTTCTGGAACGCCTCGCAGGCGGCCTTGCTGCGCGAGGAGCGCATCGACGACGCGGACTGGATCGAAACCATCGACCAGCTCAACCTGGCCCTGCACGCTTCGCCCTGAGGGCAGGCTCAGCGCGCCACCGCCTGCGCACCTTCCAGCATGCCCAGCAGCTGCGGCAGGCGGTAGGGCTTGGGCAGGAAACTCACGTTCTCCGGCAACGGCGGCAACTGCGCACGCGCGTAGCCGGAGGACAGGATCACCCGGGCGTCCGGTTGCAGCCGGGCGCTGTGCTCGGCCAGGTCGATGCCCGATACGCCATTGGGCATGCTGACGTCACTGAAGACGAAGTCGAAGCGTTCTTCGCTCTCCAGCAGCGCAAGCGCCTCGCGACCATCGACCACGGTCACCACGCGATAGCCGAAGTCCGGCAAGGCGTCGCGCATCAATTCGCGCAGGCTTTCGTTGTCTTCGACCAGAAGGACGAGGGGTTCATTGGACATGCGCTTGCTCCCTGGCGAGCGGCAGGCACAGGGCCACGACGCAGCCGCGGCCCGGTTCACTGGTGATGATGGCGAATCCGCCGGATTGGGTGGCAAAGCCGAATACCTGGCTCAAGCCCAGCCCGCTCCCCTGCCCGACGGTCTTGGTGGTGAAGAACGGTTCGAAGGCGCGCGCGGCGACTTCCGCTTCCATGCCCGGGCCGCTGTCGGCGACCTCGATCCGCGCATACGCGCGCGGCGGTGCTTCGGGTAGGTAGGGAGAATGCCCTTCCCACACCGAAGTGCGCAACCGCACCTCCCCGCCTTCGCGACAGGCGTCGCGGGCGTTGACGATGAGGTTGAGAATGGCCGCTTCCAGCTGGCTGCAGTCCACGTCGATCTCGCCGGTCTGTCCGAGTTCGTCGTGGAAGCTGATGTGGCCGCCGCAGGCTCGCCGATAGAGTTCCATGGACGCCTGGAGCAGGGTTTCCACCGGCCGCCGCTCCATTGCCATCGGATGCCCGCAGCCGAAGCTGAGCAACTGGCGGGTCAACAGGGTGCCGCGGTCGGCCGCACGCTGGGCCACCGATACCAGGTCATGCGTGCGGGCGTCGGCGCCGGGGCGCAGGTCGATCAGCTCCAGGCAATTGACCATCACCGCCAGCAAGTTGTTGAAATCGTGGGCCAGGCCCAGCGTGAGCTTGCCCACCGCTTCCATCTTCTGGGCATGGGCGAGTTGGACCTGCGCCTCCTGCAGGCGCAGCTGCGCCTGGTATCGCTCGGTGATGTCGCGCGTGACCTTGGCAAAGCCGATCAGTTGGCCGTCGCGCCAGATGGGGTCGATGACGACGCTTGCCCAGAAGCGCGTGCCGTCCTTGCGCAGCCGCCAGCCTTCGCCTTCGAATTTCCCCTGCTCGCGCGCGGTGTCGAGCGCCCGGTGCGGCAGCTGGGTCGCGATGTCCTCGGGGGTGAAGAAGCGCGAGAAGTGGCTGCCGACGATTTCCGACTCGACATACCCCTTGATCCGCTCGCCGCCCGGGTTCCAGGTGCGGATGTAACCCTGCGGGTCGAGCATGTAGATGGCGTAGTCGTTGACGCTGCGGATAAGCAGGGCCAGCTGACGGGTTTCATCTTCCAGCCCGGCCTCACGGCCCGGCGCCACGCCGGCCTGCGTGTCCAACATGATGACTTCCACGAACCGCCCTCCAGACCCGGCAGCAAGCCTAGGGCGGGGATCGTGAAGGACGCGTCACCCGAGGCGCCGCCGCCCTTGCGACGGCGCCTCGGGCCGGCGTCAGACCTTTTTGGCGATGGACATACCCACCAGGAACAGGATCACCGCGATGATGATGCCCGCCCAGAACAGGAACTTGGCGATGCCCATCGAGGCACCGGCCAGGCCGCCGAAGCCGAGTACGCCGGCGATGATGCCGATGACAGCGAAGATGATGGCCCACTTGATCATTCGAATCTCCAGGTGACGGGTACGGCGCGCTGCGCCATGGCTTCGAACGGTAGGCGCGCGGGCGTCGGACGCCGGTGAATACGGTGCGCAGGCGGCGTGAGTGTCGATCCGGATAGCCGCCAGCCGCTGTCTCCCACGCTGCACGAGGCGCGGCCCTGCCGCGCCTGCTTCCCGTTCGGCGCGCCGGACCGCGACGGGTCCGCTCAGCGGCGGCGGAAGCCGCCCATCGGCCGCGCCCCCAGGCCCGGGCGGAAGCCCCCGACCGGCCGCTGCATTCCGCCTGCGGGTCGCTGGAAGCCGCCAGCCGGACGTTGGACATCATGCGCGGCCTGCCCGGAGATACGCGCGTCGCCGCGCTCGCGGGCCATGCGATCGCGATCCAGCTCGCCGCGGTCGAAACCGCCCTGCCCACCCTGGCCGGGCCGGGTCACCTGGTTCCACTGGCCGTTGTCGTAGTGGTAAACGTGGCCGTCATGGCCGGCATAGACGTTGTCGTTGACGTCCACCACGCCGCCGTGATGCAGCGTGCCGGTGTCGGCGTTGTAGTGGAAGCCGCCGGCACCGCGTGCCTCGCCGTTCGCCCCCTGGCTGTCGAATGCGCCGCCGCCCGCCGCACCGTTCGGCCCCACGCCGGCCGCGCCTGCGCTCTGCGTCACCCGGCCATTGCGGGTGTTGACGGTGGTGCGCTCGCCCCCTGCCACGCCCTGCCCGGTGTACGGATTGACGGCCGCCCCGCGCTCGCCGGCCACCACGCGCCCGGTCTGCGGGTTGTAGCGCAGCCCCTGCGCGCCGGCGGTGGTGGTGCCGGTGTAGGCGTTGGTGTTGATGCCGGCCCGGCCGATGCCGCGCCCGCCGGTGGCTTGGTTGTAATAGCCGCCCCGCGCTGCCCGGCCGTAGTTGCCGGTCCACGGGTCGGCCCAGGCTGCGGCCGTACCGCGCACGGCGGCGTTGCCCCAGTGCCCGTAGACATTCCATGCCGCCGCGCCGCCGCCCCAATAGCCCCACGGATAGGCGGGACCCCACCACGGTCCCCACCAGGGGTCGTAGGGGCCATACCAGCCGTCGTACCAGCCCCAGCCCCAGCCGAAGGTCCAGCCGACCCACGCGTTCCAGCCGAAGTACACGCCCATGCCATAGGTGGCCGGGCAGCCATACCAATACGCGCCGATCCACGGCGTGCAGGGGTAGCCGGTGCCGTACACCACCACGCCATCACTGACCACGGTGCCGTAGTAGCCGGGCGTGTAGCCGACATACACCTCGTCCCCGCTGCCACCGTAGACGCGCACGTAGGTGACGTAGTGCAGCGGCGAGCTGGTCGGGATCGTGTAGATCACCGACGGCACCGTGGCGGCGACCGTCCACGGGCCGGTCGCGGCGGCCGACTGGAACCACACGCCCTTGTCGACCGCGAAGTAGCTGTCGGCCGCCACGCGGATCACCGGCACGGGCGTATTCCACGCGTATTGCAACGGCGTGCCTTCGATCGGCTTGAACTGCGGCGCACCGTCGTACTGCACGGCAAGACGGGCCTGGCGCCGGTTGACCGTGGCGGTCTGGGGAATGCTGTTGGCGATCAGGGCTTCCTTCGATTCCGGGGTGCCCGGGATCGACGCCAGCACGCCGCTCTTGGGACTGTCGGGCGGAATCTTCGCGAAATCGGCCGGCAGCCGGTCGGCCGCCACGAACCGCCACGGCCCCTGCGAGCCGGGTGCGGTGAACCAGCGGCCGGAGACCAGCACGTACCAGGCATGGTCCTGCGCGGCATCCACGAACACGTCTGCGCCGGTATTGTCGATGAAGCTCAACTGGGTGCCCGGGATCGCCACGAATTGCGGATCGCCCTGGGTGGTGATGAGTTCGGCCGGATGGGTGCGCACCTGGACCTGTGGCAGCTGGCCGGCGGCGAGCGACTGCTGCAGCGCCTGCGGCGGCTTGTCCAGCGCGTCGACCTGCTTGGCCGCCACCGCGGCATCGGCCGCGCGGGCCAGCGCCGGATCTACCTTGCCCGCCGCCGCCCAGGGGCCTTCCAGCGCCGGTGCGGCGGCCCATTGCCCGCCGATGCGCGTGTAATAGCGCCCACCCTGCTGCAGCAACAGCGAGCGCGTGTTGACCACGCGTTGCACGCCGGCCACGCCGCTGGGCTTGAGGCTGGGCGCGCCATCCACCAGCACCAGCAACGCCGGGCCGGTGCTGAAGACGATGTCCGGCGCCTCGTTGCGCACCGGCAGCGATTTGGCGGTGGCGTGCGCGGACTGGATCGCCAGTGCCGCTTCGAGCTGGTCCAGCGAGACGGTCAGCGTGCGCTTGTCGTGGATGACCGCGCGCGCCAGTTCCAGGTAACGCGCCTGCTGGGCACTGGCGGTGGGAAAGCGGGCGCTGTCGAACACGATGTCGGTGAGCACCACCGCACGCGCGGCCTTGTCGATCTGCGTGCGGGCGCTGAAGCTCACGACGCCATCATCGAGTACGTCCTGCGACTTGCCGTCCTGGCCGGTGTGGGTGCCGTTCTTCACCGACATCACGAAGCGGCCCTTGAGGCGGTCGTCCTGCCAGCTGTCGTATTGCGGCTCGTGCACGCTGAACTGCGTGCCCTGCACGGTGAAGTCGCGCGGGAACGGGCGCACGTCGATGGCCGTCGCCGCGGACGGGGAGGGTGCGGGCTCCACCGCCACGGCGAACGGCGCGGACAGCCCCGTCGCCAACAGGCAGACGATTCGGACAAGCGACCTGTACATGCACTGCTCCTTCGGAGCCGTCGAACGGCATGGCGTCATTCTGGGTCCACGCCCCGCACGGCCTCCACGGTAGGCTTACCGAGAGGACGCAAGTAGAAATACGCAGACGGCCACCCGTCCCGCGCAGCCCATGTCCCGACACGCGCTAGGATGGCGCATGCCACGGCCCTCATCCGCCCCGCCCGCAAGCCTCCCCGACGCCCTGCGCGAAGCCAGCGCCGCGCTCGCCCGTGGCGAGGCTCAGCGCGCGCGGCAATGCTATGCGCAGGCGATCGCCGAGCATCCTGCCGCGCAAGTGGAACTGGGAAGGATGCTGGCGCTGGGCATCGGGGGGCCGGTCGACCTGCCGGCCGCGTGGGATCACTGGCTCGCTGCCGAGCAGCGCGGGCACCCCGCCGCCGCGTACCTGCTGGCCACCTATGCCGAAGCGGACGATGCACAGGCGCTGGCGCGCCTGCGCGCCGCCGCCGACGCCGGCCTGCCCGTGGCCCAGCGCGGATGGGCGCTGATGCGCGCCCGCCAGGACGATCCGCAGGCTGCCGACGAGGCGCTGGCACTGTTGCGGG
>JAEWJB010000045.1 GCA_023386795.1 Pseudomonadota bacterium
TTCCGGGACACGCCGTGAATCCATCCATGGAGGCTCGTAGGCGACATCCATGTCGCCTACGGTCCCGGAAAGGGCCTGCCCCCGGGCGCCTGATCGTTCAATGCGCGCGGAACGAAAAGCGTGCGCCTTTCGGAAGGCTCCGGCCTTTTAGATCGCCGCAGTGATCACGATCTCGATCTTCCAGTCCGGGCAGGCCAGCTTGGCCTCCACCGTGGCGCGCGCCGGAGTGAAGCCCGGGGACACCCATTCGTCCCAGACTTCGTTCATGGCGGCGAAGTCGGCGATGTCGGCCAGGAAAATCTCCGCGCGCAGGATCTTGGTCTTGTCGCTGGCACCCAGCGCGAGCAGGCGGTCGATCTCCGCCAGCACCTGGCGGGTCTGGCCCTTGATGTCCTGCGTGGCGTCTTCGGCGATCTGCCCGGCGAGGTAGCACACGCCGTGGTGCAAGGTCATCTCCGACATACGCGGACCGGTTTCGTATCGCTGCATCATCAGGGTTCCTCCCTTGTGGTTTCGTTTGCATTGTCGCGCGTCCGCGGGATGGGGGCAGCCCTCGGGCCGCGCGCCAGTTGCAGGCCCACGCCGATGAGCCACGCCACGATCAACACGATGGCGCTCTTTTGTCCCAAGCCGCGCGGGCCCCAGCGCAGCACGACGTGCACGAACAACACGGCGAAGGCCACCGCGCCGAGCAGGCCTGCCCGGCGCGCGTACGCCCGCCAACGCGCGTCGCGGCTGAAGTACCACGATTGCAGGAGAATGGCGGCGATCACGCACAGGAACGCAGCCTGTGCCGAGAGCAGGTGCACGGCCGGCGCCAGGTTCGGGGCGTACTGCGGCAGGTAGCTGTCGCCGATGGCCACCGCCGCCAGGCCGAGCGCCGAGGCCCAGAACAGCCCGAGTACCACACCACTGCGCGCCTGCGGCGACAGGCTCGCCTGCAAGGCGAGCGCCTGCAGCGACATCGACAACGCGAGCACGCAGTAGGCCACGCGCAGCGACAAGCCGTAAGGACCGTGCAGGTAGAGGCTCAACTGCGCCTGCGTCCAGGACAGGTCGCCCCGCAGCAGTTGCAGCACCAGCACCCAGAGCAGGAAGCCGGCACCGGCGGCGGCGGCGAATGCCCCACTGCGGGCCATCCAGCGTGTGGCGGCGGGCGAGTCTGACAAGACGCTCAACGACATGTGGCATTTCCCCGGAACCCCGCGCCGCGGACGTCCGTGGTGCGGGCAATGGCCTTATGATGCGCGCCTGTCGAAGGCGAGGCCACCTCGCCGGCCGTTTTCTTCACTCCACGCCCGCAACGCGAAGACCACGATGCCCGCAACCCTGTTCGAGGAAGGCTGGACGCGTGCATTGCCCCCGCTGCGCAGGCTGACGGCCACCGCTTCCCCTCCCCGCCGAGATTCCCGCACATGACGGACCCTGCCGCCGCCGCCGCGGAAGCACCGCACAGCGGCTGGCGCCGCGCCCTGCCCGTCGTCATCAGCCTGGTGATCCTGGCGATGGCGTTGCGCGCGTTGTCCGCCGAGTTCAGCACCCACGGCTACGCGGCGATCCGCCAGGCCTTCCGCGACATCAGCCTGGGCCAGGTAGTGCTCACCCTCGTGCTCGGCCTGAGCAGCTACGCCTGCCTGGTGTTGTTCGATGCCATCGGCCTGCACCGCAGCGGCCGCCAACTGCACCCGGCGCGTATCGCGATCACCGCCTTCCTCGCCCACA
Organism: Pseudomonadota bacterium; assembly: GCA_023386795.1. Classification (GTDB taxonomy): domain Bacteria; phylum Pseudomonadota; class Gammaproteobacteria; order Xanthomonadales; family Xanthomonadaceae; genus Stenotrophomonas_A. Next base: position 1,723 of record JAEWJB010000045.1, read on the forward strand.
CCGTCGGCCAGACGCTGGGCTTTGCCGCGCTCACCGGCGGCGCGGTGCGCCTGCGCGGCTATGGCAAGGTGGGCTTGAACCTGGGCGAGATCGGCCAGGTCGTGCTGGTGAGCACGCTCGGCTTCGCGTTTGGCGCCTGGGTGCTGCTCGGCCTGGCGCTGCTGCTGGAACCGGCCGCGGCCGCCCTCGCGCTGCCCCTGCGCGTGGGCGCGGTGCAGGCGGCAGGTGCGGTGCTGCTGGTCGGCTTCGGCGTGATGCTGGTGGCGGTGGGCCGCCGCGGGCGCACGCTGCGCATCGGCACTCACGCGCTGTGGCTGCCCGATTACCGCACCGTGCTCGGCGTCACCGTGCTCAGCGTGATCGAACTCGGGCTGGCGAGCGGCGCGCTGTACGTGCTGCTGCCACCGATCCCGAATACCGACTACATCGGCTTCGTCGGCCTGTATCTGGTGGCCGTCGTGGCCGGCCTGCTCTCCACCGTGCCGGCGGGCCTGGGCGTGTTCGAGTGGAGCCTGCTCAAGCTGCTGCCGGGCGTGGCGCCGGCCGCATTGCTGGCCGCCGCGCTGGTGTACCGCATCACCTACTACGTGTTCCCGATGCTGCTGGCGCTGCTGATGGCTGCCGCCACCGGGCTGCGCCGGCCGGTCTCGCGCGGCACCGTGGCCGCGCGCGCGGCATGGCTGACCTTGCGTCCGTGGTTGCCGCAGATCATCGCCATCGCGGTGTTCGCCATTGGCGCGGCGCTGGTGATCGAAGGCACGCTGCCGATGCCGCATCGCTGGGAAGGCGTGGCACCGCTGCCGCTGGTGGAGACCTCGCACCTGCTGTCCAGCCTCGGCGGCGTGGCCCTGCTGCTGATCGGCCAGGGGCTGCAGCGTCGCAGCCATGCGGCGTGGGTGCTGGCGCTGGCGATCTGCATCGCGCTGCCGCTGCCGGCCTGGCTGCGCGGCGGCCACATCCCGGTAGCGCTCAGCGCCCTGCTGGTGGCACTGGCGCTGTGGGTATCGCGGCGCGAGTTCTATCGCGAAGGCGCGCTGCTCGACGAGGCCTGGTCCTGGCCGTGGCTGCGCAATCTCGGCCTGGTGCTGGTGGCGACGGTGTGGCTGCTGTTCTTCGTCTACAGCCACGTCGAGTACCAGCGCGAGCTGTGGTGGCAGTTCGCCATTTCCGCCAATGCGCCCCGTGCGCTGCGCGCGCTGCTGCTGGTGGCGGTGGCGGTGATCGCCTTCGGACTCGCACGACTGCTGCACAGCACGCGCCGGCCGCTGGCGCCGGCCACCGAGGCCGAGCTCGATGCGCTGGCACCGATCCTCGCGGCCGGGGCCGACACCCAGGCCTCGCTGGTGATGACCGGCGACAAGGCACTGCTGCGCGACGAGGCGCAGCGCGGCTTCGTGATGATGCAGCGCTACGGCGGCTCGCTGATCTCGATGGGCGACCCGGTCGGCCCGCCCGACGTGGTGCGCGCACTGATCTGGCGTTTCCGCGAGGAAGCCGACAGGCTCGGCCTGCGGCCGGTGTTCTACCAGGTCGGTGACCAGCACTGGCAGACCTATCTCGACATGGGCCTGACCCTGGTCAAGCTCGGCGAGGAGGCCGTGGTGCCGATCGCCGGCTTCCAGCTGGAGGGCAAGGAGCGCGCCGAGCTGCGCCAGGCGTTCAACCGCGGCAAGCGCAGCGGCCTGAGCTTCCGCATGCTGATGCCCGAGGACGTGGCTGCGGTGTTGCCGCGCCTGGAGGAAGTGTCGCGGCAATGGCTGGAGGACAAGGCCGGCGAGGAGAAAGGCTTTTCGCTGGGCAGCTTCGACCCGTCTTACCTGGTGCGCTTCCCGGTGGCGGTGGTCGAGCACGAAGGCCGCATCGTCGCCTTCGCCAACCTGTGGCGCGCGCCGGCCGGCGGCGAGCTGTCCGTGGACCTCATGCGGCACACCGACGACGCGCCGAAGGGCACGATGGATTACCTGTTCGTCGAGTTGTTCCTGTGGGGTGCGGCCAACGGCTTCCAGCGTTTTTCCCTGGGCATGGCACCGCTTTCGGGCCTGGCGCAGCACCGCCTGGCCGGGCGCTGGAGCCGCTTCGCCAACGTGGTCGCGCGGCATGGCGAACGCTTCTACGGTTTCAGCGGGCTGCGCCGCTTCAAGGCGAAGTTCATGCCGCAGTGGCGGCCGCGCTACCTCGCCGCGCCCGGTGGCGTGCACCTGCCGGCGGCGCTGCTGGACGTGACCCGGTTGATCTCGCTGGACCCCAAGCGACGGGATCGCGACTGAGCGTCGGCGGCGCGTCGCCTGCGGCCCCGCCGTGAGGCCCTCACCGCGCCGGCGTATTCCCCAGTTCGCGCAGGATCGTCTGTGCCAGCGTGGCGTAGTCGCCCTTGAAGTGATGGTCGCCCGGCAGCGCGAAGCGACGCGTCGCCTTCTCCGGCAGCTGCGGGCAGAGGGTGTCGGCGTCGGCCTGCCCGTAGATGCACAGCGTGCGCGCAGGGTCCAGCTTGGCGATCTCCGGCGCGATCGGCAGTCCGTCGTTGTTGGCGCCCAGCCAGTTGCTGACATGGAACTCGTAGTCGGCCAGCTTGCCCACCGACAGCAGTGCCGTCATGGCCAGGCTTTCGCGCGTGGCATTGGGCAGGTGGGCAATCGCGGCGGGCAGCACGTCGGCACCTTGCGAGAAGCCGATCAGCACCACCTTCGGCCGCTGCCAGCGATGCGCGTAGAAGCGCGCGATGCGATCCAGGTCGGTGGCGAAACCCTGCGGCGTGCGCTCGCTCCAGAAGTAGCGCAGCGAATCCACGCCCACCACCGGGATGCCGGCATCGGCGAGCTTGGCGGCGACCTGCTTGTCCAGTCCCGCCCAGCCGCCATCGCCGGACACGAAGATGGCGAAGGTGTCGCCCGGCCCGTGTGCCGCGCCCGATACCGGCACCTCGACGATCGGCAGGCCCTTCAGGTCGGCTGGCGGTGCCGGCAGGCTCACCCCGCGCTGGCTGCCCAGCGAACGCACCGCCGCGCGCAGGCCCGGCAGCAGGTCGCCCTGCGGATCGCGCTCGAGCACCCGCGCCTGCGCGACGCCGGCCACGAATCCTTCCGGCGCCGGCTTGGCGCAACG
>JAEWJB010000110.1 GCA_023386795.1 Pseudomonadota bacterium
AGCGCTGCCAGCGCGCTTCGGCGGCCGGCTCGTGCGCGACGGTACGCACGCCGGCCAGCAGCGCGTGCGCGGCAGCCAGGCGCATGCCCGCGCGCAGGCCCGCGGCGGCGGCGCTTTCGTTGACCGAATGCAGGCTGCGCAGTTGCGCCGGCCCTTCCACCAGCGCGAGCGGGGTTTCAGGGTCGGGCAAACGCCGGAGGACGGCGTCCAGCGCCAGCTGAGGCAGCAGAATGCAGGCCCAGAGCATGCGCGCGCCTCAATGCGCCAGTCGCAGCGGTTGCGCGGGCACCTGGCCGCCGCGGCATTTGCGCACCTGCCAGGCGTGTTCGCCGGGCAGGTATTCCAGGCGCAGGGCCGCAGGCGATGCATTCACCGCATGCCGCCGGTCGCGCAGCGCGAAAGCGCAGCAGTCGCCGCTGTCGGCAGCCACCTGCAGGCGGCGCAGCGCGCGCGCATCGCCGGTCTGCGGCCAGCCCAGCACCGCGGCGCACGCGCCGCTGCGCAGGCATTGCTCGAACGCCCACAGCGCCTGCTTCGGTTCGGCCTCGATCACCTCCAGCCAACCCAGGTCGATGCCACCGGCCTGCCACGACGGCGCATACGGCAGGTACGGCGGCGCGACCAGCACCACGCGCTCGCCGGCAGCCGTGAGCCGGGCCAGCGTGGGCAGCAACAGCGCGATTTCACCCACGCCATCGGAAGGGAGCAGCAGTTCGGTCAACGCGCGGCGCGGCCAGCCGCCATCGGGCAGCGCGGCGTCGAGCGCGGCATGCCCGCTGGGTTCGCCATCGCGGCGCGTGGCCACGCCCTGCCCCGCACGCCACACGGTGCGTGCGGCCAGCATCTCGCCCAGGGCCAGGACTTCGCCCATCTTCAGCCCTGCCGCAACAGGCCGCAGTACAGGCCTTCAATCGCGAAGTCGGCATCGGCCGGCACCACGATCGGCGCGTAGGCCGGGTTGCGTGGCAGCAGGCGCAGCTGCGTGCGCCCGCGTTCGAGCCGCTTGATGGTGATTTCCCCGTCCAGCCGCGCCACCACGACCTGGCCGTGGCGCGCCTCGCTGCTGCGATGCACGCCGACCAGGTCGCCATCGAGGATGCCGTCGTCGATCATCGAATCGCCCTGCACCTGCAGCAGGTAGTCCGGGCGCAGCGAGAACAGCGCGCGGTCCAGCCACAGTTCGCGCTCGATGCCGATATCGGCGCCGATGGGCAGGCCGGCGGCGACCCGGCCAAGCACCGGCAGCACCAGCGGCGGATCGCGCGGGGTCTCAGGCAGGCGGATGCCGCGCGCCTGGCCGCCGCGCAGTTCGATCAGCCCGGCCTCGGCCAGCGCCTGCACATGCTTCTGCGCCGCATTGCGCGAGGCGAAGCCGAACTCGGCGGCGATCTCGGCCAGGCTGGGCGGCTGGCCGGTGCGCGCGCGCTCGCGCAGGAAGGCCAGCACCGCGGCACGGCGGGGGCTCAGATCGTCCATGGGCGCAGCGACGCGAAGGTGGAAGGGCCGTGCTGGGCCCGCGGGGAATGGGGATTCTTCATAGGTGTACATTTGTACACCTTTCCGTCGCAGGGGGCGAGACGACGCGATTCAGGCAACGAACGGCACCGCTTACCGGCTGGCAGCGGCCCGTCCCAGCGGCACGGGCCGCTGCGCCCGACTCAGGCCGACTTCTTCGCCCGCGTGCGGGCCGCCTTCTTGGCCGCGGTCTTGCGCGCGGCCGGGCCCTTGGTGCGCGCGGCCTTCTTCGCCGCCGCCGACCGGCTGGTCGCGGTGCGCTTGCTCGCCGCCTTCTTGGCCTGCGTCGACAACGCCTTCTTGCCCACCACCTTCTTGGCCGTGGTCTTCTTGCTGGCGGTCTTCAAGGCTTTCTTGGCGCCGGCCGAGCGCGTCCTGGAGGGCGCCTTCTTCGCCTTCTTCGAAGCGGCGGTGTCCTGCGCGGCCTTCTTCTTCGTCGCCTTGGAAGCGGTCTTGCCCGGCTTGGCCTTCACCCCATCGCGGCGCGCCTTCGACAGGCCGATGGCGATCGCCTGCTTGGTGCTCTTGGCGCCGTGCTTGCCATGCTTGATGTGCTCGATCTCCTCGTGCACGTATTCGCCAGCCTGGGTGCTGGCCGACTTGCCTTCGCGCTTGTCCTTGGCCGCCGCCTGGCGGGTCTTTTTCTCCGGCATGGGAATGCCTCCGGTGTGTGTGACCGGTGCGGTGTAACAGCGCGCAGGTAAACAACCGGTGCAACCGCCGCGCACGCCCTACACCGCGCGTTGACTTCAGCGCTCGCCGGCGGGCAGCCGTTCGCCCGATTGCGTGTACGCCGGCGGGTGGTACCAGGTGAGCGCCTGCAGCGGCGTGCCGCCGTTGTTGCGGATCTCGTGGCGCTCGCCCTGCTCGATCACCAGCAGGTCGCCCGGCGCCAATGCCTGCTGCACGTTGCCCACCGTGGCCACGCCCTGCCCGGCCACCACGTACAACCACTGGTCCGCGCCCCGGTGGCGGTTTTCCGGGCCGCCTTCCTTCTCGCCCGGGGCGATGGACATCGTGGCCGCCTGCACCTGGCGTACGTCGAAAAGCACCTTGAACTCGTCGTCGAAATCGAGGGCGGCATGCTTCATCGCGAAGGCTCCAGGGAAGAGGCGCCCAGCGTCGATGGCCCGGCGTTAACCGGCGGCATGGGCGCGCGCGGCCTTGTTCACCGCGCGCCCACGCGCCGGCACGGCCGCTGTCAAGCCGCGACGATGCGCGGCGTGCTGCCTACAATGCGCGCCCCCCGCGTTCGCATGGCCCCGCATGGATACCGAAATCGTCGTCGACCCCTCGCTCAAGGCCTACATCGATCCGCTCACGCCGGACGAACATGCGGCGCTGGAGCAAAGCCTGCTGGCCGAAGGCTGCCGCGACGCGCTGGTGCTGTGGGGCAACGTACTGGTGGACGGCCACAACCGCTACGGCATCTGCCGGACGCACGGCCTGCCCTTCCGCACCGTGCAGAACGAGCGCTTCCAGAGCATGGAGGACGTGCACCTGTGGATGATCGACCAGCACCTGGGCCGACGCAGCGTGTCCGATTTCCAGCGCGGTGTGCTGGCGCTGCGCAAGCGCGAAATCCTCGCTGCGCGGCGCGAGCGCGCCGTGGCCGAGGTGGCGCCCTGCGAGGTGGCCGTGGCGGCACCCGAAGCCCCCGAGGACGATACCGCGCCGTGGCCCGAGCAGACCGCGCATGACACGCCGGTACCGGCCGTGGCCGCACCGCCCAGCCGCCAGGAACTGGCCCGCGTGGCGCGGGTGAGCCACAGCCAGCTGGGCATGATCGAGAAGATCCAGCGCCAGGCCGCGCCGGAAGTGGTGGAGGCGGTGCGCAGCGGCGCGTTGTCGATCAACGCCGCCGCCGTCGTGGCCACGCTGCCGATGGAGGAACAACAGGCCGCCGCGCAGGCCGGTCACGACGAGCTGCGCGAGGCGGCCAAGCGCTTGCGCCAATCGCGGCGCAAGCCGCGTGCGGAGCGCGAGCATGAAACCTCACCAGAGGACACGCTGCAGTCGTTGCGCGGGCGCGTGGCGGAACTGGAGCAGGAGAACGCGCGGCTGCGCGAACGCATCGCCGAACTGGAAGCGCGCTAGACGCGCAGCAGGCGCAGGACCGCCCACAGCGTGAGGGCGGATACCGCGCCCAGCCCACCGGCCCCGAGCACGATCATCGCGATCGCCGGGTTGAGCAGGCCGGCGAGCGCCTCGCGGTTGGGCGTCTGCACGAGCAGGAACAGCCCGCAGGTGGCCAGCCCCGCCACCACGCCGGCCAACAGCATGCGCCATGGGCCGAATCGCTGGTGGCGCCGCAGCTGCCAGGTCACCGGTACGCCGAGCACCAGCACGTGCAGCAGCGCGACGACGCAGGCGGCCAGGAAGCCGGCCCACGTGGCGTGGTTCGCGCCGATGCGTCCATCGAACAGCATCAGCGCGAACAACAAGGCCGGGGTCACGCTGGCGGCAAGAAGGGCGAGCAGCCAGGCGAGGCAGGTTCTGAGCATGGATGCAGCTTACCTGCCGCGATGCAGGCCACTCGGCCCATGCGGGGCGCTCTTCCCCGCGCCCCGCGTAGCGCCGTGACGACGCCGACGCGTCACGGGAACACCGCCTCCACCTGCCATACCGCGGTGCCGTCGGCCGCCAGCGTGCAGATGCGCCCGGCCTCCACCACGCCCATGCGCTGCGCGAGCGCCTCGGCTTCGTCTTCCGATTTTCCTTGCGTGAGCAGCATCCGCTTCACGACACCCTTCATGGTGTCGTTCGGTTCCAGCCGCGGCGCACAGACCAGGCGCAGGTGGCGGCCCTCCGAATCGGTTTCCAGTCCCCGGGTGGTGTCGTCGTCGATCCCGCTCAGCACCACCTCCCGCGCGATCTTCAGCGTATACACGTCATGGCTGAAGCTGCCGCCCTTGACGCACAGGCTCGCCTGGCCCAGCGCCGCCAGATCCTGCGTGGCGCAACGCTCGCCGCCCGGATGCACCACCAGCTTCGCCACCTCGTCCGATGCCGCTACCGCGCCCGCCACGCCGATGGCCGCCATCGCCAGCGCCATCCGCCTTTTCCTTGCACGCATGAAGTTTCCTTGCTTCGAGGGGGATTCGGCACGATGCCCGATCCCAATACCGCATCTTATGCCCCCGCGCGCGGGCAGCCCCAGAACCCCGCGCGCAGCGCAGCGCGACGAACCCGGCGCCCGCCTACGCGGCGTCCGCCTCCGCGCCCTCGCCCGGGGTCCGTGCCGGCGCCGGCTCCCAGCCGAACACGCTGCGCCCGCCGTAGCGATGCGACTCGGCGCGCTCCTGCGCGATATAGGCCTCCACCGTCGGCCCGCTCGCCGTGGCTTCGAGCCGGCGCGCCTGCGCATCGAGCCGGGCTATCGCCTGCAGGCGTTCCTCGTTACCGAGCTTGGCTTGCTGCATCGCGTGCTTGAGCACGCCGATGGTGTGGTCGAGCACGCGCGTGGGCACCGGGAACGGGTGCCGGTCCTTGCCGCCATGGGCGAGCGAGAAACGCGCCGGGTCACTGAAGCGGCACGGCGTGCCGTGCAGCACTTCGGCAACCATCGCCAGCGAGCGCACCGTGCGCGCACCGACACCAGGCACCTGCAGCAACGCGGTGAAATCTTGCGGGCCGTTCTCCGCCGCCGCGGCCAGCGCGCCGTGCAGGCGGCGCACGACGATATCCTCGGCGCGCACGTCGTGGTGGTCGGGCATGGACAAGTGCGGTGCAAGCGTGGCGGCGAACAGGTCGCCGGTGGCATCCGCCGCCGCAGCTGCGGGCACGCCGGTGCGCCCGTCGATGCGCGCGAACTCGCGCGCGATCGCGTCCGGCCCGAGCGTGTGCAGCAGTTCGACCTGGGCATCGCGCGAGGCCGCGGCACGGTGGTCGGCCAGGTTGACGATACGGCCCTGCCCGGGGCCCTCGATCGCCGCGTGCGGCGCATCGACGAAGCTGCGCAGCCCTTCGGACAGCCAGTGATAGCGCCGTGCCTGCCGCCGCGCGCCGTTCATTCCCTGCTGCACCACGACCCACTGGCCATCGTCGCTGACGATGAAACCATGCAGGTAGAGGTCGAAGCCGTCCTGCACCGCGGCGCTGTCGACCTTGGCCACCAGGCGGCTGGCGCGCGCCAGCGCCGCGCCGTCCAGGCCGGTGCGCGCGGCCACGGCGAGCAATTCGTCTGGCGTGGCGCGCGAATGCCGGCCGCGACCGCCGCAGACATGCAGGCCCAGTTCGCCGGACAACGGCGCCAGCCCACGCTTGAGCGCACCGATCACGCTGGTGGTGATGCCGGATGAGTGCCAATCCATGCCCATCACCGCGCCGAAGGACTGGAACCAGAACGGATGCGCCAGCCGGCGCAGCAGCTCGTCGCGCCCGTAGTGATGGACGATGGCCTCGCACAGCACTGCCCCCAGCCGGGTCATGCGCTGCCCCAGCCAGGCCGGCACGCGGCCGCCATGCAGGGGAAGATCGGCACTGCCGGTGCGACGGGACATGCGGAACACTCCAGGGGACGTGGCCGCAGCGTGCGGCGCGGCAGTCTCCCATTGTGCGACAGCCACGCCCGCGGGCATTTCAGCAAGCTGTACGGCCCACCGCATCCACGCCCCCATGAAGACTTGGATCGATATAAACCCCTGACGTTCGTCCCATCCCGCGGGGCGAGGCGCGTGCTACCGTCGCCGCTTCCGGGAGGAGGAACCCACATGCTCGACAACCCCGCGCGGCGCCGCGCGCCCTGGCTGGCCGCCCTGCTGCTGGTCGCCCACACCGCCCTGGCCGCCACGCCGGGCGAAGCCGCCTTTGCGGCGGTCGATCCTTTCATCGGCACCGGCGGCGAAGGCCACACCTATCCCGGCGCCACCGTGCCGTTCGGGATGATCCAGCTCAGCCCCGACACGCAGATTAAGTCGCGCAAGGAAGGCTATCCCTGGGCTGCCGGCTACCGCCATGACGATTCGACCATCGTCGGCTTCTCGCACACGCACTTCTCCGGCTCGGGCCATTCCGATCTCGGCGACGTGCTGCTGATGCCGATCAGCGGCGAGCCCAAGCTCGAACGCGGCGATGTCAGCCGGCCAGGCAGCGGCTACACCTCGCGCTTCCGCCACCAGACCGAACAGGCGCAGCCGGGCTACTACGCGGTCACCCTGGACGACTACGGCGTGCGCGCCGAGCTCACCGCCAGCGCGCGCGTGGGCGTGCACCGTTACACCTTCCCGAAAGGCAAGCCGGCCCACGTGCTGGTGGACCTGCGCACCAGCATGTACGACTACCCCGGCAAGGTGCTGTGGTCGCGGCTGCGCGTGCGCGCCGATGGCACCGTCACCGGCTTCCGCGAAACCCGGGGCTGGGCGCCGGGCCGCCAGCTCTACTTCGCGATGCGCTTCTCGCGCCCGCTCGGCGGCAGCGCCTTGCAGGACACCGAGGAGAACGTGATCTACAAGGGCTTCCCGCCGCCGGGCGCGAATGACCCGCGGCAGCGCGCGCAGGTCGAGGGCCGCCAGCTGGTGGGCGTGTTCGATTTCGGTGACGGCGGCGGCGCGCCGCTCGTGGTGAAGGTGGCAATCTCGCCGGTGAGCGAAGAAGGCGCCATCGCCAACCTCGATGCCGAAGTGCCGGGCTTCGACTTCGACAAGGTGCGCAGCGACGCGCGCGCGCAATGGACGCAGGCACTGTCAGCCATCGATGCGCAGGGCAGCCAGGAGGATCGCACCCGCTTCTACACCGCGCTGTACCACACGCTGCTCGGCCCCACGCTGTTCATGGACAGCGATGGCCGCTACCGCGGCCCGGACAACGCGGTGCACAAGGCGAACGGCTGGACGAACTACTCCACCTTCTCGCTGTGGGATACCTACCGCGCCCTGCACCCACTGCTGACGCTAGTGCAGCCGCCGCAGCGCACGTCCGACGTGGTGAACTCGCTGCTCGCCTCGCGTCGCGAAAGCGCCTACGGCATCCTGCCGGTATGGGCGTTCCACGGCCTGGAGACGTGGTGCATGATCGGCTACCACGCCGTGCCGGTGATTGCCGACGCCTACATGAAGGGCATCGGCGGCTTCGATGCCGAAGAGGCATTGCAGGCCATGGTCGCCAGCGCCAACTATGGCCCCTACGACGGCATCGCCGCGTACCGCCAGCTCGGCTACGTGCCGATCGACGAGGAAGGCGAAGCGGCCTCCAAGACGCTGGAGTACGCCTTCGACGACTGGACCATCTATCGCATGGCGCAGAAGATGGGCCGCCAGGAAGTCGCCAGCGAATTCGAGAAGCGTGCCGGCAACTGGCAGCATGCCTTCGACCCGGCCACCGGTTTCATGCGCGCACGCAAGCGCGACGGGAGTTTCCGCGAACCGTTCGACCCTTCCGCCAGCGGCTACGGCACCGATTACACCGAAGGCAACGCGTGGCAGTACTCCTGGTACGTGCCGCAGGACGTGGCCGGCCTGGCGGCCGCACACGGTGGTTCGGACGCGCTGCTCAAGCGGCTGGACGCGGTGTTCGACGCCAAGGTCGACCCCAAGGTCTTCGAGCACATGGAGGACATCACCGGCCTGATCGGCTGGTACGCGCACGGCAACGAGCCCAGCCACCATGTCGCCTACCTCTACGCCTACGCCGGCCAGCCGTGGCGCACGCAGGCGCGCCTGAAGCAGATCATGGACAGCCAGTACGCCGCGCGACCGGATGGCCTGGCCGGCAACGACGATCTCGGCCAGATGTCGGCGTGGTACGTGTTCACCGCGCTGGGTTTCTATCCGGTGGCGCCGGGCAGCAACCAGTACGTGATCGGCCGTCCGTTCCTGCCGCGCACCACGCTCAACCTGCCCAATGGCCGCCGCTTCACGGTGATCGCCGAAGGGCTGGACGCGAAGCATCCCTACATCGGCGCGGCCACGCTCAACGGCAAGCCGCTGCCGCGAGCGTGGATCAGCCACGAGGAAATCCTCGCCGGTGGCGAGTTGCACTTCCGCATGCAGGCCGAGCCGGACACCCACTGGGCGACCAACCCGGCACAGCATCCGTACTCGATGTCGCTGCACTGATCCACGCCATCAAGCGAACACCGCGGGCAGGGGAATGCAATCCCCTGCCCGTTTGCGTTTCTGGGGCCCGCACTCGCGCGCCGCGCGACGTGACGTCACACCGCGTACGAAAACTCAAGTCGGGCCGGTCCCCACGGCTACCACGAATTTACCCACAGGAAAAACAACTTCATTCACATATTTCACATCAAGGAATCCCCTCGAGAGCCGATCTGTGATGGGCGCCAAGCGCTTCACTCTTTTTTACGGTTAGGGATCGAGACGGATGAACAGGATTTTTCGCGTGGTCTGGAGCAAGGCTGTCCAGCAGTGGGTGGTCACCTCGGAGTTGGGCACCCATGAAGGAGGTTCCACCCGTCGGCACAAGGAAGCCCGGCCGCAATGGAATCGCCTCGCCGCGCTGACCCTGCTCGCACTGGCCTCGCCCCACGCACTGGCCGCGGCAGGCCTGAACAACATCGGTTTCGAGAGCGGTTCGCTCGCGGGCTGGACCTATTCGTCCACCGGCAGCCAGAGCCCCACCCAGTATGGCGAGGACGGCGTCGGCGCCTCGGCGGTGACCGGCATGGAGAACTTCGACTCTGCTGGCGGCGCCCACGTGTGGACCGTCACGCCCTACGGCGACTACATGGCCTCGCTGCAGGCCAACAGCAACTCGGCCAGCTTCGCCAGCGCGGCGGCCGCGCTGGGCCTTACCGGCAGCAGCCAGAGCGCCATCGCGCAGACCATGCACGGCACGCCGACCACCTCGGCCTGGCTGTACCAGGACCTGACCCTGGCAGCCGGCGACTACTTCACCATGGCCTGGCAGTACGTCTCCACCGACTACGAGCCGTTCAACGACGCTTCGGTGACCTCGCTGGTCAACCTGGACGACAGCTCCATCTTCGGCGTGGTCAACAACCAGAACGCACAGTACGCGCTGCTGGGCGCCACCAACATCGGCACCGGCAGCTACTCCACCGGCAGCTATGGCGCCACCGGCTGGCAGATCGCCACTTACCAGGTAAGCGTGGCCGGCACGTATCGCCTCGGCTTCCTGTCCTTCAACCTCGGCGACTCGGCGCTGAGCCCGGTGCTGTTCGTGGATGAGGCGCCTGGCGCCACCTACGACAAGGGCGTGCCGTTCGGCCCCGTCGCGCCGAACCCCGGCAGCGGCGCCCCCACCACCCCGACCACGCCCACCACCCCGCCCGGCCCGGTCGTGATCGATTCGCAGAAGACCACCGACGACCTCGGCAACCAGACCGAAGCCTCGTTCGAAGGCGGCACGCTGGTGGTATCCAACGACGACACCACCGTCAGCCAGCACTTCTTCATCGACGAGCAGAACGGCTGGGTGGACGCCGCCGGCCACGATGCCACCTTCACCGGCGCCATCGACGATGCCACCAGCGGCACGCCGGGTTCGCTGACGGTGCAGAACTCCGGCAACGGCGGCACGATCACCCTGGCCGCCACCAACGGCTACACCGGCACCACCACCGTCGAGGAAGGCGCCACCCTCGCGCTGAGCGGCACCGGCTCGATTGCCACCTCCAGCCAGACCACGATCAACGGTGGCCTGGATATCAGCCAGTCCAACGGCGACGTCAGCCTCAAGTCGCTGTCGGGCACCGGCACCGTGACGCTGGGCCAGAACGGCCTGGAACTCACCGACAGCCACGGCGACTTCGGCGGCACCCTGGCCGGCGACGGCGGCGTGTCGCTGACGGGCGGCACGCAGGTGCTGTCCGGCCACAACACCTACACCGGCGGCACGCTGATCCAGCAGGCCATGCTGCAGATTTCCAGCGACGACAACCTCGGCGCGGTCGACGGCGGCCTGACCTTCAACGGCGGCGTGCTGGAAAGTACCGGTGATGTGGATAGCAGCCGTCACGTCACCCTCGCCGGCGATGGCATGTTCGTCACCGCCACCGGCACCACCTTCAGCAGCAGCGGCGATGTGTCCGGCGTTGGCGGGCTGGTCAAGAATGGCCAGGGCAATCTCGACCTGGGCGGCACGCTGAGCCATGCCGGCGGCACCACGGTCAACGAGGGCCTGCTCGTGCTCTCCGGCCACAACACCTACACCGGCGGCACGACGCTCAACGGCGGCACGCTGCAGATCTCCGACGACGCCAACCTGGGCGACGCCGCCAACGCGCTGTCCTTCCATGGCGGCACCCTGGCGACTACCACCGACGTGAACAGCGCGCGCGATGTCACGCTCGATGGCCACGGCACATTCGACACCACCGCCGGCAGCACGCTCACCCTGGGCGGCGGCATCGAGGGCACCGGCCAGCTGGTGAAGAACGGTGCGGGCAACCTGGTGCTCTCCAGCGCCAATGCTTACAGCGGCGGCACCGCGATCAACGGCGGCACCGTGACGCTGGCCAACGCCGGCGCGCTCGGCAGCGGCGAGGTGCAGCTCAACGGCGCCACCCTGCACAGCGCGGTCAACGCCGCGCTCGCCCAGCCGCTGACCGTCACCGGCGCCAGCAGCTTCAGCGTCGACGCCGGCACCACCACGCTGCTGTCCGGCAATGTCGATGGCTCGCAGGCCAGCGGCTGCTTCATCAAGCGCGGCGCCGGCCGCCTGGCGATCACCGGATCGGCCGTCATGGCCAATGGGACCTGCGTCAACGAAGGCATCCTCAGCGTCAACGGCAACCTCGACAGCCGCGTGCAGGTGGAACACGACGGCACGCTGCGCGGCATCGGCAACGTGGCCGGCAACGTCAACGTGGACGGCACGCTGGCGGCGGGCAATTCACCCGGCACGCTGACGGTGAGCGGGTCGATCAACATGACCGCCAACGGCACCTTGCAGGTGGACATCGACGGCTACGGCACTGGCACCGGCGCGGGCAACTATTCGCGCGTGCTGCTCACCGGCACCGATGCGGTGTTCGCGGCCAACGGCACCCTGGCGCCGGTACTGCGCGGCATCAGCGGCGACGCCAGCAACACCTTCACTCCGAAGGTGGGCGACATGTTCCGCATCGTCAGCGGCCAGGGCGGCGTGACCGGCACTTTCGCCAACGTGCTGCAGCCGACCAGCGGCCTGGCCGAGGGCACCCGCTTCCAGGTCTACTACATCACCGGCTACGACATCGACCTGTACGTGTCGCCGTCCTCCTACCGCGCCGAACTCGACGACGCCAACGGCAACGTGCTCGCCACCGCCGATGCGCTGGACGCGCTGGTGCAGCGCAACGACACCGGCACCGCCGACCAGGACCAGAAGGACCTGCTGCGCGAGGTGTGGGCGCAGGACGCCCAGTCCCTGCCGGCCACGCTCACGGCGCTGACCGGCGAAAACCAGGCCAGGCTCGCCTCGCTGGCACAGGCCGGCGCCCATGCGCTGGCGCAGGACGTGGCCGCGCGCCTGGGCGATACCGCGCTGCTGTCCTCGGCCGAGGTGCCGGTCGAGCAGTTGCTGTGGGCGAACCTGGGCACGAGCAACCTGGACGTGGACGCCGACCGCTACGCCGGCCGCCTCTCCGGCGACCAGCGCCGCGCCTCGGCCGGCATCGACATCTACCGCTCCTACCACCTGCTGTGGGGCGCGGGCCTGGCCACGACCCGCTCGGAACTGGACGGCACGCTCGACAACCAGCTCGACAGCGATGCGTTGATGCTCTACGCGGCCGCGCGCCTGGGCCCGGTGATCGTCGATGGCGTGGTGTCCTACAGCAGCGACGACTGGAAGAGCGAGCGTGCGGATGCGCTGGGCACCGGCGTGCTGGCCGGCCGCGCGTCGGGCACCACGCGCCTGGCCAGCGCTGGCGCCAGCGTGCCGTTCGCCGCGGCCGGCGTGCGCTGGACGCCCTCGCTGCGCGCGAGCTGGCAGAAGGTCGAGCGCGACGGCTTCCAGGAACAGGGCAACGCCCTGTCCGCGCTGGACGTGGCGCGCTATGACGACGATGGCGGCCGCGTGCAGGCGGGACTGGCGGTCGGTTCGCTGGATGCCGATCCGCTGCGCAGCCGCTTCACTTGGCGCGTGGGCGTCGATGCGGGCATCAACTACGGCCAGGCCCGCCAGGCAGACGTGCTGACCTCGTTGGGGAACGAGGCGGTCCTGCTGCACTCGGCCGATACCCGCCGCTTCGCCCGCGCGCAGTTGGACGGCACGCTGAAGCTCGGTGCTTCGAGCTACCTGTACGGCGGGGTGAGCGCCGAACAGGGCGATGGCGTGGACAACAACAGCGTCAACCTGGGCCTGCGTATCGCGCTGTAACGGCGTGACGTGATGGCCTTGCCCCGGGTCGTGCCTGCGCGCGACCCGGGGCTTTTTTTTCAGGCTTCACCGTGGCAACTGGCGTGACTGCATGTACTGGTCGAAATGCGCGACGTAATCGTCGAGGTTGGCTTCCAGCATGACGCGGTAATGGCTGACGAACTGCTCCAGCAGTTGCGCCCTGGCCTTCCCCATGTCCGCGGCCGAGCCCTGGCCACAGGCACCGCTCCAGGCATGGAAGCGCGCGGCCGCGTACAACAGCGAATCGCCCACCTGCGCACGCGAGGCGCCGGCGAGCTGGGCATTGGCCAATTCGATCAGGGCATCGGCCCGGTCGTAGAAGTGCGCGTCGACATCGGCCACGAGATTCCCCAGGGCAACAAGCAGGCCAGGGCAGCTTACGCCACGCGATGCGGATCGGTGCCAGAATCACCCCGCCATGCCCCGCCTGCTCTCCACCCTGCTCGCCCTGTGCGCCTTGAGCCTGACCGTGATGCCCGCCGCCGCCGCGCCTCCCGACCGCGTACTGGTCTTCAGCCGCACGGTGGGCTTTCGCCATGATTCCATCCCCGTGGCGGTGCGCACGCTGGTGCGGCTGGCCGAATCGATGGGGCTGGCCGCCGATGCTACCGAGGATGCCGGCAAGTTCACGCCGGAGAACCTGGCGCGCTATCGCGTGGTGATCTTCGCCAGCACTACCGGCAACGTGCTCGATGCGACACAGCAGCGCGCGATGGAGGCATTCGTGCGCGGCGGCGGCGGCTTCTTGGGTGTGCACGCGGCCGCCGACACCGGTTACGACTGGCCGTGGTACGGCGCGCTGGTCGGCGCATACTTCCAGGATCATCCGCCGGGCCTGCAGCACAGCCGCGTCCAGCCGGAACGCGATGGCGCACCCACGGCCGCCCCCTGGCCGGTGCACGATGAGTTCTACAACTACGACCGCAATCCGCGCGGGCAGGTGCAGGTGATCGCCACGCTCGACGAGCGCCTCTACGAGGGCGGCCGCATGGGCACCGATCACCCCATCGCCTGGCACCATGCTTACGACGGCGGCCGCGCCTGGTACACCGGGCTGGGCCATACCGAGGCGATCTTCGCCCAACCCGAGTTCCTGGCCCAGCTGCGCGACGGGCTGGCCTATGCCAGCGGGCGCGCCGACGCCGGTTAAGGCTTGTGCGCGGCAGCTGAATCACTGTGGCGCCATGTCGATTCCGCGCCGGGCCATCCGTTGCAAGAAGGAAGGCGCGCATCCCGTCGCGTCCCAGCGGAGGATTCCATGTCGTATATCGACGGTTTCGTGATGGCGGTGCCCGCCGCCAACCGCGAGAAATTCCTGGCCCATGCCCGCGAGGGCGATGCACTGATCATCGAGTTCGGCGCGCTGCGCGTGGTGGAGTGCTGGGGCGACGATGTACCACGCGGCAAGCAGACCGATTTCTTCCGCGCGGTGGACGCGCGTGAGGACGAGGCCGTGCTGTTTTCCTGGATCGAGTGGCCCGACAAGGCCACCCGCGATGCGGGCATGAAGAAGATGATGGAAGACCCGCGCATGCAGGACAACCCGATGCCGTTCGACGGCAAGCGCATGATCTTCGGCGGATTCGCGCCGATCCTGGAGCTCAGGTCCTGAGATCGCGCGGGGCCGTCCCGGGCCGCGCGCCTTCGGCCCGTGGCCGGCCCGCGCCGGGGCGCCCGGACGGCCGCGCAGGCCAGGCGCCCCGCCCGTTCAGGCACCTGCCGGTGACCCCGTCACCCGCGTGCAATCCGCCCCCCGGATGATGGATGATCGGGACAGGCCGGCAGGACCGGCGCGATCCGACCTTTCTACGACACCGCCACGGCCACGATGCCATCCAGTCAATACGAGCCGTGCCGCCGATGACCGCGATTCCCCGCGAGCGCAGTCTTACCCTTCTGGTCCAGGGGGTCGGGCTGGATTACCTGCGCCGCCTGCTGCCGCCGCCGTGGCTGGCCTTGGCCCTGGCCGGGGCGACCCTGACCTGGATGGCGCTCAGTTCCCATGACCTGATCGCGCTGGCCGCCTGCGCCATCGCCTTCGGCGGCCTGCTGGTGCACTGGCCGCAGCGCACCCGCCGTGACTGGCCGCTGTGGCGCACCCTGGCGCTGGGCCTGGCCGCGGCGATGGAAGCGGTGCCCGGCTGGGCCCACGAAGACCTGCTGCGCACCGTGCTGGTGGCGATCGCCGCGGCATCCACCCTCCATACCGTGGCGCGGCTGGTGGCGGCCGTGCGCCTGTCGCTGCGCCTGCAGCGTTCGGCACGCGCGATGGACGATGCCAGCCTGCTGGCCATGCTGCCCGACGAGGCCCGGGAGGATGCGCGGCGCTGGCGCAATGGCGATGACAGCAAATCGGCCGAACTGCAGCTGGTGATCAACCTGGCCGCGTTGTGGGCGGCGCTGTCGGCGGTCAACGCGGACCAGGCGCGGCGCGGACCTGCCGCGATGTGATCGTCCCGACCGTGCGAACATGAAAAGCCCCGCCGAAGCGGGGCTTTTCGTTTTGCGGCCGGACGCCTGGATCAGGCGAACGGGTCCTGCAACACCATGGTGTGGTCGCGGTCCGGGCCGGTGCTGACGATGGAGATCGGGCAGCCGGCCAGTTCCTCCAGCGAACGCAGGTAGGCGCGCGCGGCCGGCGGCAGCTTCTCCCACTCGGTGATGCCGTGGGTGTTCTCGTTCCAGCCCGGGAACTCCAGGTACACCGGGGTGCACTCTTCCCAGCCCTGCGCGTCCAGCGGCGCGTACTCGGTGCGCTTGCCGCGGTATTCGTAGGCGATGCAGATCTTGAGCTTCTCCATGCCGTCGAGCACGTCGAGCTTGGTGATGCACAGGCCGCTGATGCCGTTGATCTGCACGGCCTGCTTCAACGCGACGATGTCCATCCAGCCGCAACGGCGCGGACGGCCCGTCGAGGCGCCGTACTCGGCACCGCGGTCGCGGATGCCCTGGCCGATCTCGTCGTCCAGTTCGGTCGGGAACGGACCGCCGCCCACGCGGGTGGCGTAGGCCTTGGCGATGCCCAGCACGTAGTCGATCGACTGCGCGCCCACGCCGGTGCCGGCCAGCGCACCGCCAACGGTGGTGTTGGAGCTGGTCACGTACGGGTAGGTGCCGTGGTCGATATCCAGCAGCGCGCCCTGCGCGCCCTCGAACAGCACGCGCTTGCCCTGCTTGCGCAGCTCGTGGAGGATGCCGGCGACATCGGACTTCATCGGCTGCACGTACTCGCCGAAGGCCAGCGCTTCATCGAAGGTCTTCTGGAAATCCACCGCCTCGGTGCCCAGGTACTTCGTCAGCACGAAGTTGTGGTAATCCAGCGCCGTGCGCAGCAGTTCTTCCAACTGCTTGGGATAGTGCAGGTCGGCGATGCGGATGCCGCGGCGCGCCACCTTGTCCTCGTATGCCGGGCCGATGCCGCGGCCGGTGGTGCCGATGGCCTTGCCGCCGGCAGCCTTCTCGCGCGCCTGGTCCAGGGCGATGTGGTACGGCATGATCAGCGGCGCGGCCGGCGAGATCTTCAGGCGCGAACGCACTTCCACGCCGGAGGTCTCCAGTTCCTCGATCTCCTTCTTCAGCGCGGCCGGCGAGATCACCACGCCGTTGCCGATCAGGCACAGCGCGTCGTCGCGCAGGATGCCGGAGGGAATCAGGTGCAGGACGGTCTTCTTGCCGTTGATGACGAGGGTGTGGCCGGCATTGTGGCCGCCCTGGAAACGCACGACGGCACCGATTTCCTCGGTGAGCAGATCGACGATCTTGCCTTTGCCTTCATCGCCCCACTGGGCGCCGAGCACGACGACAGACTGACCCATGACGGGTAACTCCTTTGCGGGCGGCCATCGGGGCCGCTGATGGATGATCGTGTCCTGGCCGGGACTGCCTGATGGCGCCACCAAACGGGGTGGTACCGGCACATGCCGGCCCAGACACGGAAAAAGCCGAACGGGATGACCCGGCCGGCTTTTGTGCATTATCCGGGTTTCCGGTGACCGCCACCACCCCTTCTCGTTCAGGCATGTGCAGGGCCGCGCTACAAACGAAAAAGGCCGCCCGCGGGCGGCCTTCCTCGAAGCGGCGAGCTGCTCAGCGATCGCCCTTGAAGTACTGCAGGAACGGGTCGTTCTTGTCGAGCACGATCACCCCGTTGCCGTCGGCCATCGAGTTCCGGTAGGCCTCCAGGCTGCGGTAGAACGCGTAGAACGACGGGTCGGCC
This sequence comes from Pseudomonadota bacterium, assembly GCA_023386795.1. Classification (GTDB taxonomy): domain Bacteria; phylum Pseudomonadota; class Gammaproteobacteria; order Xanthomonadales; family Xanthomonadaceae; genus Stenotrophomonas_A. Next base: position 17,036 of record JAEWJB010000110.1, read on the forward strand.
GAGGCCGCCTTGCCGTAGATGCGCGCCGCTTCCGCATCGCCTTCGCCGCGCAGCTTCTGCGCATCGCGCTCGGCATCGGCCACGATCACCGTCGCCTCGCGGTCGGCCTGTGCGCGGATGCTCAGCGACTGCTCCTCGCCCTCGGCGCGCAGCTTGCTCGCCTCCTGCTTGCGCTGGGCGCGCATGCGCTCGTAGACGTCGTTGATGATCTGGCTGTCGGCGGGCAGGTCGATCTGCTTGATGCGCAGGTCGGTGATCTGCATGCCCAGGCCCTTGATCGCCGCGTTGATGCCCGCCAGCTGGCCGGCAATCAGTTCGCTGCGGTCGCCCGACACCAGCTGCTGCAACGTGCGCGCATTGATCTGGTTGCGCAGCGAGTCGGTGATGATCGGCGCCAGCCGCGCGTCGGCCACCGATTCCTCGCCGCCGGTCGCACGGTAGAAATCCGCCACGTTGGAGATGTAGCCAATGGCGAAGAAGTCGACGCTGACATCCTTCTGCTCGGCGGTGAAGTAGCGTGCCGGGGCGGTGTTGAGCACCTTGAAGCGGCGGTCGAACACCCGCGCCGTCTCCACCACCGGGATCTTGAAGTGCAGCCCCGGCTTGAGGTCCGAGCGCACCACGCGGCCGAGGTTCAGCACCATGCCGGTCTGGTCCTCGCGCACCACGAACGCCGAGCCCATCAGGCCCAGCAACACGATCACCGCCACGGCGATCCAGATCGACTGTTTCATCGTTCACTCCCGTCACGACCGGCCGGGCGCGGTCCGCGCTCCGGGTTGCGGATGCTTTCCGCGCCCAGCGGCGCGGCGCTGCTGCCGCTGTCCTGCGAGAGCACGCTCGGCAATGACATCGTCGGCAGCTGGCCGGCCGGCTTGGCGGCCGCGTCGGCCATCGGCACGTAGATCAGCTGGCGGCCATCGCCGCCGATGACCTTGCGGTTCTGGGAGAGCACGTCCTGCACGGTTTCCAGCCACAGCCGCTTGCGGGTGACGTCCGGCGCGCCAACGTACTGCTGTTGGAGCAGGCTGAAGCGATCCGCGTCACCCTGGGCCTTGGCGGTCACCGCTTCCTTGTAACCCTCGGCCACGGTACGCGTGCTGGCGGCACGGCCGCGCGCTTCGGGCACCACCTTGGCGGCATAGGCCTGGGCCTCGTTGATCAGGCGCTCGCGCACCTGCTGGGCGCCGTTGACCTCGTCGAAGGCCGGCTTCACTTCATCCGGCGGACGCGCGTTGGGCAGGGTCAGGCCGGTCACCACCAGGCCGGTGTTGTAGGCGGTGAGCGAGGCCTGCAGCCGCTCGCGCGCGGCGGTGGCCAGCGGGCCGCGGTTGTTGAGCACCGCATTGAGGTCCGAACGGCCGACCTGCTCGCGCACCGCGCTCTGCGCGGCCTGCTGCAGCACCTGGTCCGCATCGAAGGTACCGAACTTGTACTGGCGCGGGTCGTCCACGCGGTACTGCACGTTGAGTTCGACGTTGACGATGTTCTCGTCGCGCGTGAGTACCGGCATCTGGTTGCTGAAGGTCTTGATCTCGGTCGCGTTGACCTTGATCACCGATTCGATCGGCCACGGCAGCTTGAAATTCGGCCCCGGCTGCAGCGTGCGCGAATACTGGCCAAAGCGCAGCACCACGCCGCGGTCCTGTTCGCGGATCAGCTGGAAGCTGGAGAACAGCACCAGCAGCACGACCGCCAGCAGGACCCAGCGCCACACGCCGCCATCGAAGAGATCGCGGAACTGCCCGGGCATGCCGCCCCAACCGCCGCCACCGTTGCCACCGCTCGGCTTCCAGCCGCCACGGCGATTGTCTTCCGGGCCATCAGGCCCCTTGCTGCCGGGTGTATTCCAGGCCATGCACGCTCCATCTGAAGGTCGGGCACATCGGCACCCGGAAAACCCCGATTTGGGTTCTGTCGCCCGATTCTACAAGAAGGGGCCCACCCGCCCAGCGGGAGCGGCTATCGTGCCCGCTCCCCCGTTCACCGGCGAGTACGCCCATGTCCGTCCCCGCGAAGTTCACCGCCTTCCGAATCCATGGCCAGGACGCCGGTCACCGCGCCGGGCTGGAATCCATCGGCCTGGAGGACCTGGCGCCGGGCGAGGTGGTGGTGCGCGCGGCCTGGTCGTCGGTCAACTACAAGGATGCGCTGGCCGGCACCGGCAAGGGCCGCATCCTGCGCCGCTTCCCGCTGGTGGGCGGCATCGACGTGGCCGGCCACGTCGTGGCCTCCACCGACCCGGCCTACCGCGAGGGCGATGCGGTGCTGGCCACCGGTTGCGGCCTGAGCGAAACGCGCGATGGCGGCTATGCCCAGTACGTGCGCCTGCCATCGGAGGCGGTGATCGCGCTGCCGGCCAGCCTGGACCTGCGCGAGGCGATGGTGATCGGCACTGCCGGCTACACCGCGGCACTGGCGCTGCTGCGCCTGCGCGACAACCGCCAGGTACCGGCGATGGGCCCGCTGCTGGTCACCGGCGCCACCGGCGGGGTGGGCATGCTGGCAGTGGATATCTTCAGCGGCGCCGGCTTCGAGGTGCACGCGGTGAGCGGCAAGGCCGACCGCGCGGCGTTCCTGCATGGCATCGGCGCCGCCGAAGTGCTCGGCCGCGACGCGTTGCAGACCACCAAGCCGCTGGAAACGGCGCGCTATGGCGGCGGCCTGGACAACGTCGGCGGCCCGATGCTGGTCAGCCTGCTCGCCCAGACCGTGCCCTACGGCAGCGTCGCCTCGGCCGGGCTGGCCGCCTCGGCCGAACTGGACATGACGGTGATGCCCTTCATCCTGCGCGGCGTGTCGCTGCTGGGGATCGGCTCGTCGGGCAGCGCGCGCGACATCCGCGAGGAAGTCTGGGCGCAGCTGGCCGGCCCGTGGCGGCCGCGCCACCTGGACCGCATCTGTACCCGCGAAGTGAGCCTGGACGGCCTGCCGGCAGTGTTCGAGGCGATGCTGGCCGGGCAGTCCTTCGGACGCACCGTGGTGCGGATCGACTGACCTTCGCCGATACCCGCCGCGCCCCCTATCCGGCGCCGCGGCACTGGCACTACACTCCTTCGGCACTCACGGGGAACCACATGGCGCGCATCCTGATCGTCGACGATTCGCCTTCGCAGTTGCTGGGCATCCAGCGCATCGTGGAGAAGCTGGGCCACGAGACCATCACCGCCACCGATGGCGCCGCCGGCGTGGAAGCGGCCAAGGCCTCGCTGCCGGACCTGGTGCTGATGGACGTGGTGATGCCCAACCTCAACGGTTTCCAGGCCACGCGCACGCTCAAGCGCGAGCCGAGCACGCAGAACATCCCGGTGATCCTGGTGACCACCAAGGACCAGGACACCGACCGCATGTGGGGCATGCGCCAGGGAGCCCGCGCCTACATCACCAAGCCGTTCTCCGAGGACGAGCTTTCCGAAGTGATCGAGCGCATCTTCAGCCGCGCCGACGACAGCCCGGTCGGTTGACCCACGCCCTCGTGCAGCACGAAAAAGGCGCCGCTTTCGCGGCGCCTTTTTTTATTCCGTCCCGAAGCGGCCTTACACGCTCTCACCGAACGCCTTGGCGAGATTGCGATAGGCCTTTTTCTGCGCCTCGTCGGTAGGGGCCGGGGCAAGGATTTCCAGTTCCACGATCTGGTCGCCGGCCGGCGTGCCCGGCAACCCGCGTCCACGCAGGCGCAGCTTGCGACCGGCGTCGGAATCGGCCGGAATCTTCAGCTCGACCTCGCCGCCCAGTGTCGGCACGCCGATCGAAGTACCCAGCGCGGCCTGCCACGGCGTCACCTGCAGCGTGTACAGGATGTTGTGCCCATCCACCTCGAACTGCGGATGCGCGGCGTATTCGATTTCCAGCAGCAGGTTGCCGCCCTGGCTGCCCTGCCCGGCCAGGCGGATCACCTGGCCCGGCGTGACGCCCTTGGGCACCCGCACGTCCAACTGCTTGCCGTTGACCGTAATGCGCACGCTGTCGCCCGAATACACCGCTTCCAGCGGCACGGCGAGCTTGGCACGGGTATCGCCGCGCGGCTGCGGACCTGCACCGCCGCGGGCGCGGCCGCCGCGCTGGCTGGCGAACAGGCTCTCGAAGAAGTCCGAGAAGCCGCCGCCGGCGCCGCCGTTGCCGAATATCTCCTCGAAGTCGAAGCCCTGCGCGCCGTTGAAATTCGGCGGCGCATGGAACTCCTCGCCGGGGCGGTAGCCCTGCGCGCGCAACTGGTCGTAGGCGGCGCGCTTCTGCGGATCGCGCAGCGCCTCGTAGGCCTCGTTGACGGCCTTGAACTTGTCCTCCGCACCGGCTTCCTTGCTGACGTCGGGGTGGTATTTGCGAGCGAGCCGGCGGTAGGCCGTCTTGATCTCCGCTTCGCCTGCGCTGGGCTCCACGCCCAGGGTCGCGTAGTAATCCTTGAATTCCATCCATCACCTCGGAAATGACAACGGCCCGCCGTCTCGCGACCGCGGGCCGTCGGCGGCGGCGTGATCGCCGCCACCCATTCTACGGGCTGGCCGTGAGGAACCGGGCGGGGCTCAGTGCGCCTCGCCCACCACGATCCGGCGCGGGGCCGATTCAGCCTTCTTCGGGATGCGGATCTCCAGCACCCCGTGCCTGCCCGTGGCGGTGATGCCCTCGGCGTCGGCGGTCTCGGGCAGCGCGAAGCGGCGTTCGAAGCCGCCGGTGCGGCGCTCGCTCAGCAGGCTGCGCTGGCCCTCGGCCAGCGTGGCGGCCGCGCGCTCGCCCTTGATGGAAAGGACGTTGCGGTCCATCTGCACCTGGATCTGCGCCGGGTCGATGCCCGGCAGGTCGGCCTGCAGCACGAAGGCTTCCGGTTCCTCGCGGATGTCCACGCGCGGCTGCCACTGCTCGGCGTTGGCGGCGGTGCCGGCGAAGGCGGTACGGCCGAACAGCGGCGCCAGGTCGGCGGCCTGCGGCCAGCGGCGGTAACGTACGACGTTCATGGTGTTCTCCTGGAAAGGGCTGGCGGTGATCTCCGCCCTGCTCCGGGAGATAGGCGCCGGCGTGCGGCTTTCAAGACGTTGACGCGGCCTTCCCCTGCCGATTTTTAGTCTTCCTTCATCCACAGGAGTCCACCCGATGACCATCCAGGTTGGTGACCGCATTCCCGAAGTCGTGCTCAAGCGCCTGCGCGAGGGCATGGAGAGCGTCGACACCCGCGCGCTGTTCGAGGGCCGCAAGGTGGTGCTGTTCGCCATCCCTGGCGCGTTCACCCCGACCTGCTCGGAGAAGCACCTGCCGGGCTACATCGAACACTTCGACCAGTTCCGCCAGCGCGGCATCGAGGTCTACTGCATGGCGGTGAACGACCCCTTCGTCATGCGCGCCTGGGGCCGCAGCCAGTCCGCGCCGGAAGGGCTGCAGTTCGTCTCCGACGGCAACGCCGAACTCACCCGCGCGCTGGGCCTGGAGATGGACGCCAGCGCTTCGGGCATGGGGCTGCGGTCGCGTCGATTCGCCTTGTACGCCGAAGACGGCGTGGTCAAGGCGTTGTTCGTCGAAGACCCCGGTGAATTCAAGGTTTCCGCGGCCGACTACGTGCTCTCGCACCTGCCGCAATAGCTCCCGATCGTATCGATCGCCACTACAGGAAAGGCAAGCCATGCCCAAGCCAGCCCAACCCGCCAGCAAGCCCGCACCGCAGAAGAAGATGCCCGAGGGCATCACCGATACCGCCACGCTGCGTGCCAATGCACGCAAGAACGTGGAGGACGGCGCGGTCACCCAGACCTACCACGCCGATCGCGAGGCGGTGATCAAGCTGCTCAACGCCGCCCTCGCCACCGAATACGTGTGCGTGCTGCGCTACTACCGCCATTACTTCATGGCCAAGGGCATGCTCGCCGATTCGATCAAGGCCGAATTCCTGGAACACGCCAAGCAGGAACAGGAACACGCCGGCAAACTCGCCGAGCGCATCGTGCAGCTGGGCGGCGAGCCGGACCTCAACCCGGACACGCTCACCGCCCGCTCGCACGCCGAGTACAAGGAAGGCACCGACCTGCGCGACATGGTGCGCGAGAACCTCATCGCCGAGCGCATCGCCATCGACAGCTATCGCGAGATGATCGACTTCATCGGCGACAAGGACACCACGACCAAGCGCATCCTGGAGCACATCCTCGCGCAGGAAGAGGAACACGCCGACGAGTTCGCCGACCTGCTCGACGGCTGGATCGGTTCGTAATGCGCACCAGCCCTCGCCCGGACGGGCGGGGGCTCATTCCAGCACGCGGAATTTCAGCCGCACCCACGCGCCATCGCCCGCCAGCGCGGCCAGGCTGTGCTCGCCGGGCTGGTCGAAGACGTGGGTGAACATCGCGCTGCCTTCGCTGCGGCCAATCGCGCGGCCGTCCAGCAGCCAGTCGATCCCCGCATCCGAACCCAGCGCGCGCAGCTGCAAGCGCACGCCGCGCTGGCTACCCGGCGCCACGGCCAGCACCGCGCCATCGACCAGGCCCTGGATGCGCAGCTCGCCCCCGGTATCCACGCCGTCGGCGAGGCAATCCGGCGACAGGGGTGGCGGGCGCGATTGGCGACGCTCCGCCTCGGTCAACCACGGCGAGGCCAACGCCGGCCAGCGGACGATCTCGTGGAGGCGCTCGGCATGCGGCTGCCGGCACGCGCTGGACAGGCGCAGCCCGCTGCGCGCATCCACCCGGTAACGTTCGCGCCCGGCGCGCCACAGCCGGGCGTCACGCTCGGCGAACGTCGGCGGCACCGCGCCATCGAGGGCGAACGCTTCGCGTCGCCGCGCGCATAGCGCACGCGGCAACGTGTCCGCCGCTTCGCCGCTCGGCCAGCAGATGTCGAGCTGGCTCACGCTGGGCGGCATCGGCGCCGGGCCTGCGTCGGACGCCTGGCGGGGCAGCGCGTCAACTACCTCGAACATCAGCGGCAACGCGGTGATCGCGCCGTACTGGCCGGGCAGCGGCGTGCCATCGGGGCGCCCCACCCACACGCCGACGGTATAGCGCCGCGTGCTCCCCAGCGCCCAGGCATCGCGGTAGCCGTAACTGGTACCGGTCTTCCACGCCACACGCGGACGGCGCGCGGTATCGAACATGCCCGCGCCATAGCCCGGTCGTGGATTGCTTTCCAGCACCTCACGCACGATCCACGCCGCGCCGGGCGACACCAGCCTGCGCTCCAGCACCGGGTCCCCGGCCTGGTAACGCACGCGGCCGGCGATGCCGCCGCGGTTGAGCGCGGCGAATGCCCCGACCAGGTCCTCCAGCCGCGCGCCCGTGCCGCCCAGGATCAACGCCAGGTTCGGAGCGCCGCCGCGGGGGAAGCGCAGGTGGATGCCGGCGTTGTCCAGCCGCGCGGCGAAGCGCGCCGGGCCGACGCGGTCGAGCAGGTCCACGGCCGGCACGTTGAGCGACAACCGCAGTGCGCTGGCCGCGCCGATCGGGCCGTTGAACGCTACGTCGAAGTTGCCCGGTCGATAACCGCCGAAGCTCTGCGGCGCATCGACGAGCAGGCTCTCGGAATGGATCAGGCCATCGTCCAGTGCCATGCCGTAGAGGAACGGCTTGAGCGTGGAGCCCGGCGAGCGCCACGCGCGCACCATGTCCACGTAGCCCTGCCGCCGCGCGTCGGTGAAGGCGACCGAGCCGACGTAGGCGCGCGCTTCCAGCGTCTGGTTGTCCACCACCAGCAGCGCGGCGGAGGTACGCTCGGGCAACTGCGAGAAATAGCTGGCCACGCGCTCTTCCAGCGTGCGCTGCAGCTGCGCATCGAGCGTGCTGGTGATGCGCGCGTGCCCGGGATGCGCGGCACGCAGGCGTTCGGCGAGCAGCGCGGCATGCAAGGGGGGCTGCAATGCACGCGCGACCACCGGTTCGATGCGGGCGTCGGCCACCTGCGCCGGGGTCCATGCCCCGAGCGTGGCCATGCGGTCGAGCACCTTGTCGCGCGCGGCGCGGGCGCGCTCGGGATGGCGATCCGGGCGCAGCGCGCTGGGTGACTGCGGCAGCACCGCCAGCAATGCCGCCTCGGCATGCGAAAGCCGTGCGGCGGGTTTGCCGAGATATGCCCAGCTCGCCGCCTCCACGCCTTCGATGGTGCCGCCATACGGCGCGCGCTCCAGGTACAGCTGCAGGATCTGCGCCTTGCTCAGCCGCGTCTCCAGCTGCAGCGCGCGCAGCATCTGCTTGAGCTTGCCCCACGGCGTGCGCGTGTGCGGGTCCAGGATGCGCGCGACCTGCATGGTCAGCGTCGAGCCCCCCGAGACGACATGGCCGGCGCGCAGCCACTGTCCCCCGGCGCGCAGCAGCGCCCACGGATTGACGCCCGGATGACGGTAGAAGCCGCGGTCCTCGTAGGTCAGCAGCGCCTGCAGGTACAACGGCGAGACGGTGGCCGGCGTGGCCGGATAGCGCCACACGCCATCGCGGTCGGCGAAGGCGCGCAGCGGCGTGCCATCGGCGGCGACCACCAGCGTGGAGACGTCCGGCGCCCGGGGCAGCGGCGGCGGGCACAGCACGTCGAGTACCAGCAGCAGCGCCAGCAGCGCGGCCACGCTCCAGCGCAGCCAGGTCCAGCGGGAGCGGCGCGAGCGAACGGCGGAAGCGGCGGAAGGTTCGGGCATGGCGGTGGAACGTGGGGCGCCGGCGCGGGCCGGCGCCCGGTGGGGCTACGGCTGCACCACGGTGATCGTCTCCGGCGCGACGCGGCCGATGCCGCGCAGCGCAGGCCGGTACATGTCTTCGACGATCGACGGCGGCACCTGGTATGTCCCCGGCGTCACCGCGCGCACAAGATAGAACACACGCGCGGGATCGCCGCCGGAGAGCTTGAGCGCGGCCACGTAGCGGTCGTCGCGGAACTCCTCGTGGCGGACCTCGGCCGCGTCGCCGCGTTCGTTGACCTGGATGCCGTCCACGACCACGTCGGCCCACTGCGCGGCGTCGCCGAGGTTGAAGTTCTCGATCTCCAGGCCGGCCGGCAGCAGGTCGGTGAGCAGCGCGTCGGGCATGTCGGTCTTGGCGGTGATGCGCACCTGCACGATCAGCGCCTCGCCTTCCTTCAGCGGACCCGGCTTCCACGGCTTGCCGTCGGTGCCGTACCAGCTGCGCTCGACCTGGATCTGGCTGCTGTCGGCCGCCGGTGCCTGGCGCGGGATGCCGGCCACTTCCACGCTGGCGTACATCGGCGCCTCGCCCTGCGGCAGGAAGCGCACGCCCTGCGCCAGCGCGGCGCCGTCGAAGCCATGGCCGAACACGCGGGTCGGCGCGATGGCCTCGCCGGCGCCACCCACTTCCAGCGTGCCGGACACGGTCCGGCTGTTGTCGGCGGCCAGCGCCTTGCCCAGCCGCGCCAGCGCCACCTGCTCCTGCGTGCTCAGCCACAGGTTGCCGCGGCCATCGCCGCGCCGCGCTTCCAGCGCCTGCCCCAGCGGCACGGTGCGCGCGTCGTAGGCGGGCTTGGAAAGCCCGCGCTCGTGCACCAGCGCCATCATCAACGCATCGTCGCGAATCGCGGTGCCGTAGTCGCCGAACCAGCCGGAACTTTCATCGCGGCCCTTGGCGAACCCCTCGGCGATCGCCGCCTCGCCGCGCTTGCGGTCGCCCTGCAGCGACAACGCCACGCCCAGGTGCACCAGTGCCAGGCCCGTGGCCGCCTTGCTGCGGTCGTTGTCGTACAAGGCGCGCAGCGTGCCGAGCGGCGCGCGGTTGACGCGGGCCAGCACGTAGCCCGACCACGCCTGGTTGGCAAAGCGCAGGCTCTCGCGGCGGTCGTAGCCGTAGAACGCGTTGCCGCCGCTGAGCAGGTCCTCGCTCAGGCGGTTGAGCGTCTTCTGCAGCACGGTGTCGGGCACCGCGAAGCCGGCCTCCTTGGCGTCGAGCAGGAACTCGGCGATGTACGGCGTCAGCCACGGGTTGCTGTAGTCGTCATCGCCGCCCCACATCGAGAAGTGGCCGCTGCCGATCTGCATCGAGGCCAGCCGGCCGAGGGCGCCCTCCATGCGCTCGCGGCGCTTGGCGGCATCCAGGCCGGTGACGCCGAGCATCCGGGCGGTGGCCTCGTCGAGCATCAGCGCGGCGTAGCCCTTGCTGGTGGTCTGTTCGGCGCATCCATACGGGTATTCGAGCGCGCCCTTCAGCGCGGCGGCGAAGGGAATCGGCGGCAATGCGCTGACCACCATGCGCGCGTCGATCGAATCGGCCATCAACCCTTCCATATCACTGGCGCCCAGCGTGACGGGGGCCAGCGGGTCGAGCACCAGCGTGCGCGAGCGCAGCACCTGCGGCCACGCCGCGCGTACCGGCAGGTCGTAATGGCGGTCGGCCTGGAAGCCGTTGCCGCCCACGCGCACGCGCACGTTGGCCACGCTGTGGCCCTCGCGTGCGGTGAGCGGGAAGCTCAGGGTCTGCTTGGCTTCGGCCGCGAGTTGCACGCGGCGCGTGTTCTCGCCGATGGCCAGCGGCCCTTGCCCGTCCACGCGCACGTCGAAAGTGCCGGGCTTGCCGGTGAAGTTCTGCACGTCCACGGTGACGGTGCTGCGGTCGCCCGGCGCCATCACGCGCGGCATCGAAGCCTCGGCCAGGATCGGCGCGCGCACCAGCGTTTCCACGTCGCGGTTGCCGTAGCGGTCGTCGGCGTACACCAGCGCCGAGACGCGCAGCGTGCCGTTGAAATCCGGCACCGGCAGCTGGAGCCGCGCATTGCCCTTGGCGTCGAGCTTCACCGAACCGGAGAACAGGTCCACGGTCTGCACGCGCGCGGTGGGCCGGCGCGATTGCGGCAACGCTTCGAGCGCCATGTCGCCACCGAAACGCAGGCGGCCGGTGCTGCCGTCGAAACTCTCGATGACGCGGCCGTAGACGTCGTACGCATCCACGCCGAACCGGCGCTGCGCGAAGAAGTGCGCGTTGGCGTCCGGCACCGGGAAGCGGGTGATGTTGAGGATGCCCACGTCCACCGCCGAGACGGTGACATGCGCCTCGCGGCCGGCCAGTTCCGGCACGCTCACCTGCACCGGCAACGGCTGCTCCGGGCGCATCTGCCTGGGCGCAACCAACCCGACGGCGACACGTCGCGCCTGCCGGTCCATGGGCACGTGCGCCACGCCGACCGCGCGCGCCGGGGTGATCTTGCTGGCCGCGCTGCCGCCACGGAACACCAGCGCGGTGACGTAGACGTCATGCCGCTCCCATTCGGCGGTGACCGGAATCTCGAACGTGCTGCCGGCCTTGGCCTGGATGTCCTGCACGTACAGCGGCTTGTCGCTCTCCACGATCAGCACACCGCGGCCGGCATGGGGCGGGGTCAGCGTGACCTTGAGCGTGTCGCCGGCGCGGTAGCGGGTCTTGTCCAGCGCCAGCTTGACCTTGTCCGGGCGTGCATCCAGGCCGCGGTTGTCGTCATTCCAGCTCCAGCCGGCGCGGAACGGATAGCGCGTGGTCAGGCCGGTGGCCGGGTCGAACACGTCGACGCGGTACTCGCCCCACTCCACCGGGAAATCGAACTTGGTGGTGTCGGTGCCGACATCCAGCTTCACCGTCTGCTTGTTCTCGAAGCGGCGGGTGAAATCGTAATCCCAGGTGTCGTCGCGGAACTGCCAGTGGTAATCGCGCAGCTCGCGTACCAGCGTGACGTTCAGGCCCTTGGCCGGGCGCGGCTTGCCGTCGGCACCGACGCGGGTTAGCTCGAAACGCGCGTTGCCGTTGGCATCGGCGCCGTCCTTGTCGTCGAACAATGGGCGTACGGCGACCAGCGCATCGGCCGGCCACATCACCTGCTTCATCGTGCGCGTCACGGTGCGCCCGCCGGTTTCGTACAGGCTGCCGGAGAGCACCGCGGCGATCGGCGTGACCGGCTTGGCTTCGGCCGGCAGGGCCACGTCCTGCGCCAGCTTGCCGTCCGCGGCCAGTTCGGTGTCGATGACGTCGCGGGCTTCCTTGGGCAGCTCCACGGTGGGGTCGCCGAAGAAGAAGCCGGGCAACGATTCGAGTGGATGCTGCTCCACCGCCACCGCCAGCTTGGCGGTGAAGCGGTTGCCCGCCGCCGGGGCACCGTACAGGTAGGCGCCCTCGACCTGCAGCTTGAGCGGCGCGCCGGGCTTGAGCACCTCGCCACCGCCTTGCAGCGTGAGCTTCATGCGCTCGGGCAGGAATTCCTCGATGCGGATCGTCAGGCCCTGGATGGCTTCCGCGCTGCCCGGGTCGGTACGGAATTCCAGCTGCCAGCGCCCAGTGGGTGCGTCGTCGGGAATGCGCTGTTCGAACTCCACATAGCCCTGCTCGCCGGGCTGCAGGCGTGCCTCGCGAAAGGTCTTGCCATCGGGTTGCTTGAGGCGCAGGAACAGCGGTTGCGCCTTGCGATCCTTGCCGGCCTGCACGGGGCGGCCGTCGTTGTCGCGCAGCAGCGCAGAGACCCGCACGGTTTCGCCGGGGCGATAAAGGTCGCGGCCGGACCAGGCGAAGACGTCGAACCAGGCGTTCTCGCGTCCGGCCACGGCGAACTCGCTCAAGTCCAGCGCCGGCTGGTTGAACGGCAGCAGCGAAAGGTCCTGCCCGCTGCGCGCCACCAGCACCTGGCCGGCGTCGAGCTTGTAGTTGAGCAGCGCGTTGCCGTGGGCATCGGTGGCGCCCTTGAGCACGGTCTCGCCCTTTCCGTCTATCACCCGCAGTTCGACCTTGGCCAGCGGCTCGCCACTGGCCAGCGAGGCGGTGTGCACGAACAGCTGGGACTTGTAGGCGCGCGCGTGCAGGCCGATATCGGACAGGGTGAAGAACACCGTGTCGTAGTTGTCGCTGAACTTGCCCGGCTGGCGCAACACGGCGAAGTACAGGCCCGGCGCCTGCAGCTCCTTGATGTCCTGGATGGGCAGGTAGGTCAGCGCGCGCTGGTTCTTCTTGCCGGTGAGCACGAAGCGGTTGACGTAGACCGGTTCGGCCAGCTTCGCCAGCGGCGTGTTGCCGCCGTAACTGCGGTCCAGCTCCCAGCCGCTGCGATGGCCACCGCGCTGGTACTGGCTGAAGAAGGCCGGCATGGCCTCCTCGCGCACGCGCATGAACTCCACGTCCACTTCCGGCACGTTGACCGAGACCACCGGCAGGCCGCGACTGTCGCGCGCCGGCAGCACGCTGCCCTGGGACGCGAAGCCCGCCGCCGGCTTGAGATCGGCGGCGAACACCGCCTGGGTAATGGGCTTGCCCAGGCGCGTGCCATCGGCGGCGAGCAGGTCGCCGGAGATGGTCAGGGTGTAGTCCTTGCCGGCCTCGATGTACGGGAAGCGCAGGGTCTTGCCGTCGTCGGAGAGCGACCAGCTGCTGTCCTCGTTACCGACGTCGTGCTCGAAGCGGATGAGCTTGTCGAAATCCTGCGTGCCGACCAGCGGCTGGGTGAATTCCAGCGCCAGCGACAGGCCGTCGTCGTCGTCGTCGGGATAGGCGCGCAGCAGCGCGAAGCCGGTGACCGGGGCAGCCTCGCCCTGGATCGCCTCGCCGCTGGCGGCGGGCAACTGGCCGGTGTCGTTGCGCTTGCAGCCGGCCAGCGCCAGCAGCAGCGCCAGGACCAGCAGGATCGACATTCCCCCGAACACCCCGCGGAACCGACGGCTCCGCTCCTTCCCCGCACCGACGCGCATTGCTTTCGCTCCATGAAAAGCCGAAGCCAGTATAGGTCGCGGGCAGCGACAGCTGGATGTCGGGAGGGGTTTCTTTTCGGCGAGGGGTTGTCGGCCGGGGTTGCGGGGTCGCGGCTGAAGCCGCCTACAGGCAGGAC
>JAEWJB010000162.1 GCA_023386795.1 Pseudomonadota bacterium
GCTGCACCCCGCGGACCTCGTGCTGCCCGTGTTCGTCCGCGAGGGGCTCGACGCGCCGCGCCCGCTGACCTCCATGCCGGGCGTCGTGCAGCACACGCGCGACTCGCTGCGGCAGGAGGCCGCGCGCGCCGCCGAGGCCGGCGTCGGCGGGATCATGCTGTTCGGCGTCCCCGCGCACCGCGACGCCGTCGGGTCCGGCGCGACCGACCCCGAGGGCGTCCTCAACGTCGCGGTCCGGGACGTGGTCGCGGAGGTCGGCGACGCGCTCGTCGTGCAGGCCGACCTGTGCCTCGACGAGTTCACCGACCACGGGCACTGCGGCGTCCTCACGCCCACGGGTGTCGTCGACAACGACGCGACGCTCGAGCGGTACGCCGCCATGGCGCTCGCGCAGGCCGAGGCGGGCGCCCACCTCGTGGGGCTCAGCGGCATGATGGACGGCCAGACGGGCGTCGTGCGGGACGCGCTCGACGCCGCGGGCCACCACGACGTCGCCGTCCTCGCGTACGCCGCGAAGTACGCGTCGGCGTTCTACGGGCCGTTCCGCGAGGCCGTGGAGTCCCAGCTCGAGGGCGACCGCCGCACCTACCAGATGGACCCGGCGAACCGGCGCGAGGCGGCCCGCGAGGTCGCGATCGACGTGGCCGAGGGCGCCGACGTCGTCATGGTGAAGCCCGCGATGTCGTACCTCGACGTGCTCGCCGACGTGGCCGCGTCGTCCCCGGTGCCGGTCTGGGCGTACCAGGTGTCCGGTGAGTACGCGATGATCGAGGCGGCGGCCGCACGGGGGTGGATCGCCCGTCGGAGTGCTGTCACCGAGTCGGTGCTCAGCATCCGTCGGGCCGGTGCCGATGCCATCCTGACGTACTGGGCGACAGAGCTCGCCGGTTGGCTCGCAGAGGAGCAGTGATGACGCAGGTGGAGGACGAGACGGTCGTGCCGGGGTTCGCCCCGTCGTGGACGACCAGCAGCGCCGAGGCGTTCGCGCACGCCACCGCCGTGATCCCCGGGGGCGTGAACTCCCCCGTCCGGGCGTACGGCGCCGTCGGCGGCACGCCGCGGTTCCTGGAGTCCGCGCTCGGTGCGTACGTGCGTGACGTCGAGGGACGGGACTACGTCGACCTCGTCGGCTCCTGGGGGCCGGCGCTGGTCGGGCACGCGCACCCGCACGTCGTGGAGGCCGTGCAGCAGGCCGCCGCGCGCGGGCTGGGCTTCGGCGCCCCGACGACGACCGAGGTGCAGCTCGTCGACGAGATCCGTGACCGCGTCGCGCCCGCGCAGCGCGTCCGGCTCGTCTCGACCGGCACCGAGGCGACCATGACGGCGCTGCGCCTGGCGCGTGCGTGGACCGGCCGCGACAAGGTCGTGAAGTTCGCTGGCTGCTACCACGGGCACGTCGACGCGCTGCTCGCCGAGGCGGGGTCGGGCGTCGCGACGCTCGCCCTGCCGGGGTCCGCGGGCGTCTCGGCGGCGGTCGCCGCGGAGACGATCGTCGTGCCGTACAACGACATCGAGGCCGTGCAGGCGGCGTTCGACGAGCACGGCTCGTCCATCGCCGCCGTCATCACGGAGGCCGCGCCGGCCAACATGGGCGTCGTGCCGCCGCTGCCGGGTTTCAACCGCGAGCTGCGCCGCATCACGCAGCACCACGACGCGGTGCTCGTCCAGGACGAGGTCCTCACCGGGTTCCGCGTCGGCCGTGGCGGCTGGTGGGGCCTCGAGGGCGCGTCGGAGCAGTGGGCGCCGGACCTGCTGACGTTCGGCAAGGTCATCGGCGGTGGGCTGCCCGTCGCGGCGGTCGCCGGGCGCGCGGACATCATGGAGCAGCTCGCCCCGCTCGGGCCCGTGTACCAGGCGGGCACGCTGTCGGGGAACCCGGTCGCGGCCGCGGCGGGCCTCGCGACGCTGCAGCTCGCGGACGTCGAGGCGTACGCGCGCGTCGACGCGGCGGCGGCGCACCTGCGCCGCGCGGTGACCAACGCGCTCGTCGAGGCGAGCGTGCCGCACGCCGTGCAGTGGGCCGGCAGCCTGTTCAGCATCGTGTTCGGCGAGCAGGCCGCGTCCGAGGGTGCGCGCGACTACGCGGCGGTGCAGGCGTCGGAGCACTGGCGCTACCGGCCGTTCTTCCACGCGCTGCTCGACGCGGGGGTCCTCGCGCCGCCGTCGCCGTTCGAGGCGTGGTTCCTGTCGGCGTCGCACGACGAGGCCGTGCTGGACCGTGTCATCGACGCGCTGCCGGCCGCGGCCCGCGCCGCCGCGGAGGCCACCGCCCCGGAGTGACGGGCCCCGACCGACCCATCCACGTGACTGGATCGCTCTCTCACCACCCGTGACTGGATCGCGCTCTCACCACCGGCGACTGGGTCGCCCGCGCACCACACGTGACTGGATCGCTCTCTCACCAGCCGGCGAGAGAGCGATCCAGTCACGTGCACGGGTGCACGCAGCGCGAGACCGGCCTGAGGTCGACCATCGCGGCGGATGAGCGATCTCAGGCCGGTCTCGTGGGCGGCCCGTCCCGAGCGGTGGACGGGCGGCGGCTCGGGGCCCGCTACCTGCCGTCGGCGACGACCAGCTCGGGCGCGTCGTCGGGAGCGGCCGGGGCCCGGTCCGCCGCTGCAGCGACGTCCTGGCGGTACGCGCGGACGGACCACGTGACGGCCGCCGCCCAGATGAGCGCGATGACGCCCAGCACGATGCCCTCGGTGGGGGTGTCACCGACGCCGACCCAGTCGGAGCGCAGGATCGTGCGGGTGTTGGTCAGCACGATGACGCCGCCGACGGCCGACCCGAGCACGCGGCCCGGGACCTTGCGGACCAGCCACGCGGCGATCGGTGCGGCGATGAGGCCACCGATGAGCAGTGCGAGGACCCACGAGAAGTCGATGCCCTGCGAGCCGAGCGTGAACAGGAAGGTGAGGCTCGCGGCAAGCGCGACGAGGAACTCGGAGGTGTCGATCGACCCGACGACCTTGCGGGGCTCGAGACGGCCGCTCGCGAGCAGCGCCGGCGTGCCCACGGGTCCCCAGCCGCCGCCGCCGGTGGCGTCGACGAAGCCGGCGACCAGGCCGAGGGGCGCCAGGAACCGCTTGCGCAGCGGCAGGTGCCCGCGGTCGGTGCGCAGGCCCTTGAGCGTGAACCGGACGAGCAGGTAGATGCCCAGCGCCAGCAGGATCAGCGACATGACGGGCTTGGCGACGTCCGTCGGCAGGTCGGACAGGAAGCGGGCGCCGATGAACGCGCCGATCGCGCCGGGCACGCCGACCCGCAGGACGACCTTCCAGTCGACGTTGCCGAACCTCCAGTGCGAGATGCCCGACGCGAGCGTCGTGCCGATCTCTGCGAGGTGGACGGTGGCGGACGCGGCAGCGGGGTTGGTGCCGATGGCGAGCAGCAGCGTCGTGGAGGTCACGCCGTAGGCCATGCCCAGGCTTCCGTCGACGAGCTGCGCGGCGAGCCCGACGAGGGCGAGTAGGACGATCGTGCGCACGGGGACCACCTCGGGAGCGGCCCGGCGGGACGCCGGGGGGTCGGATCGGAGGACGAGCAGGACGGCTTATCCCTACCGCCCTGATAATTCCGACCCGCCTGCTCGACTAACAAGAGGCGTCTCGCATCCCGATACACCGTCTCGCGTCACGGACAGCGGGACGGTCGCTCCCGTCAGGGGTTGAGCCAGGCGTCCTCACGTGCGGCGAGCTTGCGCACGCCCTCCGGCAGGTCCCGGTCGACGAGGTCCTTGAGGGTCACGACGTCGAGCACGTCGCGCACCGCAGCCCGCAGCGCCACCCACACGTCGAGCAGCCCAGCCGCCGACCCCTCGTAGGTCAGCCCCGGGGGGCGCACGTCGCGCACCGTGACGAGCGGCCCGTCGACCGCCCGCACGACGTCCGCCACCGTGATCTCGTCGGCCGGGCGCGCCAGCAGGTAGCCGCCCGACCGCCCGCGCACGCTCGTCACGACGCCGCCGCGCCGCAGGTCGCCCATGATCCGCTCGAGGAAGCTGGTCGGGATGTCCTGCCCGGCGGCGAGCACCTCGCTCGGGACGGACTCGCCGCCCGGCCTGCTCGCCAGCTCGGCACACGCCCGCACCGCATAATCCGCCTTCGCCGACACTCGCATCCCCCGATTCTCCCCTGCCCGTGGGCCGACGACGTGCACCTTCGGTCCCCTCCGCCCGGGTGGATCTCGGAATACCCCCCAGGGGTATGGTTGTTGGCATGGCCGTGACGACCTCCACCCCGCACTCCCCCGACGTCCCCGGCGCGTCGCCCGACGAGCACGCGCACGCGACGCACGGCTACACACCCGCCAAGGACGAGTACCTGCGCCGGCTGCGCCGCGTCGAGGGCCAGGTGCGCGGCATCGCCCGCATGGTCGACCAGGACGTCTACTGCATCGACGTACTCACGCAGATCGCGGCCGTGACCAAGGCACTGCAGGCCGTCGGCATCGGGCTCGTCGAGGACCACCTGTCCCACTGCGTCGTCGACGCGGCACGCCAGTCCCCCGAGGCCGGCGCCGAGAAGGTCCGCGAGGCGTCCGCCGCGATCGCCCGCCTCGTCCGCAGCTGACCCGGGAGGCGCCCGTCCGGACGCGCCGCCCCCACCACCCCGGCAGCCCGGCCGCCCGACGCACGCACCGCGCGGGCCCCCGCCGCACCGGACCACCACCTCCCGAAGGAGCACCCCATGAGCACCACCACCTTCCGCGTCGACGGCATGACGTGCGGCCACTGCGTGCGCGCCGTCACCGAGGAGCTCACCGCCCTGCCCGGCGTCACCGACGTCACCGTCGACCTCGTCACCGGCGGCTCGTCGCCGGTGACCGTCACGTCCGACGCCCCGCTGGACGCCGCCGCGGTCGAGGCCGCGGTGGTCGAGGCGGGCTACGCCGTCACGCCCACGCGGTCGCTGCTGTGAGCGCGCACGCCGACCACCGACCGCCCGACGCGACCACCGCCGCGGGCATCGACCTCGCGATCGAGCGCATGACGTGCGCGTCGTGCGTCGCCCGCGTCGAGAAGCGCCTCAACCGCGTCCCCGGCGCGCAGGCCACCGTGAACCTCGCGCTCGAGACGGCGCACGTCGAGCTCGTCGCGGCCGACGACGCACCGCCGCCCACCGTCGACGCCCTCGTCGCCGCCGTCCGCGCGGCGGGGTACGACGCGCACCCGCTGACGGGTCACGGCAGCGGGTCGCACGACATCTCCCGCCCGCGAGCGACCGCCGGGCGCACCCCGGACCCGTCGCACGACGCGACCCCGCACGGGTCCGCCCACAGCCCCCACGACGAGGTCGAGCACGCCCTGTCCGGCATGCAGCACGCCGGCATGGAGCACGACCCGACGGACGACACGTCCGCCCCCGACGACGCCCGCGGCGCCGACCTGCGCCACCGGCTGCGCGTGGCCGCCGTGCTCACGGTGCCCGTGCTGGTGCTGAGCATGCTGCCTCCCGTGCAGTTCCGCGGCTGGCAGTGGGTCGTCGCCGCGGCCGCGCTGCCGGTGGTGACGTGGGCGGCGTGGCCGTTCCACCGCGCCGCGTACCGGGCGGCCCGTCACGGCGCCTCGACCATGGACACCCTGGTGTCGATCGGCGTCGTCGCGGCGACGGCGTGGTCCCTGTGGGCGCTGCTGCTGGGCGGCGCGGGTGAGCTCGGCATGCGCATGACGCCGACGCTGTTCCCGGCCGCGGGCGCGGGCCACGGCCCCACGATGCCGGAGCTGTACTTCGAGGTCGCGGCCGTGGTCACGACGTTCCTGCTCGCCGGCCGCTACGCCGAACACCGGTCGCGGCGACGCGCGGGCGACGCGTTGCGCGCCCTGCTCGACCTGGGCGCGAAGGACGTCGCCCTGCTGGTCACCGGACCCGACGGGCGGCGCGCCGAGCGACGCGTGCCCGTGGACCGGCTGTCCGTGGGCGACGAGTTCGCCGTGCGACCGGGCGAGAAGGTCGCGACCGACGGGGTCGTGGTGTCGGGGACGAGCGCCCTGGACACGTCCCTGCTGACGGGTGAGCCCGTGCCCGTCGACGTCGGGCCCGGCGACGACGTCACGGGGGCGACCGTCAACACGTCGGGGCACCTGGTGGTGCGTGCGACACG
The DNA here is from genome assembly GCA_023386795.1 of Pseudomonadota bacterium. GTDB lineage: Bacteria > Pseudomonadota > Gammaproteobacteria > Xanthomonadales > Xanthomonadaceae > Stenotrophomonas_A. The sequence goes on from JAEWJB010000162.1 coordinate 6,106, forward strand.
CGTGGGCGAGGAGACCCGGCTGGCGCAGATCGGCCGCCTCGTGGCCCGCGCGCAGACGGGCAAGGCACCCGTGCAGCGGCTGGCCGACCGGATCTCGGCGGTGTTCGTGCCGGTCGTGCTGGTGCTCGCGGTGGGGACGCTCGTCGCGTGGCTCGTCACCGGCAGCGGCGTGCAGGCGGCCTTCACCGCGGCCGTGGCCGTGCTGATCATCGCGTGCCCCTGCGCGCTCGGCCTCGCGACGCCCACGGCGCTGCTGGTCGGCACGGGCCGCGGCGCGCAGCTCGGCGTGCTCATCAAGGGTCCGGAGATCCTCGAGGAGACGCGCCGCGTCGACACCGTCGTGCTCGACAAGACCGGCACGGTCACCGCCGGGCGCATGGCGCTCGTGGACGTCGTCCCCGCCCCCGGCGAGGACGCGACCGAGGTGCACCGCCTCGCCGCCGCCGTCGAGTCCCTCGCCGAGCACCCCATCGCCCGGGCTGTCGCAGGGCTCGATCGACGGCTCACCGACGAGGAGGAGCCCGACACCCACGGCGCCACCCCCCAGGGCGCCACCCCTCAGGACGTCACCGCCCAGGGCGCCACCCCCCAGGGCGCGAGCCGTCGTTCCAGCCCCGTCGCGTCCGTCCGGGACCAGGTCGACGCGCCGGTGGGCGCCGACGGGGTCGCGGTCGGCGCCGACGAGGTGCGGGAGTTCCGCGCCGACGCGGGCCGGGGCGTCAGCGGCGTGGTCCGCACCGCGCACAGCGGCGTCGGGCTCGCGCGGCGTGTGCTCGTCGGCCGGCTGGGCTGGCTCGACGATCAGGGCGTGCGCACGCAGGACGTCGCCGCCGTGGTCACGGCCGCGGAGGCGGACGGCGCCACGGCCGTCGTCGCCGCGTGGGACGGCCGGGCACGCGGTGTGCTGG
>JAEWJB010000006.1 GCA_023386795.1 Pseudomonadota bacterium
CCGGCACCCCACGCGCCGCGGGTGCGGCCCGGGGAGCGTCGTCGACCACGACCGGGTCGTCGTCGCCCGACGCCGGGCGGGCGATGAGCGGGACGCGGGCGCCGCAGACGGCGCAGGACTCCGCGTCGGGGGCGAGCGGCATGCCGCACGAGGCGCAGCGGGGCGCCGAGGCGCGGGTGCTCACGGGCGGTCCTCCGGGATCGGGTGGGCGGTCATCCTGCCACGTCCGGCGCCTCCCGCGCGCCCTGTTCCCGGGTGACGGCCGTCGCGTCCACCACGACCACCGTCACGTTGTCCTGTGCGCCGGCCGCGAGCGCCTCGCGGACCAGCCGCTCCGCGGCTGCGTGCGGGTGCCGCTCGGCGCGCAGCACGGCCTGCACGCGCGCGTCCGGCAGCGCCTCGGTGAGACCGTCGGAGCACACCACCATGCGGTCGCCGCGGCTCACGGGGAACATCCGCAGCTCCGGGTCGACCCGGACCGCACCGCCCCCCAGCACACGGGTCACGACGTGGCGGCGCGGGTGCCGCGCCGCGTCCTTCGCCGCCAGGACGCCCTGCTCGACGAGCTCGGCGACCTCGGAGTGGTCGCGCGTGATCTGCTCGAGGATCCCGCCGGCCATGCGGTACGTGCGCGAGTCGCCGACGTTGAGCACGAGCCAGCACGGCTCGCCCGCGTGCTCGGTGACGACGACGCCGGTGAGGGTCGTGCCGGGCCGCCGCTCCCCCACGGCCGGCAGCGCGCGCACCTGCCGGTGCGCCTCGCGCACCACCCGGGTCACGGTGTCCATGGTCGGCAACGTGCCGGTCAACCGGTCGACGACGACCTCCACCGCCAGCTGCGAGGCGACCTCACCGGCCTCGTGCCCGCCCATGCCGTCCGCGACGAGGAACAGCCCGTCGGCCGCCCACGCGGTGTCCTCGTTGGTCTCGCGCGCCGCCTGGTCGGTGGCGGCACCGGAGCGGAGCCTGACGCCTGCGACCATCACCGCGTCCGCGTCACGACGCGCGGTCGACGAGTGCGTCGGCGAACGCGACCAGGGCGTCCTTCACGGGCCCGGACGGCAGCGGCCCGAGCTCGGTGACGGCCTGCCGCGCGAGCTCGACGGCCCGGCGACGCGTGAGGGCGACGACCTCGTGCTCGCGCAGCGCCTCGACCGCGACCGCGAGGTCCGCGTCGGACGTGAGGTCCGAGTCGAGCAGCGCGACGACGTCCCGGTCGCGGGAGCCGGCCGGCGCCTGGGCTGCGCGTGAGCGCAGCAGGAGCGCCGGCATCGTCGGCACGCCCTCGCGCAGGTCCGTGCCCGGGGTCTTGCCCGTGACCGAACCGTCCGAGGTGAGGTCGATGACGTCGTCGGCGAGCTGGAACGCGACGCCCACGACCTCGCCGAACTGCGTCACGGTCCGCACGACGTCGGGGCGGCAGCCCGCGAACATGGCGCCGAAGCGCGCGGACGTCGCGATGAGCGAGGCCGTCTTGTCCGCGAGCACCTGCAGGTAGTGCTCGACGGGGTCCTCGTCGGGCCGTGGCCCGACGGTCTCGTGCAGCTGGCCCAGGCACAACCGCTCGAACGTCTGCGCCTGGATGCGCACCGCCTCCGGCCCCAGGCCCGACACGATCGAGGACGCGCGGGCGAACAGCAGGTCGCCGGTGAGGATCGCGACCGAGTTGCCCCAGACCTCGTGCGCGGAGGGCGCGCCACGCCGCAGCGGCGCGGAGTCCATGACGTCGTCGTGGTAGAGCGTCGCGAGGTGCGTGAGCTCCACGACCGCGGCCGCGTCGATCACCTCGCGACGGTTGCCGTCACCGAGCTCGGCCGTCAGCAGCGTGAGCAGCGGGCGCAGGCGCTTGCCGCCGGCGTCAACGAGGTGGCGGGACGCGTCGTGCGCGATCGGGTCGGCGTACGTCACCGCGTCCCGCAGCAGCTCCTCGACGAGCCCGACACGCCCGGAGAGCCGCTCGGCGAGGGCGTCGTCGTGCAGAGGGAGGGCGAGTGCGGTGGTCACGGGACGAACCTATCCGCACCACGGCCGCAGGACTGAACCGGGAGCGGGCGATGTCCGGTCGCTCCCGGTTCGTGCCCGGCACGCCCGGGCCTGCTCACGGCAGCAGGACCGCCACCGAGGCGATCGCGTCGAGCACGGGCGACGGCGCGACGCCCAGGACGAGCGTCAGCAGCGCGCACACCGCGACCGCGACGACCGTCAGGCCCTCGCCGCCGGCGACCGTCGCCCGGGTCGAGCGCTCCGCCTCGGCGGTCGTCACCGCGCTCGCCACGGCCGCCTCACCGTCCGCCGCCACGCCCTCGTCCGCGAGCGACGACACCTCGGCCCGCGGCGCCTCCACGACGTCGTCGTGCGGCTCGGTGAAGAACATCAGCACGATGATGCGGACGTAGAAGAACGCTGCGGCCGCCGACGCCAGGACGCCGACGAGCGCGAGCTGCCACGCCCCGCCCTCGACCGCCGCGGAGAACACCGCGAACTTGCCGACGAACCCGGCGGTCAGCGGGATGCCGGCGAACGAGAGCAGGAAGAGCGTGAACGTCACGGCGACGACGGGGTGCGAGCGGCCGAGCCCGGCCCACTGCGACAGCCGGGTCGCCTCACCGAGCACGGCCGGCGCGTCGTCGTCGTCGGTGCCCTGCTCGCGGACCAGCGAGACCAGGCCGAACGCGCCGACCGTGGCCGCGCCGTACGCGAGCAGGTAGAACAGCACGGCCGTGATCCCGGAGTCCTGCAGCGCGATGACACCGGTGAGGACGAAGCCCGCGTGCGCGACCGACGAGTACGCCAGGAGCCGCTTGACGTCGGTCTGCACGAGGGCGGCGACCGTGCCGACGACCATCGTGAGGATCGCGACGACCCAGAGGACCACCTCGAGGTCCCAGGCCATGCCGGGGAGCATGCCGTAGACGACGCGCAGCAGCGCACCGAACGCGGCGACCTTGGTGCACGCGGCCATGAAGCCGGTGACGGGGGTCGGGGCGCCCTGGTAGACGTCGGGCGTCCACATGTGGAACGGGACCGCGCCGACCTTGAAGAACAGGCCGCCCATGAGCAGCAGCGCGCCCACGACGAGCAGGCCCTCGAGCCCGTTGGGCGTCGCCGTGGCAGCGGCGATGTCGGCGTACCGCAGCGACCCGGAGTAGCCGTAGAGCAGGCCGATCCCGAAGAGCATGATCGCCGAGACGAAGGCCCCCAGGAGGAAGTACTTCATCGCGGCCTCCTGCGACAGCAGGCGGCGGCGGCGCGCCATGCCGGACAGCAGGTACAGCGGCAGCGAGAGGACCTCGAGCGCGACGAACAGCGTCAGCAGGTCGGTCGTCGCGGGGAAGACCATCATGCCGCCGGTGGCGAAGAGCAGGAGCGGGAAGACCTCGGTCTGCCGCAGCCCCTTGGCGCGCGCGAGCTCCTCGTAGTCGGAACCGGGCACCGCGGCGGCGGACGGCGCGAAGGCGTCCTCGCCGCCGGTGACGCGGTCGGCGAACACGAGCGTCGACAGCAGCGCGAGCAGCGCGACCGTCGCCTGCAGCACGAGCGTGGGCCCGTCGACGACGAGCGAGCCGCCCAGCACGTCGGTCCCGCCCGTGCGCTCGACGCCGGACCACAGCGCGGCGATCGCGAGCAGGGCGCCGGCGAGCGACGCGAGCGTGAGGACGAGCTGCACGAGACGGCGGCGCGCGGCGGGCACGAAGGCCTCGACGAGCACGCCGACGACGGCCGCGAGCAGCACGAGCAGCACGGGGACCATGGGTCCCCACGCGATCTCGGGCGCGGTGAAGCCGCTCACTGGTCACTCCCTTCGGTACCGGCGGTGGTCGTGGGCGCGACGTCGTCGACGCCGAGCTGGGCGATGCTCTCCTGCGCCGGCGGCCGGACGAGGTCCAGCGCCGGGCCGGGCACGAACCCGAGGACCAGCATGAGCGCGACCAGCGGGCCGACGACCCACCGCTCGCGAGCGCCCAGGTCGGGCGTCGCCACGAGCTCCGGACGCGACGGGCCCGTGAAGACCCGCTGGTAGAGCCAGAGCACGTACACCGCGGCGAGCACCACGCCGAGCGTCGCGACGACCGCCGCAGCGGGGTGCCGCGCGAACGTCCCGACGATGACGAGGAACTCGCTGACGAACGTCGACAGGCCCGGCAGCGACAGCGCCGAGAGGCCCACGACGAGGAACAGCCCCGCGAGCACCGGCACGACCTTCTGCAGGCCGCCGAAGTCGACGATCTGCTGCGACTCGCGCCGCGCGGCGAGGAAGCCGACGAGCAGGAACAGCGCACCGGTCGACAGGCCGTGGTTGACCATGTAGAACGACGAGCCCGCGACCGACGTCGACGTGAAGGCGAAGATGCCGAGGACGATGAAGCCGAAGTGCGACACCGAGGTGTACGCGACGAGCCGCATCATGTCCTTCTGGCCGATCGCGAGCAGCGCCCCGTAGATCACGGAGACCACCGCCAGCACGATCACGACCGGCGCGGCCCAGCGGGACGCCGCCGGGAACAGCGGCAGGCACAGCGTGAGCATCCCGAAGGTGCCGACCTTGTCGAGCACGCCGACGAGCAGCGTCGACGTGCCGGCGGGCGCCTGCTGCGCGGCGTCCGGCAGCCAGGTGTGGACCGGGAACATCGGCGCCTTGATCGCGAACGCGAGGAAGAACGACCCGAAGAGCCACTTCTCGACCGTCGGGTCGAGCTCGAGGCCGACGAGGTTCTCGACCAGGAAGCCCTCCGGCCCGCCGGGGCCCTGCAGGTACAGCGCGATGACGCCCACGAGCATGACGAGCCCGCCGGCCAGCGAGTACAGCAGGAACTTCACGGCGGCGTAGCGCCGCTGGGCGCCGCCGAACGCGCCGATCATGAAGTAGACGGGGATGAGCATCGCCTCGAAGACGACGTAGAAGAGGAAGACGTCGCGCGCCGCGAACACCAGGACGATGAACGCCTCGAGCAGCAGGACGAGCGCCAGGTAGTGCCGCAGCCGGTCGGTCGGGGCGTCCGTGGAGCCCTGCTCGCGCCACGCGGCGAGCACCACGAGCGGCACGAGGACGACCGACATGCCGATGAGCGCGAGCCCGACACCGTCGACGCCGAGCGCCCACGACACGCCGAGCGCGGGGATCCAGGGGGCGTTCTCGACGAGCTGGTGCGTCGCCGCGTCCGCCACGTCGAAGGCCGTGAACGCCGCGACGGCGAGCAGCACCTCCGCCAGGGCGAACCCGAGGGCGACCGTGCGCGCGCGGGTGCGCGCGCCGGCGGGCAGCAGCCACAGGGCCGCGGCACCGACCAGCGGCAGCACCACCAGCGCGGTGAGCCAGGGGAAGTTCGACATCAGTTCCAGGTCTCCTGTCGGCTCTTCGGTCAGCCGCGCACGGCGAGGACGACGACGGCCAGCACGACGACGCCGAGCACCATGGCCGC
>JAEWJB010000028.1 GCA_023386795.1 Pseudomonadota bacterium
GCGGAGGTTCGTGGCCGACGCCAGCCACGAGCTGCGCACGCCCATCGCGCAGGTCCACGCCCGCGCCCAGCTGCTGCGACGGCGCGCCCGCGGCAGCGAGGACCACGCGCAGGCCCGCGACCTCGACCGGCTCGTCGAGACGACGCGCAGGCTCGGGGAGATCGTCGACGAGCTGCTGCTCTCCGCGCGCATGGCCGCCGCACCGGGCACCGCGGCGGAACGTCCCGACAGCACCGACGTCGACATCGCCGCGCTCGTCGAGAACGCCGTCGCCGTCGACGCCGCTCGTGCCGCCGACCAGGGGGTGCGGGTGACCGCGCTCGCGGACGAGGGACTGCCGCACGTGCGGGGCGTCGAGTCCGCGCTGCGGCGCGTCGTCGCCGAGCTGCTGTCCAACGCGCTGTCGCACACACCCAGCGGTGGCCACGTCGCCGTGAGCGCGAGCGCCACCGACCAGGGCCGCGCGGTCGAGGTCGTCGTGACCGACACCGGCATCGGGTTCGACCCCGCGGACGCCGACCGCATCTTCGACCGCTTCCACCGCGGCGAGGGCGACGACCGGCGGCGCTTCGGCCTCGGCCTGGCGCTGCTGCGCGAGGTCGTGACGAGCCACGGCGGGACGCTGCGCGTCGTCAGCAGCCCCGGCGAGGGTGCGACGTTCGCGGTGCGGCTCCCGGGCGTGCGGGGGGAGGCCGGCGTGACCGAGGTGCCCACGCCGCGTGGGGCCTCGCGGGTGGGGGCGGGACGCTGACACACCGGGCGAGGGAGACGCCGCGTGGAGCGGCGGTCCGTCGACGCGCCGTTCCGACCCCACTCGCACCGGTCGGCGCGTCCCGGCGCTACCGCACCCACCTCGGCACCTGAGCCCCGGCGCCGACCCCGGCACCGGGAGGGCGGATGAGCCAGCCGGTACGCCGGGTTCTGTCCCCGTGCGCGGTTGCCCCCGCACGAGTGGCGACCATCCATCTACGACGTACGTTGCCGCACGCCTCCAGCGGCCTACCCGGGAGCTCGGGCGGGCAACCCTCGAACGCTCCCTGTCTGGCCTTGCTCCGGGTGGGGTTTACCTAGCCGCACCGGTCACCCGGTGCGCTGGTGGTCTCTTGCACCACCGTTTCACCCTTACCGCGCCGTCCCGGCGAGCCGGTCCGTCGTGGCGGTCTGTTCTCTGTGGCACTGTCCCGCGGGTCACCCCGGGTGGGCGTTACCCACCACCCTGCCCTACGGAGCCCGGACGTTCCTCGGCAGGACCCGAGGGTCCCGACGCGGCCGCCTGGCTGACTCATCCGCGTGGTCAGCGTAGCGCTCCCCCGTGGGACCGTGCGACGGACGTCAGCGCACGAGACGGACCGACGGGATGCCGGAGCCCACGTCGACGTGGCGCGCGCCGTCGGCGCGGAAACCGTTGCGCTCGTAGAACCGTCGGGCGCGCGGGTTCTCCTCGGCCACCCACAGCTGCGCGGGCGTGCCGGGCGGGAGGACGGCGTCGAGCAGCGTCTGGCCGACGCCCGTGCCGTGGTGTGAGGCCAGCACGTACAGCATGTACAGGTGGCGGTCCCGCACGGGCGCGTGCGTACCGACCGGTCCGGCCGCCTCCGCGAGCGCGATCCCGACCATCCGGCCGTCCACCTCGGCGACCATGACCGGGACGGCGGACCCGAGCTCCCGGCGCCACCGCTCGGTGCGGCGCTCGAGCGTGTCCGTCTCCCAGTGGGACACGGGGAGCAGCTCGGAGTAGGTCTCCCCCCACGACCGGTGGTGGACGGCCGCGACGGCCGCGGCGTCCTCCAGCACGGCGAGGCGTACCACGACCTGCGGGTCGGTCCTGCTCGTCATGTCAAGGTTCCGCGTCAGACGTCGACACGGTACGAGAGCTGCAGCTCGTCGCCCGCGACCCCGCGGATGCCCCAGTGCGTGGGCGGGCTCTCCAGGACCACGACCTCGAGGTCGTCGGGGGCGAGCCCGAGCGCGGGCGCGACGTCGTCGAAGAACGCAGCGACCAGCGCCCGCACCGCTGCCGGGCTGCGGCCCGTGAAGCACACGACCTCCACCACGAGGTACTCCGGCGACCGCGGCGCGACGAGGTCGTCGTCGTCGAGCAGCAGGAAACGGTGGAACCGCTTGTCCGGCGGCAGCCCCCACGCGCCGACGAGCGCGGCGTGCACCGCGTCGGAGACCTCCGTGCGCCGCGGCGCCCAGACCGAGCGCCGCCCGTAGACCTTCACCTGTGCCACGTCCCACACCCTCCCTGCCGCCGGACCCCGGCCCACGCACCGTACCGTGGTGCGGTGCTCGTGCTGCTGCCGCCCTCCGAGGGCAAGACACCCGCACCCGCGACCGCTCGCCCGCTCGACCTGACCGCGCTGTCGCACGCCGGGCTGACGCCGGTGCGCGAGAAGGTCCTCGACGCACTGGTCGCGGTCAGCACCCGCGCCGACGCGTGCGACGTGCTCGGCGTGTCGCGCGGGCTCGCCGACGAGGTTGCGCGCAACGTCGACCTGCGCACGGCGCCCACGGCCCGCGCGTCACGCGTCTACACCGGCGTGCTGTACGG
>JAEWJB010000109.1 GCA_023386795.1 Pseudomonadota bacterium
CAAATGCCAGGCTGGTGGATGGGTGCGCCGTGGACAGTAAAAAAATATATGGATGATATTTTTACCGAAGGGCATGGCACCTTATATGCCAGTGATGGCCGATCGCGTTCTGATGCATCGAAAAAATATGGTTCAGGTGGCCTTATTCACGATAAAAAGTATATGTTATCGTTAACCTGGAATGCACCTATCGAAGCTTTTAATGACCCTGAGCAATTTTTTCAGGGTGTTGGAGTAGATGGGGTTTATCTGCCATTTCATAAAGCCAATCAATTTTTGGGTATGAAGGGTTTAGAGACTTTCATTGTGCATGATGTGATTAAAATGCCCAATGTCGCTCAATATCAACATGAGTACCGTCAACATCTTATGCATATTTTTGCTTAATTGATGGGTTCGTTAAGGAGCAAACCATGTTGACTATTATTGCAGATATTCAGATTCGCCCAGGTGCCAAACATCGTGAAAACGTACTAAACGCCTTTAGGAAAATAACAGCTACTGTTTTGCAGGAAGAGGGTTGTCACGGTTATGAACTACTGATAGATCATCAATCAAATGCTGATTATCAGACTAAATTACCTGATGTAATTACCACGTTGGAACATTGGGAAAGTATGGAGCATTTGAATGCTCATTTACTAACTCTACATATGCAAGCCTATCAGCAACAAGTTAAAGATGACGTGCTGGATGTAAAAATCCGGATTATGCAAAAGGGTTTAAGTGCTTAGGTACATTTTGAAATCTTAGAATATAAAAAAAGGACTCATTTGAGTCCTTTTTAAGATCTTTAATTTTATTTAAAGAAATAACCGGTTTCAGGCGAGCTGGCATTGGCCATGCGTTTACGTGGCATACGGCCTGCAAGGAAGGCTTCACGACCTGCTTCAACCGCTTTTTTCATTGCAGATGCCATTAAAATCGGGTTTTGCGCAGCGGCAATTGCGGTATTCATCAGTACACCGTCACAACCGAGTTCCATAGCAATTGCTGCATCACTGGCAGTACCGACACCGGCATCGACCAGTACCGGAACTTTGGCATTTTCTTTAATAATGGAAATGGTATGCGGATTCAAAATCCCCAGACCTGAGCCAATCAGGCTACCTAAAGGCATAATTGCCACACAGCCCATGCTCTCTAATTCTTGCGCAATAATCGGGTCATCCGAGGTATACACCATAATCTCAAAGCCATCATCAATTAAGGTGCGAGCTGCTTTTAAGGTTTCAGTGACATTCGGATAAAGTGTTTTTTCATCGCCCAGTACTTCCAGTTTGACCAGGTTGTGTCCATCCAGCAGTTCACGTGCCAGCATACAGGTACGCACAGCACTGTTGGCGTCAAAGCAGCCGGCTGTATTGGGCAGAATGGTGTATTTTTCTGGTGGAACGACAGAAAGCAAATTCGGCTGATCAGGATGCTGGCCGATATTGACCCGACGGATGGCAACCGTGACGATCTCTGCGCCGCTGGCCTGAATAGCCAAGTCGGTTTCAGTTAAGTCTTTATATTTACCTGTACCGACCAACAAACGTGAATTAAAAGTACGAGAACCAATTATAAGCGGGGTGTCTTCCATGGGAGCTCCGAATTAGCCGCCACCGACGGCATGAATAATTTCAATTTGATCTTCAGCGCAAATCGGGGTTTGTGCCAGTTTGCTTTTGGAAATGATCATTTCATTTTTTTCTACAGCAAAGCGTTTGCCTTCAAGTTCAAGCTCTTGAATTAGTTCTAATAAATTGGTGCATGTGGTATTTTTTGCTTCGCCATTTAAATAAATCTGCATCATTAATTCCCTTTAATTTTATTTCACGTATTTAAAGGCATTCCACGCCAATACCAGCCAGCCTGCAATCATCAAAGCACCGCCAATCGGGGTAATGGCCCCTAAAAAGCGGGGTAGGCCTAATGCCATGACATAGAGTGAGCCACAGAAAAAGAAAATACCAACCTGAATAAGTATAAAACTTGCTTTAATGGGAAGCTGGGGAAGCACTTTGGCTAAAATGGCAAGCGCCAAAAGTCCAAGCGCATGATAGAAAAAATAATCAGTTGCGGTATGCCACCATGCCAATTGCGCTTCAGTTGCACGTGTTTTTAAGCCATGGGCACCGAAAGCACCCAGCATGACAGCAAAAGCTAAATTGAGGGCTGAAATTGCAATCCACATAAGCAATGACTACCTGAGTAAATTTGCGCATAACTTAGCATATTCTGACACTTGCACGAAAGGCAAAAAGCAACATTCCTGCAGCCTATATATGAAAAAAGAGCACGCAGCCCTTTTTTCAAAATATCATAAAATCGGTTTGGTCACTTAGTTGGAAGACTTAGTTAGATGACATGGCGACCTTAATTTTTTCCATGGCATTTTTTTCTAACTGACGAATACGCTCGGCAGACACGTTATATTCAGCAGCCAGCTCATGCAGGGTCGATTTCTCATCATCTAACCAGCGACGCTGTAAAATGTTGCGTGAACGGTCATCCAGCTGATCCATGGCATCATGCAGAGCAGAGGTGCTTTGTTCTTCGTAGTCTTCTTCTTCAGCTAAGCGAGCAGGGTCGTAACGATTGTCTTCCAGATATAAAGCCGGTGCAACATGGGTTGAACCTTCATCATCGTCATCGCCTTGTGCTTCAAAAGCAGCATCATAAGCGGTTAGACGACCTTCCATTTCCAGCACCTGTTCAGGTGTGACATTCAGGTCATTGGCAATGGATTGTGCTTCATCCAGGGTTAATTTTTTACTGGATTTTTTTAGGCTACGTAGATTGAAGAATAATTTACGTTGTGCCTTGGTGGTGGCAATTTTAACAATTCGCCAGTTACGAATCACGTATTCATGAATTTCAGCTTTAATCCAGTGTACGGCAAATGATACCAAACGCACGCCCATATTGGGGTCGAAACGTTTCACGGCTTTCATTAAGCCGAGGTTGCCTT
>JAEWJB010000135.1 GCA_023386795.1 Pseudomonadota bacterium
GTCGCGGCTGAAGCCGCTCCTACAAAGCGCCAGGCAGGCAAAGCGCCAGCCAGGCGACACGACGCCCCGCTGCCGCCTTCAGCGCGCCAGCCACTTCCCGGCCATCCGCCGCATCGATTCATCCGACTGCGGGTCTTCCAGCAGTTCGGCCACCGGCCGCCACGCCAGCGCCAGCGATTCCTCGCTGACCACGAATTCCTCCGATCCCGTCGCCCGTACCACGTAGCGGGCGTCGTAGTGCCAATGGCCCGGGACATCGCCGCGCCCGGGAATCCAGTGCCGGTCCAGGTCGAACAGCTCGCCGTCGGCCAGCACCAGCCCCTCCAGGCCCGATTCCTCCTGCGCCTCGCGCAGCGCGACCTGGGCCAGGTCACGGTCGCCGTCGGCATGGCCGCCCAGCTGCAGCCAGCGTTGCAGCTTGCGGTGGTGGGTCAGCAGCACCCGTTCCCCGGCGGCATCGACCAGCCAAGCCGAGCCGGTGAAATGCCCGGCCAGGCGCTCGCGTCCGAATGGATCAGCCACATCGTCCAGCAACGCCAGGCACTGTGCCGCCACCTCGGCCTCGGCAGCGCCGCGCCGGGCGTATTCCTCGAACTGCCGGCGAAGGGGCGGCGGGCGGTCGGGCGTCATGTCGGGTTTCCTGGCAGAAAAGATTCGGGATTATCCCTCGCCGATGTTGCAGTGCGCTTGTGGTCTGGCTTCAGCATTGGCTAAGGTACGGGCCACCTTCCGGCCTGGCCGGAACCCCCACAGCCCCAGAAGGGCACGGCCGACCGGCCGCGCCCCGTACTCCATTTCCCGGGAAGCAACCGCATGCTGAAGTCACTGTTGAGGGTCAAACCGGTCGAGCCCGCCGGCCACGTCGATGCCGGCGAGCCGTTCGAGGGCAGCCTGGAAGGCGAAGCCACCCTCAAGCGCACCCTGACCGCGCGCCACCTGGTGATGCTGGGCATCGGCGCGGTCATCGGCGCGGGCATCTTCGTGATGACCGGCCAGGCGGCCGCCAACCACGCCGGCCCGGCGGTGATGCTGTCGTTCGTGATCGCCGGCTTCGCCTGCGCGCTGGCCGGCCTGTGCTACGCCGAGTTCGCAGCGATGATGCCGGTCTCCGGCAGCGCCTATTCGTATTCCTACGCCACCCTGGGCGAAGGCATGGCCTGGTTCATCGGCTGGTGCCTGGTGCTGGAGTACCTGTTCGCCGGCTCCAGCGTGGCGGTGGGCTGGTCGGCCTACCTGGTGAGCTTCATCACCACGACGCTGGGCCTTCCCTTCCCCGCCGAGCTGGCCAACGCGCCCCTGGACTGGACCGGCCACGCCTTCATCGCCTCCGGCGCCATCATCAACCTGCCGGCGGTGCTGATCGTCGCGGGCGTGAGCGCGCTGTGCTACGTGGGCATCACCCAGTCGGCGTTCGTCAACGGGATCGTGGTGGCGATCAAGGTGGTGGTGATCTGCCTGTTCGTCGCCTTCGCCTGGTCCTACGTGAACCCGGCCAACTGGCACCCGTTCATCCCCGAGAACACCGCCCCGGGCGTGTTCGGCTGGAGCGGCGTGTTCCGCGCCGCGTCGATCGTGTTCTTCGCCTACATCGGCTTCGATGCGGTCTCCACCTCGGCCGGCGAAACCAAGGACCCGCAGCGCAACATGCCGATCGGCATCCTCGGCTCGCTGGCGGTGTGCACGGTGATTTACATCATCGTCTGCGCCGTGCTGACCGGCCTGCTGCCGTACACCCAGCTGGGCACCGCCAAGCCGGTGGCCACCGCGCTGGAAAGCTACCCGCAGCTGGCCTGGCTGAAGACCGCCGTGGAGATCGGCGCCATCGCCGGCCTGTCCTCGGTGGTGCTGGTGATGCTGATGGCGCAGCCGCGCATCTTCTACACCATGTCGCGCGACGGCCTGCTGCCGCCGCTGCTGGGCCGCGTGCACAAGCGCTTCCACACCCCGTACGTGGGCACGATCATCGTCGGCGTGGTCGCCGCTTCGCTGGCCGGCCTGATCCCGCTCAAGGTGCTGGGCGAGCTGGTGTCGATGGGCACGCTGCTGGCCTTCGCCACCGTGTGCGTGGGCGTGCTGGTGCTGCGCTATACGCGCCCGGAACTGCCGCGCCCGTTCCGCGTGCCGCTGGCCATCGTGGTCTGCCCGCTGGGCGCGCTGGCCTGCGTGGCGCTGTTCCTGCAGGCGTTCCAGGAGCACTGGAAGGTGTTCGTGGGCTGGACGCTGATCGGCCTGTGCATCTACTTCTTCTACGGCATGCGTCACAGCCGCCTGGCCAAGCAGGCCTGATCCGACCCGAAGCCGGCGCCCGCGCCGGCTTCGCCTTTTGCCCGACCCCACCGGAACGCCTTACATGCTCAAGCAACTCTGGGCCACCAAACATCCCCACGCCAGCCACGCCGATGCCGGCGGGCTGGGCCTGACCCGTGCGCTCGGCCCCTGGGGCCTGACCGCGCTGGGCATCGGCGCGGTGATCGGCGGCGGCATCTTCGTCATCACCGGCACCGCGGCGGCCAACCACGCCGGCCCGGCGATCATGCTCTCGTTCCTGCTGGCGGCCATCTGCTGCGCGTTCTGCGCGATGGCCTATGCCGAGTTCGCCGCGATGGTGCCGGTCTCCGGCAGCGCCTACACCTACACCTATGCCACCTTCGGCGAGCTGGCGGCCTGGTTCATCGGCTGGATGCTGGTGCTCGAATACGGCGTGTCCGCCTCGGCGGTGGCGGTGAGCTGGACGGGGTATTTCCTCAGCCTGCTCGAACACTTCGACATCGTGCTGCCACCCGCCCTGGTGAATGCCCCGCTGGACGCGCAGCTGCGCCCCACCGGCGCGATCGCCAACCTGCCGGCGGCCGGCATCACCCTGCTGCTGACCTGGCTGTGCTACGTGGGCATCCGCAAGTCCTCGGCGATGAACATGGCGATGGTGCTCCTCAAGAGCGGCCTGATCGTGCTGGTCATCGTGGTCGGCTGGAAGTACGTGAACCCGGACAACTGGCACCCGTTCATCCCGGCCAACGAAGGCCCGGGCAAGTACGGCTGGGAAGGCGTGCTGCGCGGCGCCTCGATGGTGTTCTTCGCCTACATTGGTTTCGAGGCGGTGTCGGTGGCCGCGCAGGAGTCGCACCGCCCGCAGCGCGACATGCCGATCGGCATGCTGCTCTCGCTGGTGATCTGCACCGTGTTGTACATCGCCATGGCCGCAGTGATGACCGGCCTGGTGCCCTACACGATGCTCGGCACCGACGAGCCGGTGGTGACGGCGGTGGCCGCGCACCCCGAGCTGGCATGGTTGCGCGTGGTGGTGGAGGTCGGCGCGTTGATCGGCCTGTCCTCGGTGGTGCTGGTGATGATCATCGGCCAGCCGCGCATCTTCATGATCATGGCGCGCGACGGCCTGCTGCCGGAGGTGTTCACCCGCATCCATCCGAAGTACCGCACGCCGCACATCAACACCGTGATCACTGGCGTGGGCATCGCGCTGCTGGCGGCGCTGTTCCCACTGGACGTGCTGGGCGAGCTGACCTCGATGGGCACGCTGATCGCCTTCGCCGCGGTGTGCGCGGGCGTGCTGATCCTGCGCCGCACCCAGCCGGACCTGCCGCGTCCGTTCAAGATGCCGGCCGCGCCGCTGATCTGCACGCTGGGCGTGCTCAGCTGCCTGGCGCTGCTGTCGGCGATGACCGCCCACAACTGGATGCTGATGGCATTCTGGACCGTGGGCGGCTTCGCGATCTACTTCGCCTACGGCTTCCGCCACAGCCGGCTGCGCGGATAAGCACCGGGCGCTGCCCGCGCGGCGGGCCGCGCCCTCGCCCCCCCCCGGGCAGACCGGTCGCTCACCAACCCCGACCCCGCG
>JAEWJB010000145.1 GCA_023386795.1 Pseudomonadota bacterium
GCTGCAGATACACCAAATTCTTCCTCACATGCCTTTACTAATTCGTTTAATTCTAATACAGATAATTCTTTGATCGCTTCGATAAATTCAGCTGTTGTTAACTTTGCCATGATAATATACCTCCGTATTTAATATGTTTTTTTAAGGAAGTTCGATTCGCCTAATCGCTCATCGAACGGCTAATTTTCTAAATTCAGGTGCGTTTCGCTTACCTTTATTAAGAATTTTATGCCTCTGCTGCTTCTCCGCCCTGAGCATCTGCAATCTGCTTGAGAACGCGAGCAATGTTTGTGATAGGAGACTGGATGCTTCCAAGCAACTTTCCAAGAAGGATATCCCTGGAAGGAATGCTGGAGATCTTCTCCATACCTTTTGCATCATAGTAAGCGCCTTCTACAACGCCGCCCTTAATCTCTAAGGCCGGAGCAGTTTTAGCAAACTCAGCCAGGATTCTTGCTGGAGCTGTTGCATCTGTCTTTGACACAGCGATAGCTGTAGGTCCTTCCAGATTAGGTTCCAGAGCCTCAAATGCTGTACCCTGAGCTGCAAAACGGATCATTGTATTCTTATATACTTTGTAGGAAATACCAGCCTCTCTTAATTTCTTACGAAGTGCTGTATCCTGAGCAACTGAGATACCACGGTAATCTACAACTACCGCTGACTCAGCGCCATCAAGTAATTCTTTGATCTCGCTTACAACTGGCTGCTTTAATTCAACTTTTGCCATTATGGTTTACCTCCTGTTTAGTCTGAGCCTCCCGGTTACCCGTAAGGCCCGCTCGTATAAACCGCAAAGAAAAACCCCTCCGCCGGATGGACGGAGAGGTCTACAATTCATTTACATAAAATGATTCTTGTACATTCCTCGGCAGGCGTTAACACCTTATGCCTTGCGGCACCTGCTGTCTTCGGCAGTCAATACTTGCATAGTATAACATTATATATAATTAATGTCAACCACAAAACAAAATTAGTTCATTAACTTAGCTACGTTCAGTTTTACGCCAGGTCCCATAGTGGAAGCCAGTGTAACACTCTTTAAGTAGGCACCCTTAACTGCACTTGGTCTTGCTTTGACGATTGCATCAACAAGCGTCTGGAAGTTGTCCGCTAACTGTTCTTCTGTAAAAGAAGCTTTTCCAACTGGCACGTGGATAATATTTGTCTTATCAAGTCTGTACTCAACCTTACCAGCTTTGATATCGTTGATTGCTTTTGTTACGTCCATGGTAACAGTACCAGCTTTTGGGTTTGGCATTAAGCCCTTAGGTCCCAGGACACGTCCCAGACGACCAACAACACCCATCATATCTGGTGTAGCAACAACTACATCAAAATCTAACCAGCCTTCGTTCTGGATCTTCGGAATCAGTTCCTCAGCTCCAACAAAGTCTGCGCCTGCAGCCAAAGCTTCATCAGCCTTAGGGCCCTTAGCGAAAACTAAAATACGAACAGTCTTACCTGTACCGTGAGGAAGTACAACTGCGCCACGGATCTGCTGGTCAGCGTGACGTCCGTCACAACCGGTTCTGATATGAGCTTCTATGGTTTCATCAAATTTAGCACTTGCATTCTGCTTAACTAAAGAGATTGCTGCTGGTGCATCGTAGAGAACAGAACGATCTACTGTTTTAGCTGCCTCTGCGTATCTTTTTCCTCTTTTCATTCTAAATAACCTCCTAGTGGTATTGTCGGGGATTTTCCCTCCCACGTTCTTAAAACTTCATAAACTACAATATTATTAAGAAAATTATGCTTCAACTACTGTGATACCCATACTTCTTGCGGTACCAGCGACCATGCTCATAGCTGATTCAACAGATGCAGCATTTAAGTCAGGCATCTTCAATTCAGCGATCTTCTGTAATTCAGCCTTAGTAATTGTAGCTACCTTTGTCTTATTAGGAACCGCAGATCCGGATTTGATCTTGCAGGCTTTCTTTAATAATACAGCAGCTGGCGGAGTCTTGGTTATGAAGCTGAAGCTTCTGTCAGCATAAACAGTGATAACAACTGGGATGATTAAGTCTCCCTGATCAGCTGTTCTTGCGTTGAATTCCTTTGTAAACTGTACGATGTTTACACCATGCTGTCCAAGTGCTGGACCTACAGGAGGAGCTGGTGTAGCCTTTCCTGCTGGAATCTGCAATTTGATATATCCCGTTACTTTCTTTGCCATAATAAGGCACCTCCTAAATAAATGTGGTATTGTCGGGGATTTCCCTCCCACGAGCCTATACACCGGTATAAGCCGCTTTTACTTGTTACATCTTCTTTACTTCGCTGAAGTTTAATTCTACCGGAGTCTCCCGGCCGAACATCTCAACGCTCATGGTGATGGTTTTCTTACTTTCGTTGATGGACTTGATGGCACCAACTGTATCTTTCCATGCACCGGAAGTTACCACAACGGTATCTCCCTCTTCAAAGCCAATGATGACCTCTTCGTTCTTGAACCCAAGTTTCTCCATCTCTTCTTCTGTCAGAGGAACCGGTTTTGATCCAGGGCCTACAAAGCCTGTCACTCCACGGGTATTACGCACCACATACCATGTATCATCATTCATGACCATGTGAATCAGTACGTAGCCGGGAAACATCTTTTTATCCGCCTTCTTTTCAACGCCATTTTTTATTTCAATGACGGACTCTAACGGAACCGATACTTCCAGAATCTGATCCTGTAAGTTTCTGTTTTCGATTGTTTTTTCAATGTCAACCTTTACTTTGTTCTCATAACCTGAATAGGTATGAACTACATACCAATGTGCTTCTGACATAAACTCACCTTAACCCTTACGAATTATAAGATAAAACTGAGACCAAACTTGATGATAAGATCAAGAATTCCGATAATCAGTCCTAAAGCAATCGCTGAAGAAATAACAGCGATCGTCTGTTTCGTTACGGTTTCTTTGTCAGGCCAAACGATTTTTGAAAACTCAGATTTCAAACCCTTAAAAAAGCTTTTCTTCTGAGCACTCTCGTTGTTCACTGTATCTCCCATAATTTCACGTCCTTTACAAACTGATTACTTTGTTTCCTTGTGCATTGTATGGCTCTTACAGAATCTGCAATACTTCTTGGTTTCCATTCTGTCCGGATGAGTCTTCTTATCCTTGGTCATATTGTAATTACGCTGTTTGCATTCTGTACATGCCAGTGTGATTTTTGTGCGCACGACTTCCACCTCCACTTAAATTTTCATTGTTGTGTTTTAAGTCCCTTTGTCTGCTGCAAGCAATTTTGAGCATAAAAAAAAGACCTAAGCTCTTCCATTCGCCCAATTACTATAACATACAGACCAGGATTCGTCAATCTTTTTTTATGAAAAACTATGATATTCACGGTATTTCGCCATTATATCATGAACATAAATAAATTGCAAGTCCGGTCAGGTTAATTTTTTTAAATCCCTCCCAACCGGACCTGCTTCCTGCTGATCCTTAACCAGGGAAAACAATCTCCAAGTACCGTTTTAAAGCATCCTGCCAGGAAGGCAGGCAAAGAAAACCGTTTTCCTCCAGCTTATCCTTGTTCATACGGCTGTTGGCTGGCCGTTTTGCCTTTGCCGGATACTGATCCGAACCAACAGGCTCCACTTTTACATCCATGCCTGCCTGTCTAAAGATTTCACAGGCAAATTCATACCATGTGCACTCTCCTTCGTTGGTAGCATGAT
>JAEWJB010000189.1 GCA_023386795.1 Pseudomonadota bacterium
CGGCAAGACCGGCGGTACTGCCGATCACCACGGCGCTGGCCGTGCCCGGCGCGGCCACCATCAGCAGCGAGCCGATCGTCGCGGCGAAGGCGGTGCCCGGCGCGCTGCTGCGCGCGAACTCGCCGAAGCGCACCAGCATCTGCGCGCGCACCGCGGCCCGGGCGCGCGACAGCCGCTTGCGCACCGCCGCGTCGCTGAGCCCGAGCAACTGCGCGACCTGCTGCGAGCTCTGGCCTTCGCGGTAATACAGCAGCAGCGTTTCCCGGCTTTCTTCCGGCAGCGCCGAAATCAGTTCTTCCGCGGCGAGTTCCTCTTCGACGCGTTGCAGGTGGTCGGCCGGCGACGGGCCGGGATCGGCGGCCACGCCGATGGCCACCTCGGCCGCCTCGCCCGAAAGCGGGCGATGACGCTGGGTGCGCAGCCAGTCGCGGGCGAGGTTGCGGGTGATCTGTCGTAGCCAGGGCAGGAAGCTGGCGTGGTTGTGCAGGCGCGCCAGTTGCTGCCAGGCGCGCAGGAAGGCTTCCTGCGCGATGTCCTCGCTGGCGGCGACGTCGCGGGTGATCGCCAGGGCGATGGCGGTCACCGTGTTCTGGCAGGCGCCGACGATGCGTCCATAGGCCTGCTGGCAGCCGGCGGCTGCGTTCGGCAGTTCGCGCTGCAGCGTCGTCTCGAGCGTATCGGTGTTCATGGCAGGCTCCTTCCGGGTTCCCTGCCATGACGTCCAGACGGTGCGGATGTGACCGCCGGCGGCGGGATCGCCGCCGCGCGGCTCAATGCGCCGGCTGGATGCGCACGCGCGAGGGGTCTTCCTGTTCCTGTGGCTGATCCTGCGGCTGCGGCGCAGCGGCCGGGGCGGCGGGCGCTGCGGCGGGTGCGGGCGCAACCGGTGCGGCCTGCCGGGAGGCGTTATGGCGCAGCATGATGAACAGCGCGATCGCGCCGATCACCAGCAGCAGGCCGATGCGGATGCGCCAGGCCCAATTGCGCGTGCCGGTCTTCGCTTCCGGGGAATCGGCGAAGGCGTATTCGGCGAACGGCACGTCGCGGCGCGTGGTGTCGAGCAGGCGCGCCTCGCGCAGGAGTTCGCGCGCGCGGGGCTGGTCGTCCGCGTGCACCACCCACACCGTGGGATGCGCTTGCGGGTTGCCTTCCTCGAGGTAGCTGAACTGTCCGCTGCGGCGGCTGCGGTAGGAGCGGCCGTTGCTCAGGCGCACGTCGATGCCGGCGTCGCGCAGCAGCTTGGCCACGCCCTCGGCGGTTTCCACGCGTTGACTGCTGAAGATCTTGCGCATGGTCAGTCCTTGGCCGGCACGGTGTGGGCCTGGCCGTCGGGCACGACGCGGATCAGCCCTTCCTGCGAGGTGCTGGCCACCAGCACGCCGTCGCGGGTGAAGAACTGGCCGCGCGCCAGGCCACGCGAGCCCTGCGCGGTGGGGCTGTCGAGCGAATACAGCAGCCAGTCGTCGGTGCGGAACGGACGGTGGAACCACAGCGCGTGGTCGAGCGAGGCCATCTGCACCCCGGGCGTGTAGTAGCTGATGCCGTGCGGGAAGGTCGAGGTGCCGAGCAGCTGGAAATCCGAGGCATAGGCGAGCAGGGCGCGGTGCAGCCCCTGGTCGTCGCCCACCGGGTCGCTCAGGCGCAGCCACATCTGCTGGAACGGGGGACGCTTGGGCGGGTTGAGTTCGTCGCGCGGGAACACGTGGCGGAATTCGAACGGGCCGCCGCGCGAAAGCCAGCGCTGCACCTTCACCGGCAGCTTCTCCAGCACTTCCGGCGCCAGGGGCGGGGTCGGCGCGATGTCCTCCGGCTGCGGCACGTCGGGCATGCGCGACTGGTGCTCGGCGCCGTCCTCGTGCTCCTGGAAGGAGGCCGCGCAGAAAAAGATCACCTTGCCGTGCTGGATCGCGGTGACGCGGCGCACCGAGAAGCTGCCGCCGTCGCGCGTACGGTCCACGTCGTAGACGATGGGCGCTTCGATATTGCCGGCGCGCAGGAAGTAGGCATGCAGCGAATGCGCCTGGCGGCCGTTCTCCACCGTGGCCTGGGCGGCGGCCAGCGCCTGGCCCAGCACCTGCCCGCCGAACACGTATTTGGTACCGATGTCGCGGCTCTGGCCGCGGAACAGGTTGTCCTCCAGCCGCTCCAGCGAGAGCAGGCTGATCAGTTCGGAGACGACGGGTTCGGCGGTGTCGGACAAGGTCGGGGCCTGCAGGGCGATAGGCGCCGATTATAGCGGGGACGCCCCGTCGGGCCGGGGGCTCAGGCCGGTTTGCGCAGGCGCGCGCCCAGCGCCTGCAGCGCGGCCTGGGCGTCGTCGGTGTACCAGGCCTCGACGAAGCGATCGAGCTGGATCAGTTCCGGCGCCAGCGCCTCGCGCAGGTCGGCGCGGGCGACGTCGCGGGTGTGCAGCATCGGTTGGCGCGGCAGGCGCAGCAGGTCCTGCAACCAGGCGATGGCGCGCGCCACGACCAGGTCACCATCGACCAGTTCGTCGACCAGCCCGAACTGCACGGCCTGTTCGGCGGGCACCATCTCGCCGGCGACCAGCAGGCGCTCGGCGCGGTGAGGGCCGACCACGCGGCGCAGCAGGCGCTGGATGCCCTCCGGCGCGGCCAGGCCCACCTGCACCTCGTTCAGGCCGATGGCGTACGGGCGGGCGGTATCGACGCTGCGGGCCATGACACGGTAGTCGCAGCACAGGGCCAGCACGCAGCCGCCCGCCGGCGCATGGCCGGTGAGCGCGGCAACCACCGGGATGCGGGCTTCGGCCAGCGTCTTGGCGGCACCGAAGAAGGCCTGCCAGCTGTCGAGCAGCTTGCCCTTGTCGTGCCCGTGCGAGAGCAGGTAGGGCACGTCCAGCCCGCCGGAGAAGATGTGCGGCGCGCCGGAAAGCACGATGGCGTGCTTGTCGTCGGCCTGCGCCTGGTTGATCGCGCCGATGAGCTCGCGGCATAGCGCCGTATCCAGCGCATTGGCCGGCGGCCGCGCCAGGCGGATCTCGCGGATGTCGGCGTGGTCTTGGATCTCGAGGCTCATGACGGGCTCCTGGCGGCTGTGGCTATGATAGTCGGCATGAACACGACCCGCCTGCTGTGCCTTCTCGCCGTCGCCGCCGGGTTTGCCGCCGCGACGAACGTCCACGCCGCGTCCGCGAAGGCGTGCGTCCCGCAGTTCCGTGATGGCTGGGTGCGTTTGCCGCCCACGCCCTCGATGCCGATGGCCGCTGGTTTCGGCACCTTCGTCAACGATTGCGCGCAGCCGGCCGCGGTGGCGTCGGCCACCAGCGGCGGGTTCGATGACGTCTCCCTGCACGAATCGGTGCAGGTGGACGGCGTGAACCGCATGCGCGAGGTGGGAAAGCTGGCGCTGCCGGCCAAGGGAAAGGTCACGCTCGCGCCGGGCGGCCTGCACCTGATGCTGATGCAGCCGAAGCAGGCGCTGGCGGAAGGCGCCAGCGTGCCGGTCATCTTCAAGCTCGAAGATGGGCGCAGCATCGAGGCGACGCTGCAGGTGCGCAAGACCGCGCCGTAACGGCGCGGTGCGCGGCGAGGCCTCAGGTCGAGGCCGCGCGGATGGCCTCAGGCAGCGGCGCGCTCTTGCCGCTCTGGGTGTCCATCCACACCACCACCACGTTGCCGTCCGAGTACAGCACGCTGTCGTCGGCCTGGTCGACGATGCGATGGCCGATGGTGACGCTGCTGTTGCCCAGGCGTTCGACGAACAGTTCGACCACGATGTCGTTCGGCCACACGATCGGGCGGCGATAGTTGACGTTGGTCGCCGCGACCACCGGGGCGATGCGGTCGCTCATCGACACGCCCGGCACGCCGAGCATCCAGCGCACGCGTGCTTCTTCCAGGTAGGAGATGTACTTGGCGTTGTTGACGTGGCCCATGCTGTCCATGTCGCGCCAACGCACGCTGATCGGAACGCGGGCGAGGATCTTGTGCGGGGTGCTGCCGGTATCGCTCATCAGGAACTCTTCTTGCGGGTGGTCTTGGCGGGGGCTTTTTTCGCGGTCTTCGTCGCCTTGGCTGCCTTGGCCGCGGCCTTGGCTTCCTTGGCCGCCGCTTCGCGTTCGCTCTTGCGCGGCGGCAACGCGGAAGGCTTGTTCGCCACGGCGGCCGGGCGGGTCGGGCGCGTGCTGACCGAGGGCAGCATCTTGGCCAGGAACTGGCCGGTGTACGAACTCGCATGCGCGGCGACATCCTCCGGCGTGCCGGTGACCAGGATGCTGCCGCCGCGATGGCCGCCTTCCGGGCCGAGGTCGACGATCCAGTCGGCCGTCTTGATGACGTCCAGGTTGTGCTCGATCACCACCACCGTGTTGCCCTCGTCGCGCAGCTTGTGCAGCACGGCCAGCAGCGCCTCGATGTCGTGGAAGTGCAGGCCGGTGGTCGGCTCGTCCAGGATGTACAGCGTGCGCCCGGTATCGCGGCGCGAGAGTTCCTTGGACAGCTTCACGCGCTGCGCCTCGCCGCCGGAAAGCGTGGTCGCGCTCTGGCCGAGCTTGACGTAGCTCAGGCCCACGTCGACCAGCGTTTCCAGCTTGCGCGCGATCGAAGGCACCGGCTCGAACAGGTTCAGCGCATCCTCGACGGTCATCTCGAGCACGTCGTTGATGTTGTAGCCCTTGTAGAGGATCTCCAGCGTCTCACGGTTGTAGCGCTTGCCGCCGCAGATGTCGCAGGGCACGTAGACGTCGGGCAGGAAGTGCATCTCCACCTTGATCATGCCGTCGCCCTGGCACGCCTCGCAGCGGCCGCCCCGCACGTTGAAGCTGAAACGGCCGGCGGAATAGCCGCGCGCACGCGCTTCGGGCACCTGCGCGAACAGTTCGCGCAGCGGCGTGAACAGCCCGGTATAGGTGGCCGGGTTGCTGCGCGGCGTGCGGCCGATCGGCGACTGGTCGATGTCCACCACCTTGTCGAACAGGTCCAGGCCGTCGATTTCGCCATACGGCGCCACCGGATGCGAGGCCCCGTTGATCTCGTTGGCGGCCAGCGAGAACAGCGTGTCGTTGATCAGCGTCGACTTGCCCGAACCGGACACGCCGGTGATGCAGGTCAGCAGGCCGGCCGGGATATCCAGGTCCACGTTCTTGAGGTTGTTGCCCCGGGCGCCGCGCAGGTGCAGCGTCATCTTCGGATTCGGCTTGTGGCGCTGCTTCGGGATCTCGATGGCGCGCTTGCCCGAGAGGTACTGGCCGGTGAGCGAGCGGGGGGAATCGAGCAGGTCCTGCAGGCTGCCCTGGCCGACGATCTCGCCGCCGTGCACGCCGGCGCCCGGGCCGATGTCCAGCACATAGTCGGCCAGGCGGATCGCGTCCTCGTCATGCTCGACGACGATCACCGTGTTGCCGAGGTCGCGCAGCCGGGTGAGGGTGCCCAGCAGGCGTTCGTTGTCGCGCTGGTGCAGGCCGATGGAGGGTTCGTCGAGCACGTACATCACGCCGACCAGGCCGGCGCCGATCTGGCTGGCCAACCGGATGCGCTGTGCCTCGCCGCCGGAGAGCGTGTCGGCCTTGCGCTCCAGGGTGAGGTAATCCAGGCCGACGTCGACCAGGAAGCCGAGGCGCTCGGCGATTTCCTTGACGATCTTGGCGGCGATCTCGCCGCGCCAGCCCGGCAGGTGCAGGTGCTTGAAGAAGTTCAGCGCCTCGTCCACCGGCAGCACGACCAGGTCCGGCAGCGGGCGGTCGGCGACGAACACGTTGCGCGCGGCCTTGTTCAGGCGTGCGCCGTGGCAGTCCGGGCAGGCGCGCTCGCTGATGTACTTGCCGAGTTCTTCCTGTACCGCGGGCGATTCGGTCTCGCGGTAGCGGCGTTCCAGGTTCGGGATGATGCCTTCGAAGCGATGCTTGCGTTGGGTGCGCCCGCCGGACTCGGTGAAGTAGGTGAAGGTGATCACTTCCTCGCCGCTGCCGAACAGCACGGCTTCGCGCACCGCCGCCGGCAGCGATTGCCAGGGCGCGTCCACGTCGAACTTGTAGTGCTTGGCCAGCGAGGCGATAAGCTGGAAGTAGTAGGCGTTGCGGCGGTCCCAGCCGCGCACGGCGCCCGCCGACAGCGACAGCTCCGGATGCACCACCACGCGCTCGGGGTCGAAGAACTCGGCCATGCCCAGCCCGTCGCAGCTCGGGCAGGCGCCCATCGGCGCGTTGAACGAGAACAGGCGCGGCTCCAGCGCCGGCAGCGAGTAATCGCACACCGGGCAGCTGTATTTGGAGGAGAACAGCTGCGGGGCCGCCTTCTCGTCGTCCAGTGACTGCACCGCGGCCATGCCGTCGCCAAGCTTGAGCGCGGTCTCGAAGGATTCGGCCAGGCGCTGCTTGATGTCCTCGCGCGGGCGGAAGCGGTCGATCACCGCCTCGATGGTGTGCTTCTGCCGCAGCGCCAGCGACGGCACCGCGTCGATCTCGTACAGTTCGCCGTCCACGCGCACGCGCACGAAGCCCTGCGCACGCAGCTGCTCGAACACCTGCGCATGCTCGCCCTTGCGGTCGCGGATCACCGGCGCCAGCAGCATGAAGCGCTGCTCCGGGTCCAGCGTGAGGACCTGGTCGACCATCTGGCTGACGGTCTGCGCCTCCAGCGGATAACCGTGATCCGGGCAGCGTGGCTGGCCGACGCGGGCGTAGAGCAGGCGCAGGTAGTCGTAGATCTCGGTGATCGTGCCGACGGTGGATCGCGGGTTGTGCGAAGTCGACTTCTGCTCGATGGAGATCGCCGGCGACAGGCCTTCGATGTGGTCTACATCGGGCTTCTCCATCACGCTGAGGAACTGCCGCGCGTAGGCCGACAGCGACTCCACGTAACGACGCTGGCCTTCGGCATAGATGGTGTCGAACGCCAACGACGACTTGCCCGAACCGGACAGGCCGGTGATGACGATCAGCTTGTCGCGAGGCAGGTCGAGATCGATGTTCTTGAGGTTGTGCGTCCGCGCGCCGCGGATGCGGATGTAATCCAGCGCCATTCGTTCCTCTGGAGCGAGAGCTTTCGAGCGGGGGGAGGTGGCCACGGCGGGCCAATAGGGAAGCGTATCGACTGGGGCAGGCAGGGGCAAATCGCCACAAGGGCCATTGTCGCCCGCACCGTCTCAGGTCCTGCGACATGGGGGCGGCGCGGGCAAAAGACAAAGGGCGCCCTCGCGGGCGCCCCGTGTCCGCCGGCGGCGGCCGGCCTGACTACTTCAGGACGGTGAAGGTCATCCGGCGGTTGCGTGCGCGGCCCTCCTCGGTGGCATTGTCGGCAATCGGCTGCGAGGCCCCGTAGCCCCTGGCCTGCAGGCGGTCGGCCGGTACGCCTTGGGCCACGAGTGCGGCCACCACCGCCTCGGCGCGGGCGCGCGAAAGCGCCTCGTTGGCCGCCGCATCGCCGCTGTTGTCGCTATGGCCCCCCACTTCCACGCGCGTGCCCGCCGGCGCGGCGCGAAGGGCCGTGGCCGCCTGGCCGAGCAGGTCGGCGTTGTCGGCGGTGAGCGTGGCCGAACCGCTGGCGAAACGGATCGTCGACTGGTTCAAGGCCTGCACCAGGTCCTCGGCGCCGAAGCCCGGCTTGAGCGTGGACAGGGCGGCCATCGCCCGGTCCCAAAGTCCTTCGCTGCGGAAGTCGGGGAAGACGCGGGTGACCTCGTCGCTGAGGCTGAAGCGGGCTGCTTCCGGTAGCGCGCTGCTGTCCAACTGCAGGTGGTAGCCCTCCAAGGCCAGCTTCACATCGCCCCCTTTCAGGCGCGGCAGCATCTGCACGAGGCGGTCCATCCAGCCTGCGGGCGCCAGGCTGGCGTCGATCCGCACCTGCTCGGCGACCTTGTCCGGGCCGAAGACGGCACCCAGGGCTTCGATCAGGCGGTGCTTTTCCTGGGCGCTGGCCAGCTGTCCGGCGACTTCGGCGCGATCGCCCCGGGTCTGCAGCGTGATGTTCGGCGGTGGCGCGGTGGCGGGCGCCTGCGCGGGGGCCGCCACCTGCTCGGCGGCGGCCGGCGCGGTGGTGGAGGCGGGGCGGTTTGGTTGGCAGGCGCGCAGCAACAGCAGCACCGCGATCACCAGTGCGGCCAGCCACAGCAAGCCACGCAGCAGGCGACCGAAGCCACCCCGGCGCCGCGGTGGTACGGCAGGCGTGGCATCTGCCAGCAGGGTGCGGCCCTGCGCGACCCAGCCCGACACCGAAGCCGGCAACTGCGCCAGCGGCGCTTCTTGCCCGCCCAGTTGCCGGATCACCCCGGGAAGCAAGGTGCCGATGGCGGCGGCAGCCACCGCCGGACTCAGGCCCAGGCGGCGGGCCAGCGCGCCAAGCACGGGCATGCCGAACAGCGTCTCGACCTGGCCGGGCCGCATCGGGTCCGGTTCGCCCGCGCCAGGCGCGCGCCACGTCTGGAGCGCGTCTGCCAGGCCGGCGCCGCGCAGCCGCTCGATGAAGCCGGCGATGCCGCCGCGGGAGTCATCGAAGACCAGGGCGATGCTGCTGCCCAGCAGCTGCCGGGTCTTGGCGGTATCAAGGCCGAAGCGGCCGGAAACTTCCTGTATCAGTTGGTCGAACATCGCGGGTGTCAGTCCTCGCATGGCGTCCGGTCGGGGACGCCTGGCCGGCCCGGCGCACAACGCCCGGCGGGGGCGGATTCTGGGAAGCGGGGCAGTGCGCCCGCCACGCGATTGCTGCATGGGTTGCGCTGCATCGCCCGTCGGCGTTTGCCCGCGTTCAGCCGGGGGCGGTGGCGCGGTTTCAGGGCAGGGGTGGGTTTGACCCGGACGCGGTCGGCGGGCTATCATCCCGAGTCTGTCCGTCCACGGGGCGGCAGGCATTCATAGAATAACTACAGAAGAGACACCCACATGTACGCAGTACTGGTCACCGGCGGTAAGCAATACCGCGTCGCGCAGGGCGAAACGCTCCGCGTGGAAAAGCTCGATGTCGAAGCCGGCAACGAGATCAAGTTCGACAACATCCTGATGCTCGGCGACAGCGACGGCATCAAGATCGGCGACGCCCTGAAGGGCGCCTCGGTCACCGCCAAGGTCGTCTCGCACGGCCGCGCGGACAAGGTGCGCATCATCAAGTTCCGTCGCCGCAAGCACCACATGAAGCGCCAGGGTCATCGCCAGCACTTCACCGAAATCGAAATCACCGGCATCGCCGGCTAAGCCAAAGGAGAATCCGTCATGGCACATAAAAAGGGCGTAGGCTCCTCGCGCAACGGTCGCGACTCCAACCCGAAGTATCTCGGCGTCAAGATTTTCGGTGGCCAGGCCATCGATGCGGGCAACATCATCGTGCGTCAGCGCGGCACCCAGTTCCATCCGGGCGCCGGCGTCGGCCTGGGTCGCGACCACACGCTGTTCGCGCTGGTCGATGGCACCGTTGAGTTCTCGGTCAAGGGCCCGAACAAGCGTCGTACCGTCAGCGTCGTCCAGGGCTGATCACGCCTGTGACGGAGCCCTCCCGGCTCCGCTGACACCAAGCCCCGCTTCGGCGGGGCTTTTGTTTCCGGCGCGCCACTTCGCGCGCCCGCACCGGGGATTGCTACAGTCTCCGGCACGCTCGCCGGCCCGTCGGGCCGCGCTACAAATTCCCGCATCCAGTCCCGTATCCCATGAAACTCGTAGACGAAGCAGAAATCCAGGTGATTGCCGGCAATGGCGGCAATGGCTGCGTCGGCTTCCGGCGCGAGAAGTTCATCCCGCTGGGCGGGCCGGACGGCGGTGACGGTGGCAACGGCGGCAGCGTCTGGCTGCAGGCCGACGAAAACCTCAACACGCTGGTCGACTTCCGCCACGAGCGCATCTTCAAGGCGCAGCGCGGCGAGAACGGCATGGGCCGGCAGATGTACGGCAAGGGCGGCGAGGACCGGGTCATCACCGTGCCGGTCGGCACCGTGGTGATGAATGTCGACACCGACGAGGTGATCGGCGACATGACCCGGCATGGCGACCGCCTGCTCGTCGCCAAGGGCGGCAAGGGCGGCCTGGGCAACATGCACTTCAAGAGCTCGACCAACCGTTCGCCGCGCCAGGCGCTGCCGGGCGAGGAGGGCGAGCAGCGCCTGCTCAAGCTCGAACTCAAGCTGCTGGCCGATGTCGGCCTGCTGGGCTTCCCGAACGCCGGCAAGAGCACTTTCATCCGCGCGGTGTCCGCAGCGACGCCGAAGGTGGCCGACTACCCGTTCACCACGCTCTATCCGAACCTGGGCGTGGTCAGCGTCGAGGCGCATCGCAGCTTCGTCATCGCCGACATCCCGGGGTTGATCGAAGGTGCCGCAGAGGGTGCCGGCCTGGGTGCGCAGTTCCTGCGCCACCTGCAGCGCACGCGCCTGCTGTTGCACCTGGTCGATGTCTCGCCGATGGAGGGCGGGGTGGAGGGCGTTTCGCCGGCCGAGCAGGTGCGCCTGCTGGAGCGCGAGCTGGAACGCCACGACCCCGAACTGCTGGCCAAGCCGCGTTGGCTGGTGCTCAACAAGGCCGATCTGATGTTCGAGGACGAGGCCCGTGCCGCCGCCGAACAGGTCGTCGCCGAACTGTGCTGGGCCGGTCCGTGGTACCTGGTCTCGGCGCTGGGCCGCGAGGGCACCTGGCCCATCATGAAGGACGTGATGGCGTTCTTCGACCGCCAGCGCGAGGAAGCCGCCGAGCAGGCTGCCAATGCGTCCTGAGCCCGGGATGGGCGCGGCGGATGCATCCGGGGCCTGCGCGTGGCTGCGCGCGGGCCGGGCGTATGTACTGCCAGCTCCTTTCGCCGACAGCGCCCACGCGCGGGCAACAAAAAACCCGGCCAAGGCCGGGTTTTTGCATGACGCCGGGCGTGTTGCCCCCGGCGTGACTGCCGTATCAGGCGGCCTTGAGGGCCTTGATGCGGGCGGTCAGGCGGCTCTTGTGGCGGGCAGCCTTGTTCTTGTGGATCAGGCCGCGCGAGCTGAAGCGGTCGAGGATCGGCTGGGCGACGGCGAAAGCGGCTTCGGCGCCGGCGGCATCGTTGGCGTCAAGGGCCTTGATCACCTTCTTGACGGCGGTGCGCAGCATCGAACGCTGAGCCGTATTGCGCGCGTTGCGCACAACGGTCTGCTTGGCGCGCTTCTTGGCGGACTTGATATTGGCCACGGTGGTGGTTTCCTGAAAAATCGGTGTAGTGGAAAAAGCAAGCGCGAAATTATGATCGTCTCAAACATCTACGTCAAGTCGGTTGTCAAGGGGGATGCCCGGTGAGCAAACCCCGCATGTTGAGAGGCCTGTTGTCATTCAGCAGCATGACGATGGTCTCCCGGGTCCTGGGCCTGGTCCGCGACCAGGTCATCTCCACCCATTTCGGCGCCAACGCCATGACCGACGCCTTCTGGGTCGCGTTCCGGGTGCCGAACTTCCTGCGCCGGCTGTTCGCGGAAGGCTCCTTTGCCACCGCCTTCGTGCCGGTCTTCACCGAGGTGAAAGAGACCCGCACGCACGCGGATCTGCGCGAGTTGATGGCGCGGGTGGCGGGCACGCTCGGCGGGGCGTTGCTGGTGGTGACCGCCTTGGGCCTGCTGTTCGCGCCGCAGCTGGCGTGGCTGTTCGGCAGCGGGGCCGGTACCGACCCGGTCAAGCAGGGCCTGCTGGTCGACCTGTTCCGGCTGACCTTCCCCTTCTTGCTGTTCGTCTCCCTGACCGCGCTGGCCGGTGGTGCGCTCAACAGCTTTCAGCGCTTCGCCATGCCGGCGCTGACGCCGGTCATCCTCAACCTGTGCATGATCGCCGGCGCGCTGTGGCTGGCCCCGCGGATGCAGGTGCCGATCCTGGCCCTGGGCTGGGCGGTGCTGGTGGCGGGCGCGCTGCAGCTGCTGTTCCAGTTGCCGGCGCTGCGCGGGATCGACTTGCTGACCCTCCCCCGCTGGGGCTGGCACCACCCGGGGGTGCGCAAGGTGCTGACACTGATGGTGCCGACGCTGTTCGGCTCATCCGTGGCGCAGATCAACCTGCTGCTCGACACGGTTATCGCGTCGCGCCTCAGCGACGGCTCGCAGTCCTGGCTGTCGCTGGCCGACCGCTTCCTGGAGCTGCCGTTGGGGGTATTCGGCGTGGCGCTGGGCACGGTGATCCTGCCGGCGCTGGCCCGGCACCACGTCAAGACCGACGGCGAAGGCTTCTCCGGGGCACTGGACTGGGGCCTGCGCACGACGCTGCTGATCGCGGTGCCGGCGATGCTGGGCCTGGTGCTGTTGGCCGAGCCCCTGATCGCCACGCTGTTCCAGCACGGGGCCTTCAGCGCCTTCGATACCCGCATGACCGCGCTGTCGGTCTACGGCCTGAGCTTCGGCCTGCCGGCCTTCGCGCTGCTCAAGGTGGTGCTGCCGGCCTTCTACGCGCGCCAGGACACCCGCACGCCGGTGCGGGCGGGCGTGGCCGCGCTGGTGGCCAACATGGTGCTGAACTTCGTCTTCCTGGCCATCCTCTACCAGGTGATGGTGCCGCCGGAGTTGCGCGCGCTGGGTGTCATGCAGGCGGTAGGTCGCCAGCCCGGCCTGCACCTGGCGCTGGGCATCGCCAGCGCGTTGTCGAGCTATCTCAACCTGGGCCTGCTCTGGTACTGGCTGCATCGCAGTGGCGTCTACCAGCGCAAGCCGGGCTGGGGCGCCTACGTCACCCGCCTGTCGGTGGCCTGCGTGGCCATGGTCGCGCTGCTGCTGGCCCTGCTGTGGTGGCTGCCGCCGTTCACGGACATGGACAAATGGCAGCGCGCCGGTTGGCTGGCGTGCCTGGTGGGCGGCGGTGGCGCGGTGTACGTGGTGGTGCTGGTGGCGATGGGCTTCCGTCCGCGCGACCTGCGCGAGCATTGATAACTCGCCGCCCGGCTATACTTCCCAATCCCCATCAAGACTTTGGCGGCCCCCGGCGGGCCGGATCCGCGAACGGAATGAGCAGGCTATTCAGAGACGTCGAAGGCGGGACGCTGTACCCGGACGGAAGCGTGGTCTGCATCGGCGCCTTCGATGGCCTGCACCTGGGTCACCGTGCGCTGGTGCGCCACGCCGTCGCGCGTGCGCAGGCGCGCGGGGTACCCGCGGTGGCGGTGAGCTTCGAGCCGTTGCCGCGCGAGTTCTTCGCCCCGCTCAATCCGCCGCCGCGCCTGACCCTGGCGCGGAGCAAGATCGAAGGGCTGCGCGGGCTCGGTGCCGAAGGCGTGGGCCTGATTCGCTTCGACGGCAAGCTGTCGGCGCTCAGCGCGGAAGATTTCGTCCGCCGCTGTCTGGTAGAACGCCTGCGCGCGCACGAGGTGTGGATCGGCCCGGAGTTCCGCTTCGGGCACAAGCGCGGCGGGGACATCGCTGTGCTGCAGCGCATGGGGGCCGAGCACGGCTTCACCGCCGGCGAGATCGCCCCGGTGGACCTGCATGGCGAGCGCATCTCCAGCACGCGCATCCGCGAGCTGCTGCGCGCCGGCAATTTCGAGCATGCCGGCGAACTGCTCGGCCGCCCTTATGCGATCGACGGCCGCGTGGTGCGCGGCAAGCAGCTTGGCCGCACGCTGGGCTTCCCGACCGCCAACCTGCGCTTTCCGCATACTCCGGCGCTGTCGGGCATCTATGCGACCTGGGTGCATGGCGTGTTCGATCAGCCGTGGCCGTCGGTGTCCAGCTTCGGGACCCGGCCGACCGTGGCGGGCGTGGAGCCGCTGCTGGAAGCGCACCTGTTCGATTACCACGGCGATCTTTATGGCCGCCACATCGAGGTCGAGTTCGTCGCCAAGCTGCGCGACGAAGAGAAGTTCGACGGCCTGCCCGCGCTGACCGCGCAAATGCACCGCGACGCCGAGCAGGCCCGTCGCATCCTTTCCGAACAACGACTGCGAGCCACCGCGTGAGCCAGGACTACAAAGCCACCCTCCAACTGCCGGCGACGGAATTCCCGATGCGCGGCGACCTGCCCAAGCGCGAGCCTTCGATCCTGGCGCGCTGGGAGGAGGAGGGCCTGTACGCCAAGCTGCGTGCGCACGCCGCCGGCCGCCCGACCTTCGTGCTGCATGACGGCCCGCCGTACGCCAACGGCCAGATCCACCTGGGCCATGCGGTCAACAAGATCCTCAAGGACATCATCGTCAAGTCCAAGCACCTGGCCGGCTTCGATGCGCCGTACATCCCGGGCTGGGACTGCCACGGCCTGCCGATCGAGATCGCCATCGAGAAGAAGTTCGGCAAGGTCGGGGTGAAGCTGGACGCGGTCGAGTTCCGCCAGAAATGCCGCGAGTACGCGCGCGAGCAGATCGACCTGCAGCGCCGCGACTTCAAGCGACTGGGCGTGATCGGCGACTGGGACAACCCGTACAAGACGCTGGATTTCCACTTCGAGGCGAACGAAATCCGCGCGCTGGCCAAGATCGTCGACAACGGCCACCTGAGCCGCGGCGTGAAGCCGGTGCACTGGTGCTTCGATTGCGGCTCGGCGCTGGCCGAAGCGGAAATCGAATACGCCGACAAGGAATCGCCGGCGGTGGACGTGGCCTATGCCGCGCGCGACGCGCAGGCGCTGGCCGCGCGCTTTGGCGTGCCGCTGCCCGACGGCGTCGAGGTCGCGGTGCCGATCTGGACCACCACGCCGTGGACGCTGCCGGCCTCGCTGGCGGTGAGCATCGGGCCGGAGCTGGAGTACGCGCTGGTCGAAGGCCCCGCGCGCAACGGACATCCGCGCTGGCTGGTGCTGGCCGATGCGCTGGTCGGCAAGGCGCTGTCGCGCTATGGCGTGGCCGGCGAGCCGGTGGTGCACGGCCGCGTGGCGGGCCAGGCACTGGAAGGCCTGCTGCTGGCGCATCCGTTCTATGCCGAGCGCGATATCCCGCTGCTGCTGGGCGACCACGTCTCGGCCGAGGACGGCACTGGCGCGGTGCACACCGCACCGGGCCATGGCCAGGAGGACTACCAGGTCTCCAAGCAGTACGGCCTGCTGGATCGCTACAGTGCCGCGCAAATCAACCCGGTCGACGGCCGCGGCGTATACCTGCCCTCGACGCCGCCGTTCGGCGACATCGTGCTGGCCGGCCTGCATATTTGGAAGGCCAACGACGTGATCGTCGAAGCGCTGCGTGCCAACGGCACACTGCTGGCCACCTTCAAGCTCACCCACAGCTACCCGCACTGCTGGCGGCACAAGACGCCCATCGCGTTCCGCGCCACCCCGCAGTGGTTCATCTCGATGGACCAGGCGAACCTGCGCGCGGACGCGCTCAAGGCAATCGAGCAGGTGACCTGGTACCCCGGCTGGGGCCAGGCGCGCATCGCCGGCATGGTCGAAGGCCGTCCGGACTGGACGATCTCGCGCCAGCGCACCTGGGGCGTGCCGATCGCGTTGTTCGTGCACCGCGAAACCGGCGAACCCCATCCGCGCAGCACCGAACTGATGCGCCAGGTCGCCGACCGCGTGGAGCAGGGCGGCGTGGACGTGTGGTACTCGCTGGACGCTGCCGAACTGCTCGGCGACGAAGCGCCGCAGTACGACAAGATCACCGACATCCTCGACGTGTGGTTCGATTCGGGCGTCACCCACGAGGCGGTGCTGCGCGAGCGTGGGCTGCCGTGGCCGGCCGACCTGTACCTGGAAGGTTCCGACCAGCATCGCGGCTGGTTCCAGTCCTCGCTGCTCACCGGCGTGGCGCTGGAGCGCCGCGCGCCCTACAAGCAGTGCCTCACCCACGGTTTCACCGTGGACGAGCACGGCCGCAAGATGTCCAAGTCGCTGGGCAACGGCATCGAGCCGCAGGACATCATGAAGACGCTGGGCGCGGACATCCTGCGCCTGTGGATCGCCTCGGCCGACTACAGCAACGAGATGTCGCTGTCGCAGGAGATCCTCAAGCGCAACGCCGACGCCTATCGCCGCCTGCGCAACACCGCGCGTTTCCTGCTCGGCAACCTGCATGGCTTCGATCCCGCTGCGCACAGCGTGCCACTGGCGCAGATGGTGGCGCTGGACCGCTGGATCGTGCACCGCGCCTTCGAGCTGCAGGAGCAGATCAAGGCCGCCTACGAACGCTACGACTTCGCCGCCATCGTGCAGGCACTGCTGAACTTCTGCAGCGTGGACCTGGGCTCGCTGTACCTGGACGTCACCAAGGACCGCCTGTACACGATGGGCGAGGACTCGCGCGGCCGGCGTTCGGCGCAGACGGCGATGTTCCATGTCGCCGAGGCGTTTGTGCGCTGGATTGCACCGGTACTGAGCTTCACCGCCGAGGAACTGTGGGGCTACCTGCCGGGCGCGCGCGAGGACAACGTGCTGTTCGCCACCTGGTATGACGGCCTGGCGCCGCTGCCGGTGGACGCACCGCTCAACGCCGCCGATTTCGACAAGCTGCTGGCCCTGCGCGAGCAGGTGGCCAAGGTGCTGGAGCCGATGCGCGCCAACGGCGCGATCGGCGCGGCGCTGGAAGCGGAAATCACCGTGGCCGCCGACGCCGTCAGCGCTGCGCGCTGGCAGCCGCTGGCCGACGAGCTGCGCTTTTTCTTCATCAGCGGCGACGTCAGCGTGACCCCGGCCAGCACCGACGATATCTACGTCAGCGCCGCGCCGACCACCAAGACCAAGTGCGTGCGTTGCTGGCACCACCGCGCCGACGTCGGCGTCGATCCGCGCCACCCGGAACTGTGCGGCCGTTGCGCCAGCAACATCGAAGGGCCCGGCGAGGAACGCCGCTGGTTCTGACCCTCGTGGCATCCGCTGACCCCTGTAGGAGGGGCTTCAGCCCCGACGCCCTGGCGCGCAGCGCCGGGGCCGGCTTCACCACCGAATTCCAAGAGCACCCCTGCGCATGACCCCTCGTCCCAAACCCAACGCGTTGATCTGGCTGCTGCTTTCGGTGGTGGTGATCGGCCTGGACCAGCTGAGCAAGGCCTGGGTGCTGAACAGCCTGCCGGACATCGATCCGCTGACCGGCCGCTGCACCCGCATCCCGGTGATACCCGGGTTCTGGGACTGGTGTCGCACCTACAACACGGGCGCGGCGTTCAGCTTCCTCAGTAACGCCGGTGGCTGGCAGATCTGGCTTTTCACCGCGCTGGCGGTGGGCATCAGCGCGCTGATGGCCTTCTGGCTCTCGCGCACCGCGCGCGGCGACTGGCGCTCGGCGCTGCCGTTCGCATTGGTGATCGGAGGGGCGATCGGCAACGTGATCGACCGGCAGATCCACGGCCATGTGGTTGATTTCATCCTCTGGTACGTCGGAGACCACATCTGGCCGGCGTTCAACGTCGCCGATTCGGCAATCGTCGTCGGCGCCGTGGGCATCGCCCTGTTCGGCATCATGGACGGCAAGTCGAAGCAAAAAGCGGGATAATCGGCGCATGGAAGTTCTGCTCGCCAATCCCCGCGGTTTCTGCGCCGGCGTCGACCGCGCCATCGAGATCGTCAAGCGCGCCATCGAAACGCTCGGCGCCCCGATCTACGTGCGCCACGAAGTGGTGCACAACCGCTTCGTGGTGGATGACCTCAAGCAGCGCGGCGCGATCTTCGTCGAGGAGCTGGACGAAGTGCCCGATGGCGCCACGGTGATCTTCAGCGCGCATGGCGTCTCCCAGGCGGTGCGTCGCGAGGCCGAGCGACGCGCGCTGAAAGTGTTCGACGCCACCTGCCCGCTGGTGACCAAGGTCCACCTGGAAGTCGCGCGGCATTGCCGTGCGGGCCGTGACGTGGTGCTGATCGGCCATGCCGGCCATCCGGAGGTCGAGGGCACGATGGGCCAGTGGAACCGCGAGGCGGGGCAGGGGCGCATCTATCTCGTCGAGGACATCGACGACGTGGAGAAGCTGGACATCGCCCAGCCGCAGAACCTGGCCTACACCACCCAGACCACGCTGTCGGTAGACGACACCCGCGGCATCATCGATGCCTTGCGCGCGCGCTACCCGGCCATGCAGGGCCCGAAGAACGACGACATCTGCTACGCCACGCAGAACCGCCAGGACGCCGTGCGCGACCTGGCGCGCGAGTGTGACCTGGTGCTGGTGGTGGGCTCGCCCAACAGTTCCAACTCCAACCGCCTCAGCGAACTGGCAAGACGCGAGGGTGTGGAGTCCTACCTGATCGACGACGCCGACGAGATCGACCCGGCGTGGGTCGCCGGCAAGCAGCGCATCGGCCTGAGCGCAGGCGCCTCGGCGCCGCAGGTGCTGGTGGATGGCGTCATCGCGCGGCTGCGCGAGTTGGGTGCGGGCAACGTGTCCGAACTGGCGGGCGAGCCGGAGTCGATGGTGTTCGCGCTGCCGAAGGAACTGCGGCTGCGGCTGGTCAGCTGAAGCACGCGGTCCCGCGCCGGCACATCGCCGGCGCCAGCTCAGTTGCCTTCGCGTCGCGGCCTGCCGAACGGCTGGTGGGAACGCGGGCGGATCGGCCGGGTCAGTTCACGGAACTCGGCGATGCACATCGGCCCGCGCACCCGCTCCGGATGGCGTTCGGCGAGCCGATCCATGCGCTCGGCGGCCCTTTGCAGGCAACAAGGCCCGATCAGGCCGAGCAGCTGGCCGCCCTCGCGAAGGCGTAATTCCAGGAGTTGGGAGCAGAAGTTGCGGCACAACTCACAGGTGCGCTTCATCGAAAGCAGGGTTGTCAGTGGTGACTGAAAGTTTATTCAGCACTGACTGACAAATCCATCACGACTTAAGGCACTCCCCGGCCGCCTCGCGGAAGGGGCGCAGCCGCTCGCCGAGTTCCTCGTACGCGAAGATCCAGCAGGCCGTGATGCTGGACATGGAAAGCGCGATGGTGCCGAGCTGCGGATGGTCGCCCAGGTAACTTTCGCGCTCGCCCAGGTCGACATGGCGGTCGACGCGCAAATGCTCGAGCAGGGCGGCGCCCGCGAGCCAGCTGATCTCCTCGCCGTGGGTGAAGCCATGCGCGCGGGCGAAGTCGCCCAGGATGTTGGGGGAGAGCGGGTCGGGAGGAGTCATGGTCTTGCGAGCGCTAACAATGGTGCCGCGGCATGGTGCATCAATGGGTCGATGGCCGGCAAGCGCGATGGCGCGTGTTGTGACGAACGTCGATGGTATAGTTTTCGGGGGCGCTGTATGCGGGGATTTGATGTCCGAAGTCAGCTCGAGCAAGGTCGCGGCATTCATCGCGGCAGCCATCGAAAGAAGCGGCAAGACCCAGCTGGAAATTTCCGCGGAAGCCGGTTTCCCCCGGTCCAGCGTGCTGTCCATGATCAAGCAGGGGCAGACCAAGATGCCCCTCGCGCGCATCCCGCAGATGGCGCGGGCGCTGGAGGTGGACGAGGTGGAGTTCTTCCGGCTCGCCATGGGCGAGTACATGCCCGAGCTGCTGCGCATCTGCGACCAGATGTATGCCTGCGAACGGCTCACCGAAGGTGAGGCCGCGCTTCTGGGGGAACTGCGCAAGGGAATGAACGGGCACGGCGTGCAGATGACGCCGCGCGTGCGCGCCGCGCTCGCACGGTTCCTGGAAGACGTACGGGACTGAGGCATCCTTCGCCGCCGCCGGGCGGCCATCAGTAGATTTTCTGAGGCGTGCCCAGTAGTTGCACGGGCGCGCCGCCACGCATGGCTTGCTGCAATAGCCTTGGACCCCTCCCGGGTCGATCAGGAGAACACCATGCGCGCATTCCCTCTTTCGTCCTCCCTCACGGGCGTCGCCGTCGCGTTGGCCCTGGCGGCCTGCAGCAGCACGCCGACAGCGGATTCGACCGCCCCGCCGGCGCCCGCCAGCAGCGGTCCGTTCACCGCCGGCTCCAACAGCGTCACCCTGGAAGGCACGATCGCCGCGGTCGACAAGGCCAGCCGCACGGTCACGATCAACGGCCGCGACGGTGCCGTGCTCGATTTCGTGGCAAGCGACGCGGTGCGCAACTTCAACCAGCTGAAGGTCGGCGACAAGGTGGCGCTGGACTACGAGGAGGCCGTGGCGCTCGAACTCCAGCCGGCGGGCAGTGCGCCAGTGGGAGTCAGTTCGTCGCAGGGCGGTTCTGTGGCCGCCCCCGGCAGCCGGCCGGGCGGCTCGATGTCGCGCACCGTCAGCGTGGTCACCGAGGTCGTGGCGGTGGACCCGGTCGCCAACACCATTGCCCTGAGGGGGCCGCGTGGCAACACGCAGATCATCGCGGTGGAGCGCGAGGACCTGCGCGCACGCCTGCCCCAGGTAAAGAAGGGCGACCTGTTGCGGATCTCCTATACCGAGGCAGTGGCGCTGGCGATTCGTCCAGCGCCGTGAGCTTGCTCAAGCGACGCCCAGCTTGCCGCGCAGGCCCGCGTGGGTTGGTGCGGCAAGTTCTTCGGGTGTGAGGAAGCCGGCCAGGTCTTCGACCTCGAAGAATGGCCGGATCTCCAGCTCGCTGCGGCCGGACAGGGGATGGGGCGAACGCCGCGCCCAGGCCAGTGCTTCGTCCATGTCCTTGACCTCCCAGATCGAGAATCCGGCGATCAGCTCGCGGGTTTCGGCGAACGGGCCGTCCACGACGGTGCAGCGGTCATCCTCGAAGGTGACGCGCTTGGCCAAGGGTCCATTCTTCAGGCCGGCGGCGGCGACGAAGACGCCGGCCTGCACCAGTTCCTCGGTGAAGCGGTCCATCGCCGCGAACGCCTCGGCCGCGGGCGGGGCGCTCAAGTCCAGGCCCTCGATGGTCTTAGCGAACACCATGACG
Organism: Pseudomonadota bacterium; assembly: GCA_023386795.1. Classification (GTDB taxonomy): domain Bacteria; phylum Pseudomonadota; class Gammaproteobacteria; order Xanthomonadales; family Xanthomonadaceae; genus Stenotrophomonas_A. The sequence continues at coordinate 20,607 of JAEWJB010000189.1, forward strand.
CGCATGGGAATTCTCCGTGGGCGCCGCCGGGGTGGCGGCTCATGGAGGCGACGGATGGCCGGGTGGGGAATCGACAGGCCGGTCCTCTGCTAACGTCAGCCACCGGCCTTCGGGCCAAGGCGCAGGAGTATTCGATGTCCACGCTGGGAATGATGTTCATCGCCGCATCCGGCGTCGCCACCGCCCCTCCGGCCGGCGGGGATGAAGCGACGCGCGCGGCGATCGAAGCCACCTGTTTCGACTATGTCGATGGGCAGCTGGAGGGCGACCCGGCGCGCGTCGCGCGTTCGCTGCATCCCGACCTCGCCAAGCGGCGCGTGCTGGGCGACACGCCCGACGAGCGCCTCGGACTGCGCCGGATGAGCAAGGAGGAACTGGTCGAGCTGACCCGGCAGGGCGCGTTGAAGACGCCGAGGGAAGCATGGAACCGCTCGTGCACGGTGCTGGATGTCGCCGGCAACGTGGCGGCGGTGCGCGCGGAGACGCCCTGGTTCGTGGACTTCTTCCACATGGGAAATTTCGACGGACGCTGGGTGATCGTCAATGCGCTGTGGTATTCGAAGCCGAGACCGAAGCAGGACTAGTCGACGCGCCCGCGCCCCCCGCGTTCGCGGATATGCCAAGCTTGACGCCAGTCCGGGCATGGAGGCGGAAGGATGAGGGGGTTCGCCGGCGACCATCGTCGTCCGTTCTTGTCGCTCGTCGATCAATTGCGATCAGCGGGGATACCACGCGCTGTTCGTTTCATTGGTGGGCCGCCTGGTGATGCCGTCGCCGTTTCCGGCGTGGACGAGGTGTCGTCGTGCTGACCCGGTTCACGGCTTCAATCATGTCAGGCATCCGGTCATTTGGAGAAAATGATGCAGCGTCGCACGTTTGTCGGCGGAGCCATCGCCAGTGCCTTTGCGGCGCTCGCATGCCGCAGGGGCCTTGCCGAAAATCTCGCCCCGGACGCCCAGATCGAGCGGTATCGCGCACTGATCAGGAAAGGCATCGCCGACCACAAGCTCACCGGCGTGAGCGCGGCCCTGGTCAGGGAGGGGAAGCTGGCATGGGCAGAAGGTTTCGGCCTCGCCGACCGGGAGCGCGGGGTGGCGATGACGGCGGATACGATTGTAGGAATCGGCTCGGTGACCAAGACTTTCACCGCACTCGCACTGATGCAGTTGCATGCACAAGGTCAAATCGACATCGATCAGCCGATTGCTGCGTATGTCCCCGAACTGCATATTGGTGCGCGCGGCGCGGATCTGGCGCAGGTCACCGTGCGATCGATCATGAATCACACCTCTGGCTTGCCATCGGATGTATTCAAGAACACCGGTTTGGAGACTGGCGACTACACCAGTGTGATCGGCCTGTTGAACGAAACACAGCTCGCCGCTTGGCCGCAGACCATCGGGCTGTATTCCAATATCGGCTATAGCGTCCTGGGCAATGTCATCCGCAATGTCAGCGGGCAGGCATACCCTGACTATGTGAAGGCCCGTATCCTGGAACCGCTGGGGATGGTGCGCTCCGGCTTCGTCACCGACTCGGCCCTGCCACCCAGGACCCAGCTCTATTATCAAGATGGCCGCCGCACCCCGCCTTTGGAGTTGCGTGACCAGCCGGCGGGGGGAATGTATTCCGACGTAAGCGACATGGCGCGCTACGCGATCGCGATGATGGAAGCTTGGCGGGGAAGCGCCGGGCTGCCCATCGATCCCGCCTCGGTTCAAACCATGTTTCGTCTTTCGAATGCCGATATTCGCGTGGAGACCAACAAGAAGGGCCTCGGCTGGTTCATGTTCCAGGCCGGCGACGCTTTTGCCATGTATCACGCTGGCAGCACAGGTTTCGCGAACGCGGCACTGCTATTGCTTCCACAGAAGCGGATGGCGGCGGTCATTCTCGTCAACACGGTGGGAGGCAATGTGCTGGCTAACGATTTTGCGTTCCGCGTTCTGGAGGATGGCGGGCTGAAGACTGCGGACATCCGGCCGGCCCCGCATCTTCCGCCTCCCAGCCAGGAGGCTGTGCCGGCAAGGCTGCCATTGAAGGTGCTCGACTCGCATGTCGGGGACTATGCCCGTAAACGAACGTTTGCCAGTATCACCCGTGACGGCCACGACCTGCTGTTGAAGACGCCCGACGGCTTGCTGCGACTGCAAAGCGTCTCCGACGGCAGCTTCAAACCCTACGTGCAAACTGATCACGCCGATTTGAAGCCGGTCGCGGGCGAGCGATATCGCTTTGCCGACGTTGGGCCTTACCACGTGCTGTTTGTCCAAGCAGAGGAAGATGGCGAATACCAGGCGGGTTATCGCATTCCTCCTCGCCCGCTCGACGCCAGCTGGAAGGCGCGCCTTGGCCGGTACGAGCATTTCGGCTACCAGGTTCCTGGAGCGGAGCAAATCCTGGCAGCGCACTTCGATATGGTTGATGGGCGGCTGCCGCGTATGCAATTGGCCTACAACACCGGTACTTATACGTACCCCTTGATCGTGACTGCGCCTGACCAGGCTGTCACCGGTGGCCTTGGACCCGAAACGACGGGTGAGACCGTCCGTTTTGCCGATGAAGATGGGGTCGTGAGCTACTCTGGCCTGACCTTTCGCCGTGTCTAGGCTGCAAGGACTGTCCGCACCCACGATGAGCGGGGGGCGTCGGCTTGAGCCTGCGGTTCGTCAACGCGGTTGGTCATATGCCCGCCATGCGGGGCAAGCGCTGGCTGGGATGAAGGCGCCTGACGGAGTGTCAAAGAGTCCATAGGTCTTGCCCCGCACCTGTGGAGGGCAGGGGGCGGCCGCTTGGCCAGGCCTAGGCCGGACCCGAATTGACCGCAGGCCCGCCTCGAACCTACAATTCACGGCTCGCCGGAATAGCTCAGTTGGTAGAGCGGCGCATTCGTAATGCGTAGGTCGCAGGTTCGACTCCTGTTTCCGGCACCAGTGCTTCAAAGGCCCGCGCAAGCGGGCTTTTGTCGTTGCAGGGCGGGGCAGGCGACGCCGCATCCTTCGTCATCGCCGCCACGCCGCGGGTGGCAAGGTGCACTTGACAGCACGTGCCGCCGATCCAAAGATTCGGCCCGACCAAGGAAGGCCGGTTCCACCGACCGAAAGAACGGCAAGGACGTCGTGTTCCGCGTCCGTGCGCGCGTTGTTCGGCAGCCGGAACCTCTCCCAACCTTCCCCTTTCGCAGGCGGTTTCCCGCCGGCGTCCAGCGCCTGTGTGCAGGTCGGCACGCGGACACACATCCACAGGGGAATACGCATGCCGTCTGGTTCCATCCGTTGCCTGCCATGGCTGCTGCTCGCGTTGGCTGCACACGTCCAAGCTCAATCCATCTCACCGGCCTGGACTGCCTATCGCGAAGGCGGCCGAGGCACCACCCCGGCCGCCGCGCCGACCGCCGCGCAGGCACCTGCGCAGGCACCTGCGCAGGCGGGGCCCGTCGCCACGCCTGCACCGCAGCAGCCCGCCTACCGGCAAACCCGTGCGCAAGACCGCGACCTCGGCGGCTTCTTCGTCGGTGTGCAAGGGGGAAAGGGGTGGGTCTATGAGGACATCGAGCAGGACGCCTTCGGTGGCAATGCCGGCTACCGCTGGCAGGCCGGTCCTTACGTGCTGGTGGGCTTCGAGGTGACCGGTGGTGTGCTCGACGAGAAGGGGGACGGGTGGTACCGCTATTCGAAAGTGACCTACGGCGGCCTCGGCGCCAACGCCCGTGTCAATTTCGGTCGGAGCCCCTGGTTCGCCACGGCGCGGATCGGTTACTTCAATGCCGACGCCGACAGCGGCGGAGACGACAACTTCGACGGCGCCTACGCCGGCCTGGGGATCGGCGTGGACGCCGGCCGCCACTTCAGCGTCAGCCTGATGTACACCGGGTTCTTCTATAGCAGCACTTACTACTACCGCTACTACGACTATTCCGAGTACGGCACAGAGGTCAACCGGGCGGATCTGGTCACGCTGGGCGTCGAAGCGAGGTTCTGAGGCGCCGCCGTGGCGTGAACCCTTCATGTGTCCACCGCGCGGGCGGGCCTTCGTGCACAGGTATTCCGGCGCCCGCACCGGGTATGCCGCAGTACCAGCAGGTGCGCGGCGGTTCTGCGACAACGTGTCGCACGCGCAGGCGCGGCCATTTGCGCCGGATCATTGCCCACCGCCTTTCGTGAACACCTCGTTAGGCTTAAAATTGCGGGGCTAACTTGCGCTCCCTGTTCATGTCCCCGGCGCCGCCACCGGCGCGCGCGGACCTGAAATGCCTTCCCGGCGGGTGGCGGTGGTTGGCGCCCCCTCGCAATTGGATCTACCGATGATTCCGTTGAAACCCCTCGGGCGCGCGCTGCGGCCCGGTCTGGCGCTGCTGTCCATGGCGCTGCTGGCGGGTTGCCAGTCGGCCCTTCTCGACCCCAAGGGTCAGATCGGCCAGGACCAGAAGACCCTGCTGATCACCTCCGTGGTGCTGATGCTGCTGGTCGTGATCCCCGTGATCGTGATGACGATCGCCTTCGCCTGGAAGTACCGCGCTTCCAATACCAAGGCCCGCTATGAGCCCGAGTGGTCGCATTCGACCGCCATCGAGGTCGTCGTGTGGTCCATCCCGTGCCTGATCATCCTGGTGCTGGCGGTGCTGACCTGGCGCTCGTCGCACGCGCTGGACCCGTACCGCCCGCTGCAATCGGACGTGGCGCCGGTGGAGATCGAAGCGGTCGCGATGGACTGGAAATGGCTGTTCATCTACCCGCAGGAAGGCGTGGCGACGGTCAACGAGATCACGGTGCCGGTGGACGCCCCGCTGAATTTCCGCATCACCTCCGACACGGTGATGAACTCCTTCTTCATCCCGCACCTGGGCACGCAGATCTACGCGATGGCCGGCATGCAGACCAAGCTGCACCTGATCGCCAACGAGCCGGGTGAGTACTTCGGTATCTCGGCCAACTACAGCGGCCACGGTTTCTCGAAGATGGGTTTTGCCGTGCACGCCACCGACAACGCCGGCTACCAGGCCTGGCTGCAGAAGGTGAAGGCCGCGCCGCAGAAGATGGACGATGCCGCGTTCCAGGCGCTGGCGGCCAACCGCAACGACAAGGAGCAGTACCCGGTCACCTACTTCGCGTCGGTGCAGGACGGCCTGTTCAAGGCCCTGCTCGACAAACACATGATGGGTGGCCAGAAGCACGAGGGCCATGACCATGCGGCCACCGGTGCCGAACCGGTTGCCATGTGCACCTCCGGAGACAACTGATGCTAGGCAAACTTACGCTCGAGGCGGTCCCGTACCACGAGCCGATCATCATGGGCGCCCTGGGCGGCGCCGCGCTGCTCGGCCTGGTCCTCGTGGCCGCGCTCACCAAGTTCAAGCTCTGGGGTTATCTCTGGCGCGAATGGTTCACCTCGGTCGACCACAAGAAGATCGGCGTGATGTACATCGTCGTGGCGCTGGTCATGCTGCTGCGCGGCTTCGCCGATGCGGCGATGATGCGCACCCAGCAGGCGCTGGCCGCCGGCGGTGGCGAGGGCGTGCTGCCCCCGCACCACTACGACCAGATCTTCACCGCGCACGGCGTGATCATGATCTTCTTCATGGCCATGCCGTTCATGACCGGCCTGATCAACCTGATCGTGCCCCTGCAGATCGGTGCGCGCGACGTGGCGTTCCCGTTCCTCAACTCGCTCAGCTTCTGGCTGTTCGTGGCGGGCGTGGCGCTGATCAACATCTCGCTGGGCGTGGGTGAGTTCGCGCAGACCGGCTGGCTGGCGTACCCGCCGCTGTCGGGCCTGGAATACAGTCCGGGCGTCGGCGTGGACTACTACATCTGGGCATTGCAGATATCCGGCCTGGGTACATTGCTGACCGGCATCAACTTCTTCGTGACGATCATGCGCATGCGCGCGCCGGGCATGACCCTGATGCGCATGCCGATCTTCACCTGGACCGCGCTGATCACCAACATCCTGATCATCGCCGCCTTCCCGATCCTGACCGTCGCCCTGGCGTTGCTGGGTGCGGACCGCTACCTCGGCACGCACTTCTTCACCAATGACGGTGGCGGCAACGCCATGATGTACATCAACCTGATCTGGATCTGGGGCCACCCGGAGGTGTACATCCTGATCCTGCCGGCGTTCGGCATCTATTCCGAGCTGGTGGCCACGTACTGCCGCAAGAAGCTGTTCGGCTACACCTCGATGGTCTACGCCACCGCGTGCATCGGCGTGCTGTCCTTCATCGTGTGGCTGCACCACTTCTTCACCATGGGCTCGGGTGCCAACGTCAATGCCTTCTTCGGCATCACGACGATGATCATCTCGATCCCGACCGGCGTGAAGATCTTCAACTGGCTGTTCACCATGTTCCGCGGGCGCGTGCACTTCACCGCCCCGGTACTGTGGATGCTGGGCTTCATCATCACCTTCGTGATCGGCGGCATGACCGGCGTCATGATGGCGATCCCGGCGGTGGACTTCGTGCTGCACAACAGCCTGTTCCTGATCGCGCACTTCCACAACGTCATCATCGGCGGCGTGGTGTTCGGTTACCTGGCGGGCCTGACCTACTGGTTCCCGAAGGCGTTCGGCTTCAAGCTCAACGAGAAGCTGGGCAAGGCCTCGTTCTGGTGCTGGATCATCGGCTTCTTCGTGGCCTTCATGCCGCTGTACGTGCTGGGCTTCATGGGCATGACCCGTCGCCTGAACACCTACAACCACCCCGAGTGGGGTCCGTGGCTGATCGTGGCCGCGTGTGGCGCGGCGATCATCGCCGTGGGCATCGGCCTGAACCTGCTGCAGATCGCCTACAGCGTGTGGAAGCGCAAGGACAACATGGACCTGACCGGCGACCCGTGGGATGGCCGCACGCTGGAATGGGCCACGTCCTCGCCGCCGCCGTTCTACAACTTCGCCCACCTGCCGCACGTGGACTCCCTGGACCAGTTCTGGGAAGACAAGCAGCAGGGCAAGGGCTGGGTGCGTCCGGCCAAGTACGAAGACATCCACATGCCGCGCAACACGGCGGCGGGCTTCTGGATCGGCGCCTTCAGCATCGTCCTGGGCTTCGCGCTGACCTGGCACATCTGGTGGCTGGCGGTGGTGGGCCTGGTCGGCATGATCGGCAGCTTCATCGCGCGCACCTTCGACAACGACATCGACTACTACGTGCCGGCAGCGGAAGTGGAGCGCATCGAAAACGAGCGTTTCGCCCTGCTTGACCAGGCGCAGGCAACCAAGGCGGTCTGAGCATGTCCACGGCTACTACCCTCGACAACCACGCCGCCCACGCGGGCGGCCACGACCACGACCACGGTCACCACGACGCCGGCGGCAACACGCTGCTCGGCTTCTGGGTGTACCTGATGAGCGACTGCCTCATCTTTGCCGGCCTGTTCGCCACCTATGCGGTGCTGGCCGGCTCGACGGTCGATGGCCCGACGGCCAAGGAGCTGTTCGACCTGCGCTTCGTGCTGGTGGAAACCTTCCTGCTGCTGTTCAGCAGCTTGACGTTCGGCTTCGCCATGATCTCGGCGGGCAAGCGCAACATGACCGGCCTGTACGCATGGCTGGCGGTGACGGCGCTGTTCGGCCTGGGCTTCCTGGCCATGGAGCTGTACGAGTTCAACCACCTGATCCATGAAGGCGCAGGTCCGGGTCGCAGCGCGTTCCTGTCGGCGTTCTTCACGCTGGTCGGCACGCACGGCCTGCATGTGACCTCGGGCCTGCTGTGGATGCTGGTGCTGGTGATCCAGATCGCCAAGAACGGCCTGACCCCGCGCAACACTACGCGCCTGGCGTGCCTGAGCCTGTTCTGGCACTTCCTGGACATCATCTGGATCGGTGTCTTCACCATCGTCTATCTGCTGGGAGCGCTGTAATGGCCGGCCATGACAACCACTCCGACGCCCACGCCAGCCATGGCGGTGGGGTGAAGTCCTACCTGATCGGCTTCGTGCTGGCGGTCGTGCTGACCGTGATCCCGTTCGCCATCGTGATGAACCACACCTTCTCGCGTGGCGTGACGGTGGCGATCATCTCGATCATGGCCGCAGTGCAGATGCTGGTGCACATCGTCTACTTCCTGCACATGGACCGCTCGCCCGAGCAGCGCTCGAACGTGCAGGTGGGCCTGTTCTCGGTGCTGATCATCGGCATCGTGGTGGTGGGCTCGCTTTGGGTGATGCACAACCTCGACATCAACATGATGCATTGAGGGCAGGGGGTCTTTCTCCCTTTGCAGGGGCCGCCTTCTGGGCGGCCCTTTGCTTTTTGGGAAGTCTTTTTTATCGGCCCGCCAGGCGTGAGCAAGCTTTGGATATTGGCCTCCGGTCGTGGTGACCCGCCCCCGCACACCCCGCGCAGACCCAAGCGAGCCGATCCACATCGAAGGTCGCCCACCCCACGGACCGCGGACCCCGAAGCCGGCCGCGGGCCAAGAAGCCCCACATCACCAAACCCGGCAAAACCCGCCATGACCAATGGCATACAAGCCCCCAACTGCCCAGGCGTAGCATCGACGACTCGCCATGCCGCCCATTCCCCCACCAGGAGCCTCATGAAGATCCGCGCCGTGCTGTCGTTGCCGCTGTTGGCCGCCATGTCCCTTCCCGCCGCCAATGCGCTGGCCCAGACGGCCCCGCCGCGCGATATCCCGTATGAGGGCGTGCTGCGCATCGACGTCGATGCCACCGATATCGAGCGCCGCATCTTCCGGGTCCGCACCACCATGCCGGCCACCGCTGGCCGCATGACCCTGCTGTATCCGCAGTGGATCCCCGGCCACCATTCCCCGAGCGGCACGATCGACAAGCTGGCCGGCCTGGTGGTGAAGTCCGCCGATGGCAAGGTCCTGCCCTGGACGCGCGACAAGTACGACGTTTACGCCTTCCAGGTGGAGGTGCCCGAAGGCGTCACCCAGATCAGCGCCGAGTTCCAGTTCCTGTCCTCGCAGGGCGCCGGCCAGGGCCGCGTGGTCATGACCCCGGAAATGCTCAACCTGCAGTGGAACAGCAACTCGCTTTACCCGGCCGGCTACTACGCCCGCAACATCAAGGCACAGGCCAGCGTCACCCTGCCCAAGGGCTGGGACTACGCCACCGCGTTGGAGACCGAAAGCCGCGTCGGCGACAAGATCACCTTCAAGCCGATCGACTACGACGATCTCGTCGATTCCCCGCTGTTCGCCGGCAAGTACCACCAGCGCGTCGTGCTGGCCGAAGGAAAGCAGCCCGTCGCGCTGAACGTCTTCGCCGATGATGCCAAGTACCTCAAGCCGACCCCGGCGCAGGTCAAGATCCACCAGCAGCTCGTCCAGCAGATGGACAAGCTCTACGGGGCCCGCCACTTCGACCACTACGAGTTCCTGCTCGCGCTGACCGACAAGCTCGGCGGCATCGGCCTGGAACACCACCGCTCCAGCGAGAACAGCGGCCCGGTCGGCTACTTCACCGACTGGGACAAGAGCTGGTGGATGCGTGACCTGCTGTCCCACGAGTTCAACCATTCCTGGAACGGCAAGTACCGCCGTGGCGCCGACCTCGCCACGCCGAACTTCAACGTGCCGATGGGCGACAGCCTGCTGTGGCTATACGAGGGCCAGACCCAGTTCTTCGGCCAGGTCGTGGCCGCGCGCTCGAGCCTGTGGACCCAGGATCAGGCGCGCGACATGCTCGCCAATGTCGCCGCCACCTATGATCGCGGCCGCCCTGGCCTGGCCTGGCGCACGATCCTCGACACCACCAACGATCCCACCATCGCCGAGCGCCGCTCGCTGGCGTTCCGCAACTACCAGATGAGCGAGGACTACTACTCCGGCGGCCAGATGGTCTGGCTGGAAGTGGACAACAAGCTGCGCGAGCTGAGCGGCAACAAGCGTTCCATCGACGACTTCGCGCACGCGTTCTTCGGGATGAACAATGGCGATTGGAAGGTCAACCCGTATACGGTCGAGGACATCGTCGCCACCCTCGACGGCATCGCACCGTATGACTGGGCGGGCTTCCTGAAGAGTCGCATCGAAGGCCACGGCCCGCTGGTCGGCGGCATCGAGGCGGCCGGCTGGAAGCTGGTCTACAACGACAAGCCCAATGAAGCGTTCAAGGCGCTGGAGACGCGCAGCAAGGGCGCCAACCTGACCTATTCGCTCGGCCTGGCCACGAACGGGCAGGGCGTGCTCACCGACGTGCTGTGGGATGGCCCGGCGTTCAATGCCAGCCTCGCGCCCGGCATGACGATCGTGGCGGTCAATGGGCGCGAGTACAGCAATGACGGCCTGAAGGACGCGGTCACCGCCGCCAAGACCGACAAGGCGCCGATCGAACTGCTGGTCAAACAGTCCGACCGCTTCGAAACCGTTCGCATCGATTACCACGGCGGCCTGCTGTACCCGAACTTGGAGCGTGTCGCCGGCAAGCCCGATCGCCTGGCTGAGCTGTACAAGGCGCGCTGATGCCGGCCCGAACCCGCCATCGCTTCGACGCGTGGTGGGTTCCGCTGCTGTGGCTGCTGGCCGCCGGCGCGATCGCCGGCGTCAGTATCGAGGGCCTGCGCTGGCTGCATTACCTGTGCAAGCCGGCGGCGACCGTGCTGATCATCCTGCGGGCGATGGACGCGGCGCCCGGAAACTATCAACGCTGGATACGCGTGGGGCTCGTGCTCTCGTTGATCGGCGACATCTGCCTGATGCTGCCGGTCGACGCCTTCGTGGCCGGGCTGGCGGCATTCCTTTTCGCGCATATCGCCTACATCCTGGCCTTCGCCCGCGGGGCGCGGCTCAAGACGATGGCGCTGGCCGCGCCGCTGCTGGCGATCTACGCGGTCGCCAATCTCCGCGCCCTGTGGCCCCACCTGCCGACAGCACTGTTGGGGCCGGTCATTGCGTATACCGTGGTGCTGGCGACGATGGCCGCGCTGGCGCTCGCCCGCGGCTGGATGCCGCCGGCCGACGGCACGCATGCCCGGCGCGCGGCGCTGGGGGCGGTGCTGTTCGTGGCAAGCGATTCGCTGCTGGCGTGGGACCGCTTCGCCGGCCCGCTGCCCTGGGCCATCGCCGGGGTGCTGGCGACCTACTACGCGGCGCAGTGGCTGATTGCCACCTCCGTGCCGCCGGCAGGCGCGCTGCAGCCGGTTCGTCGCGCCTGTTGAGATCGGCCCGGCTATCCTGTCTTCCTTCCCAGCGGACAAGAACAGCGATGGCCAAGGCGAAGATCGCCTACGTCTGCACCGAGTGCGGTGCCGAGTACAACAAATGGCAGGGCCAATGCGGCGAATGCGGCGCCTGGAACACGCTCAGCGAGATCGTGCTCGAGAGCGCCGGCCCTGCGGGCAAGGCGCCGGCGGCAGCACGACGCAGCGGCTGGGCCGGCGCGGTCGAGCCGCCGAAGATCACCGCGCTCAAGGACGTGCGGCACAGCGAGCATGCGCGCGTGTCCACCGGCATCGGCGAGTTCGACCGCGTGCTCGGCGGCGGTCTGGTCGAGGGCGCGGTGGTGCTGGTTGGCGGTGATCCCGGCATCGGCAAATCCACCCTATTGCTGCAGGCGTTGGCGAAGATGGCCGCCCAGCTGCCCGTGCTCTATGTCACCGGCGAGGAATCGCTCGCGCAGGTGGCTGGCCGTGCGGTGCGCCTGGACCTGCCGCTGGAAGGGCTCAACGCGCTGTCGGAGACCGGAATCGAGCAGATCCTGCAGCACGCCAGCGTCGCGCGGCCGAAGCTGATCGTCGCCGATTCGGTGCAGACGCTGTGGAGCGAGTCGCTCACTGCGGCGCCCGGCTCGGTGAGCCAGGTGCGCGAGAGTGCGGCGCGGCTCGTGCGCTACGCGAAGGAGACCGGCACGGCCGTGTTCCTCGTCGGCCACGTCACCAAGGAGGGCGGCATCGCCGGCCCGCGCGTGCTCGAGCACATGGTCGATGCGGTGCTCTATTTCGAAGGCGATGGCGGCAGCCGCTTCCGCATCCTGCGCGCGTTCAAGAACCGCTTCGGCGCGGTGAACGAACTGGGTGTTTTCGCGATGGGCGAAAAGGGCCTGAAGGAGGTCGCCAATCCGTCGGCGATCTTCCTCTCCGGCGGCAGCACCCACCAGCCGGGCAGCTGCGTCATGGTGACGCGCGAAGGCACCCGCCCGCTGCTGGTCGAGGTGCAGGCCCTGGTGGACAGTTCGCCGCTGTCCAATCCGCGGCGCGTCGCGGTGGGCCTGGAGCAGAACCGCCTGGCAATGCTGCTGGCGGTGTTGCACCGGCACGGCGGCGTGCTGGTGGGCGACCAGGACGTATTCGTCAACGTGGTCGGTGGCATCCGGGTGCAGGAGACCGCGGCGGACCTGCCCGTGCTGCTCGCGGTGCTGTCCTCGCTGCGCGACCAGCCGCTGGCGGAGAAGACGATCGCCTTCGGCGAGGTCGGCCTGTCCGGCGAGATCCGCCCGGTGCCCAACGGCGAGGAACGCCTTCGCGAAGCGGCCACGCATGGTTTCAAGCGCGCGATCGTGTCCAAGGCCAACGCGCCCAAGAGCGGCACGGTCAAGGGCATGGAAGTGATCGCGGTGGAGCGGCTGGCCGAAGCCATCGAGGCCGCCTGAGCGCGGGGACGGCCGGGGCCGCGCCGCTCCCAGGCACCGGCTGAGGCTGCGAAAGCAAAAAGGGCGGCCAATGGGCCGCCCTTTTGTTGCCTTGCGTCAGGGATTGGGTGGCTTGTAATCACGCAACTGGGTGGTCGCGGTGCCGACCTCGCGTACCGCCTGCCTGAGCTGGTCCTCGCTCAGTTGAAGCTCGCGCGCCCACCAGCGCAGTTCCCATTCCTCGTTGATGTTGACGTTCGCCATGTCCTTCGGGCGCCGGTCGTCTGCGGGTGTATTCATGGAAGGCTCCGAACGCGGATAGCGTCAGTGGGTGGATACTGCGGCCTGGGCCCGCTCGAACGCCTCGGCGAGGCGCTTGCGCGTGGCCGCCAGGTAGTTGCGTGTCTCCTCGCCCTTGGCCGACGGCAGCCATTCGGCATCCATCGCCTTGAGTGCATCGCCGTAATCGGCCACGGCAGCCTTGAGGAAGGCATTACGGTAGCTGTTGGGATCGTCTTCCATGCCAGTGGAGGCGGTAGTGGCCTGGCCACGGGCGCGCCAGGCGCGTGATCGCTCGCTCTCCCGCGCGCCGCGCTGCTGCGTTTCGCGCAGTGCGCGCTCGTGGTCGCGCACCATTTCGCGCGCGAAATCCTCCGAATCCCCGCCGACGCCGCGCGCAATCGCCTGCTGGGCGAGGTCGATCTCGTTCTGTTCGAAGGCCGCCAGCATGCCCAGCACCTGGGCGTCGTCCTGCAGCGGAGCCCCCAGGCCGCTCCCGCTGATGACCGCGGGGCGGGGCGACGGCGCCACTTCGGGCGCCGTGCGCGAGGCTTCGCTTCCCGGCCCGCCACAGCCGGCGGCGAGCACGACCGCAACCAGCGTGCTCCAGCGCAAAGGGCGCATTCCGGTCAGGCCCACTGCGCCTGTGCACCCGCCAGCAACGGGAACCCGGACGAATCCAGCGCATCCGCCGCTTCGCGGCAGCGGCGCTGCATGCGCTGGACGCGTTCGCCGATGAGCGCGTGTTCACTCAGCGGGGCGTTGGCATACAGACTGGCGACATGGAAGCCGAGGATTTCCTCGGCACGCTCGCCCTGGTCGCTGATCAGGTGCGGAATGAGGCGTTCGATGCGGGCCAGTTCCTGCTGTACTTCATAGGGGGTCTTCATGGATTCTCCGTTTACGAGGCGGCGCCCAGGCGCTGCCAGCAGTCTGTCGCCAGACGTTCCAGGTGCGGCTGCGACCCAGGGGGAAGGAAGTGGGTTTGTAGCCGGTCGCGGAACATGTCCATTCGCTGCTCCTGCGAAGAACGCGGCGCTTGCAGATAGATATCGCAGGCCAGCTTGACCACCGGCGAGAGCACGCTGAACTTGCTGATGCCCAGCTGTTCGTGCGCGTGACGTTGCTGCCAGTGCGCGATTTCGGCCTGCACATCGATGACGGAAGGATCCCTGCTCATTGGATTCAGTCGCACCATGTGGATGGAGGAGTGACGCCAGCCTAACGTGTGGTATGTCAACGCTCGATCAGTACGTCGAAGACAGGCGACGCCGTCGATTCGCGCGATGAACAGCTCAGTTTCGCGTGCGTTGCGTCAAATCGATGCGTCACGCACGCGCTGCACATCACGATCACCACGACGATCGGACGCTGTGCCTTTCCGACGCGGAGTCGTCCCATGCGCCCACGTTCTGCTTCGCATTCACAGGAAAGATCGCGCACGCCGCATGAAAGCGCCGGTACCGGCGTGGCCCGCGCATGGTGGAAATCGCTGCACCCGGCGCTATGGGCGCTGCTTCTGGTGGCGCTGGGGCTGGCGGTATGGCGATGGTGGTGACCATGGCCGATCGCGCACCGGCGCAGGTGCATGCACTGGCGATCCGCGACAACGCCGCAGGCGGGCACGAGCGTGCGACGCACGACTGGGTGGCGCGGCGCGTGGCGCGCCTGCTGCGCGTGCCTTATGCGGGCCTGGCCGACCCTGCGGTGAATACGGCCGGCGGCAGTTATTTCGTGCCGGACGACACACTCGATGCGGCCACGGCCGCACGCCTGGGTATCACGACGCAACGCGACCTGCTGGGCGGCGTCGTGCCGCATGCGTTCCTGGCCACCAAGGTGGTGGCGCACGCACTGGTGGATTCGCCCGCCGCCAGCATCGCAGGCTGGAATGCGGCGCTTGCGCGCGTCCTGGCAGCCCATGCATTGCCGGGCTACACCGCCTTCTCCGCCGCCGATGCGCGACGCGCCCACGCCTTGCTCGCACGCGAAGGCCAAGTGCGGCTCAAGCTTCCCACCGGGATCGGAGGGCGAGGGCAGTGGCTGCTGGACGGTGATGCGATGCTCGACGTGCTGCTGGCGCAACTGCCCGAAGGTTATCTGGCGCGCCATGGCGTGGTGCTCGAGATGCATCTGGTGCGGCTGGCCACCTTCAGTGTCGGCGAGGTCGACTTCGCCGGACAATCCATCGCCTACCATGGCACCCAGTCCACCACGCGCGCGCGTGACGGGCACGAGGTCTATGGCGGCTCGGACCTTGAGGTGGTTCGCGGGCCGCTCGAAACACTGCTGGAGGCGCCGCTGCCGCCGTTGCAGCACCAGGCCGTGGCGGCGGCACATGCCTTCGACCGCGCCCTGCGCCAAGCCTGGCCGCAGCTGCATCTGTCGCGACGCAACTACGATGTAGCCTGCGGCGAGGATGCGCAGGGCAGGCCCCGGTGTGGCGTGCTCGAACAGTCCTGGCGCATCGGTGGCGCCACGCCGGCCGAACTGGCTGCCATGGCCGCCTTCGTCGAGGATCCCGCGCTGGCACGCGTGCGCGCCGCCACCCATGAACTGCATGGCCGCCCCGCGCCTTCCGGTGTGGAGGTCTACTACGATGCCGACGATCCGCAACTGGGACCGTTGGTGAAATACGTGACCGTTTCAGACGCTTGAGGAGGACCCGTGGAGGTCAAGCTTTCCACCCTGCAGATTCCCGTCGAAGACGCCGAGGTCGGTGCCACGCTGCTCACCCCCACCGGTATCCCCGGCGTGCTGTTCGTCCACGGCTGGGGCGGCAAGCAGCAACATAACCTGGTGCGCGCGCGCGAGGCGGTGGGCCTGGGCTGCGTATGCCTGACCTTCGACCTGCGCGGCCACGAAGGCTGGGTGTCGATGCGCGACACCGTCACGCGCCCACAGAACCTGGCCGACATCATCGCCGCCTACGACCACCTGGCCTCGCTGCCCTATGTCGACCCGGGGGCCATCGCCGTGGTGGGGCTCAGCTACGGCGGCTATCTGTCGGCCCTGCTGACCCGCGAGCGCCCCGTGGCGTGGCTGGCGCTGCGCTCGCCGGCGCTGTACCGCGACGCGCACTGGGATGCGCCGAAGGTTGCGCTCAACCGCGAGCCTGACCTGATGGATTACCGGCGCAGCGAGGTGGCTCCCAGCGAAAACCGCGCGTTGGCCGCCTGTGCCGAATACGAGGGCGATGTACTCCTGGTGGAGGCCGAATGCGATGCGATCGTGCCGCACCAGGTCATGCGCAACTACGCCAATGCGTTTTCCCGCGCACGCTCGGTGACCTCGCGGTTGTTGCGCGGCGCCGACCACGCACTGACGGTCAAGGAGCACCAGCAGGCCTACACGCGCTACCTGATCGACTGGTTGACCGAAATGGTCGTCGGTCGCCGCGTGGATGTCGCCAGCGAGGTCGTCGCCGAGCGCAAGCGCTTCGTGCATCCTTCGGCCGAGCACAAGGAAGGCATGCCGGCGGTGCAGCTGCGGGCCAACCGCTAGCTGGCTTGGCGGGGCATGGCTATCATCGGCTCATGCCCCTTCGCCATTTCGTCCACGTCATCGGGTTCCAGGTGCCTGTCGGTGCCGGGTTCAGGCACGAGCCCATGCTGGTGATGCTGGACAAGGTGCCGGGCGAGGAGTGGCGGGCGGTGTTCCAGCTGTGCGTGGAGGAATTGCCTCCGAGCCTGCTGCGCGAGCCGCCGCGTATTGAGGGCGACCAGGTACAGGTGTTCCTGGCGCAGGCGCCGCAGCGGACGCTGGCGGGGGAGATCCGCCGGTTCGTGGAGCGGGTCAATCGGATGACGTTCCTGCGCGAGGGCAGCGCGATGCGCCCGGGCCGCGGCGCGGGCTGAGTTGCCGGTTCAGGCCGGCTGCACGCCCCGGATCAACTCAAGCACGAACTTGCTGCCGAAGAACGCCAGCAGCAATAGCCCCATCGCAGCCAGCGTCCAGTGCACCGCCTTGGTGCCGCGCCAGCCATAGCGCCAGCGTCCCACCAGCAACGCGCCGAAGGCCAACCACGACAGCACGCTCAGCACGGTCTTCTGCATCAGGCGCTGCGCGAAGAAGTCCTCGACGAAGAGCAGGCCGGTCAGCAGCGTGAGGCTCAGCAGCACGAAACCGACCGCGATCGTGCGGAACAGCAGCGTTTCCAGTTCGGTGAGCGGCGGCAGTGCACGCAGCCAGCGATGGAAATCGCGGCGCCGCAGCGCGCGTTCCTGCAGCCACAACATCATGGCCAGCAGCGCGGCGATGGCCAATGTGGCGTAGGCGAGCAGCGCCAGCCACGCATGCAGTTCCAGGCGCCAGCCCAGCGAGGCGCTCGGCTCGTGGCCATGCCCGTGGTAGGCCAGCAGCAGCAACGTGGCCAGCGGGAACACCACCACGCCCAGCGCGGCCATGCGCCCGCGCCCGCCCACCAGGGTGGTCAGCGCCGCCATGCCCAGGCCCACTAGCGAGAGCGCGGCGAAGAAGTGCATATCCGGCCCGCCCGCGGTGCGGGTAGCGACCAGCACGTGGTACATCGCGTGTGCCACCACGGCCCCGCCGGCCGGCAGCAGCCAGCCATGCGCCTGCCTCCCCTGCCGCGCCACGCTGCCGACAAGCAGCCCG
The DNA here is from genome assembly GCA_023386795.1 of Pseudomonadota bacterium. GTDB lineage: Bacteria > Pseudomonadota > Gammaproteobacteria > Xanthomonadales > Xanthomonadaceae > Stenotrophomonas_A. Next base: position 38,039 of record JAEWJB010000189.1, read on the forward strand.
GTGGCAACCAGGTAGAGCACGGTGGCGATGAATACGAGGGGCGTCATCGCGGCAGTTTCGCATACCGCGGGCCGCCGCCGCAGGCCCCGGATGTCGCGTGCGCCGGGCGCTCCCGGCCGTAGCGGGCGCTGCCGCTATAATCGCCGTCCGTTTCCCCCCTGGCACAGCGCGCATGTTCGAGTCCCTTACCCAACGTCTCTCCGGCACCATCGAGCGCCTGCGCGGCCGGGGCCGCCTGACCGAGGAAAACATCCGCGAGGCGACCCGCGAGGTGCGCATCGCCCTGCTGGAGGCTGACGTCGCCCTGCCCGTCGTGCAGGCGCTGGTGGAGCGCATCAAGGTGCGTGCGGTCGGCCAGGAAGTGCTCAAGTCGCTGACCCCGGGCCAGGCGCTGATCAAGGTCGTGCGCGACGAACTGACCGCGGTGATGGGCGCTGCTGCCAGCGACCTCAACCTCAACGTGCCGGCACCGGCGGTCATCCTGATGGCCGGCCTGCAGGGCGCGGGCAAGACCACCACCGTGGGCAAGCTCGCCAAGCACCTGAAGGAGAAGCGCAAGAAGAAGGTGATGGTGGTCAGCGCCGACGTCTACCGCCCGGCCGCCATCGAGCAGCTCAAGACGCTGGCCGAGCAGGTCGGCGTGCTGTTCTTCCCGTCGACCGCCGACCAGAAGCCGGAGGCCATCGTCCGCGCCGCCATCGACGATGCGAAGAAGTCCTTCGTCGACGTGCTGCTGGTCGATACCGCCGGCCGCCTCGCCATCGATGAGGCCATGATGGCCGAGATCAAGGCGTTGCATGCGGCGGTCAATCCGGCCGAGACGCTGTTCGTGGTCGACTCGATGACCGGCCAGGACGCGGCCAACACCGCCAAGGCCTTCGGCGAGGCGCTGCCGCTCACCGGCGTGGTGCTGACCAAGACCGACGGCGACGCCCGTGGCGGTGCCGCGCTGTCGGTGCGCTATGTCACCGGCAAGCCGATCAAGTTCGTCGGTACCGGCGAGAAGGTCGATGGCCTGGACGTGTTCCACCCGGACCGCGTCGCCAGCCGCATCCTGGACATGGGTGACGTGCTGTCGCTGGTGGAGCAGGTCGAGCAGAGCGTGGACCAGGAGAAGGCCGCCAAGCTCGCTGCGAAGGTCGCCAAGGGCAAGAAGTTCGACCTCAACGACATGAAGGAACAGCTCGAGCAGATGCAGAACATGGGCGGCATCGGCGGGCTGATGGACAAGCTCCCGGGCATCGGCAAGATCCCGGACAACGTCAAGGACCAGGTCACCGGCAAGGAAGTGCCGCGGATGATCGCCATCATCAACTCGATGACCAAGAAGGAACGCCGCAACCCGGCACTGCTCAACGGTTCGCGTCGCGCCCGCATCGCGCGCGGCTCGGGCATGCAGCCTTCGGACGTCAACAAGCTGATGAAGCAGTACCAGCAGATGGAAAAGATGATGAGCAAGCTGGCGGGCGGCGGCATGAAGGGCATGATGCGCAGCATGCGCGGCATGATGGGTGGCATGGGCGGCCTCGGTGGCCGCGGCGGGTTGCCGTTCCGTTGATGGACGCGCCGGCACGTCAGCGGGCAGCGGCGTTCGCGCAGCGCTTCGGGCTGTCGATGCCCGTGCTGCTGGCGCCGATGGCCGGCGCCTGCCCGGTGCCGCTGTCTGCCGCGCTGGCCAACGCGGGCAGCATGGGCGCGATGGGCGCCGTGCTGTCCAGCCCCGAGGACATCGGCCAATGGATGACGCGCTTCCGCGAGGTGAGCGCCGGCCCTGCCCAGGTCAACCTGTGGCTGCCCGATGCGCCTGCGCGGCGTGATGCGCACGCCGAAGCGGCGATGCGCGCCTTTCTCGCCCAGTGGGGCCCGGAAGTGCCACCGCAGGCCGGCGATGCGACGCCGGCGGATTTCCAGGCGCAGTTCGACGCGCTGATCGCCGCACGTCCGGCGGTGGCGTCCACCATCATGGGCGTGCTCGCGCCGGCGCAGGTCGCGCGCCTGAAGGCGGCGGGCATCGCGTGGTTCGCATGCGCCACCACCTTGGACGAGGCACGTCGCGCCGAAGCGGCCGGGGCGGATGCGGTGGTCGCGCAGGGATTCGAGGCCGGTGGACATCGCGGCGCGTTCGATCCGGCAGCGGCCGACCGGCAACTGGTCGGCTTGTTTTCGCTGTTGCCGCGGCTGGTCGATCACCTGTCCGTTCCGGTGATCGCCGCAGGGGGCATCGCCGACGGACGGGGGATTGCCGCCGCGCTGACGCTGGGTGCCAGCGCGGTACAGATCGGCACTGCATTCCTGCGCACGCCCGAAGCGGCGCTGCCCTCGGCCTGGGCTGACGCGCTGGCCGCCGCCGAACCGGAGGACACCGCGCCGACGCGTGGATTCAGTGGACGTCTCGGGCGTGGCCTGGTCACGCCTTACGTGCAGGCGCTGGCAGAGGCGGGCGTGGCGCCGGCGCCCTACCCGGTGCAGCGCGGGCTTACCGCGGCCATGCGCGCCCAGGCGGTGCGCGAGAACCGCATCGACGGCATGCAGGCGTGGGCCGGGCAATCGGCCTGGATGGCGCCTGCCCGCCCAGCCGCCGAACTGCTGCGTGGGTGGTGGGAAGAGGCGCAACGGTGGCTGCCGTGAGCGTGGTCTGGTGCAACGGCCAGCCCGCCGACACCGATGCGCTCGCCGCCGCCGCGCTCGTCAACTACGGGCACTTCACCTCCTTGCGCTGCGTAGACGGCGCGGTGCAGGGGCTGGACATGCATCTGGCGCGCCTGCAGGCGGGCACCCGCGCGCTGTTCGGCAGCGAACTGGACCCGGCCCGCGTGTGTCACGAGGCACGACAGGCCTGGGAGGCCGCAGGCCATCGGGATGCCTGGCTGCGCCTGACCGTGTTCTCGCGCGACTTCGACTTCCGCACGCCGTTGCGCAGCGTGACGCCCGACCTGCTGGTCTCGGTGTCGCCGGCGGCCGACGGGGCCGGTGCGCCAATGCGGGTGCGCCCGGTGGTGTTCCGGCGCCATCGGCCGGAGATCAAGCATGTGGGCACGTTCGCGCTGTTCGACCTGCGTCGGCAGGCCGTGGCCGAGGGCTGGGACGACGCGGTGTTCGTGGACGATGCCCAGCACCTCATCGAAGGCACGACCTGGAACCTGTGCCTGTGGGACGGGCAAGGGTTCACCTGGCCGGCCGGTCCGGCGTTGCGCGGCACGCAGGAGCGCCTGCTGCAGCAAGGGCTGGAAGCGGTGGGCGTGACCCAGCAGGTGCGGGCGGTGGCGTTGCCTGAACTGGCGGCCTTCACCGGCGCCTTCGCCTGCAACGCCCGTGGGCTGCGGGAGATCGACGCGGTGGGAGGTCAGGTCTTCGGGGCGGCGGCAGCGGGCAGGGCCTTGTTGGATCAGGCGCTTGCGGCCTGTCCCTGGCAGCCCTGGTAAGCGGGGATCCCGGCCGGGTTGGCTTGGCGCCGGTCGGCCGCTATAATCGCTGGCTTACCTCGCCATCCTGGCGACTGGGCAACACAGGAACTACAGAAATGGTCAAGATTCGCCTGACCCGTGGCGGCGCTAAGAAGCGTCCGTTCTACCACATCATCGTGTCCGACGTGCGCGCCGCGCGCGACGGTCGCAACATCGAGCGCCTGGGTTATTACAACCCGGTGGCGCAGGGCGCCGAGCAGCGCGTCGTGCTGGACCTGGCCCGCGTTGACCATTGGGTCAAGAACGGCGCCCAGCTGACCGACAAGGTCCGCAACCTGGTGAAGGAAGCGACCAAGGCCCAGGCCGTCGCGGCCTGATCCTGGAGGGGCCGCCGCGCGCGGCCCCGTCAGCCAGCATGATGAAAGACACCGAGCGCCGCATCCTGCTGGGCAGGATTGTCGGCGCTTTTGGCATTCGCGGTGACGCCAAGCTCGAGTCCTGGACCGAGCCGCGGCTGTCCATTTTCCGCTACCAGCCCTGGATCCTGCGCGCCCCGAACGGGGAAGAGCGGGAGTTGACCGGGGCGCGTGGCCGTGAGTCGGGCAAGCACCTGACCGCGACCCTGCCGGGCGTGACCGACCGCGACGCGATCGAGGCCATGCGCGGCACGGAGATCTTCGTCCCGCGCAGTGCCTTGCCGCCGCCCAAGCCCGACGAGTATTACTGGGTCGACCTCGAAGGCCTTGCCGTGTCCACGGTGGAAGGTGTCGAGCTGGGTACCGTGTCCCACCTGTTCTCCACCGGTGCGAACGACGTGATGGCAGTTCGGGGTGATCGCGAGCGGTTGATTCCCTTCGTGCAGCCGGATTTTGTGCAGTCGGTCGACTTCGAGGCCAACCGGATCGTAGTCGACTGGGATCCGGAGTTCTGATCTTCCCGCCGGCATCCGCTGGCGCCCCACGGATCGACCCGCCCATGCGCATCGACGTCCTCAGCCTATTCCCCGAGTTCATCCAGCAGTGCGCCGCCTTCGGCGTGGTCGGGCGGGCGCAGGAGCGCGGGCTGCTCGAACTGCAGGGCTGGAATCCGCGGGATTACGCCAGCGGCAATTATCGCCGCGTGGACGACCGCCCGTTCGGCGGCGGCCCGGGCATGGTGATGATGATCGAACCGCTGCGCGACTGCCTGGCGGCGGCGCGCGCGGCCGACGAGCGGCCCGCGCCGGTGGTCTACCTCAGTCCGCAGGGCCGTCCGCTGACCCAGCCGCGTGCGCGTGAACTGGCGAAACTACCGCGCCTGATCCTGCTGTGCGGCCGCTATGAGGGCGTGGACGAGCGATTCCTGGACCACGAAGTGGACGAGGAAATCTCCATCGGCGACTACGTGCTGTCCGGCGGCGAGCTGGGCGCTGCGGTACTCATCGACGTGGTGACCCGCCTGCAGGACGGCGCGCTCAACGACGCCGAATCTGCCGCCCAGGATAGTTTCGAGGGGCCGCAAGGCCTGCTGGACTGCCCGCATTACACCCATCCATCCAGCCACGAATGGGGCGACGTGCCGGAGGTCCTGCGCTCGGGCAACCACGCCGCCATCGCGCGCTGGCGCCGCCAGCAGGCGTTGGGGCGGACCTGGCTGCGCCGGCCGGATTTGTTCGACGAGGCCAGCCTGGACAAGGCCGACCGCAAGCTGTTGGACGACTTCCGGCAGCAGGGCAACCCGGGCGGCAAGCCGGCCGGAGGCTGATGCGCGCGCGGGCCTGCCTCTGGCGTGTGGCCCGCGGTTCGGCTATGATGCCGCGTTCCCACCGGCCGGCTTGGCCTGGATGGCGGAATTTGCAAGACCCCTGCAACACCCACTCATAACAAACGTGCGGCGCAATCCTGCGACTGCATGAGCCCAAGTTGTCGAAAACGACACGACCACCCGAATACAGATATCGGTGTCCCCATGAGCAAGCTGAACAAGTCCATCGTCGCGGAATTCGAATCCGCCCAGATCACCCGTGAACTGCCGAAGTTCAGCCAGGGCGACACCGTCGTGGTGAACGTGAAGGTGAAGGAAGGCAACCGTGAGCGTGTCCAGGCCTATGAAGGCGTGGTCATCGGCACGAAGAACGCCGGCCTGAACTCCTCGTTCACCGTCCGCAAGATCTCGCACGGCTACGGCGTCGAGCGCGTCTTCCAGACCCACAGCGCCACCATCGACTCGGTCGAAGTGAAGCGCCGCGGCAAGGTTCGCGCCGGCAAGCTGTACTACCTGCGTGGCCTGGAAGGCAAGGCTGCCCGCATCAAGGAAGACCTGGCCGCCGCTGCGCAGGCCAAGGCTGCCCGCCAGGCTGCCGCCAAGGCCGAGTAATTCCGACCGCGGGTTCGCCCGCCGCGTCGAAACGGAAAGCCGCCCCTCGGGGCGGCTTTTTGTTTGGGCGGGATATTGGCGTTTTGCCCGGCCCGATCACGGCGCGTTGTCGGCGACAGGCGAGGGCGGCTGTGCCGGCACTTCCGCCGGCACCGCCACCTCTTCCGGATGCGGCTTGGCGTGCGGCGTGAGCATGTGTGCCTTGCGCCAGCGACCCCAGCGGTAATACGCCAGCGACATCACCATCGCGCAGGCGGCGCTGGTGGGGAAACTCCACCAGATCGCGTCGGCGCCCAGCGTCGGCATCAACCCCTTGGCGAACGGCACGCGGATGCCCCACAACGACAGGCCGAGGATCACCAAAGGGGGAATCACCGCGCCGGTGGAACGCACCACGCCGGAGACCACGAAGGTCACGCCGAACAGCAGGAACGACCAGATCGAGATGTGGTTCAGGTGCCGCGCGATCTCCAGCGCCGCGCCATCAGCCGGCAGGAACAGCGCCAGCGTCCAGCGGTCGAGCAGGATCAGCGGCAGGATCAGCACGCCGGTCATCAGGAAGTTGATCGCCACGCCGTTGCGTGCGGTCGCATCCACGCGGTCCCAGCGTCCGGCTCCCACGTTCTGCGCGGCCATCGACGAGCACGCCGCGCCTATCGCCATCGCCGGCATCTGCACGTAGGTCCACAACTGCAGCGCCGCACCATAGGCGGCCGCGGTGTCGGTGCCGAAGCCGTTGACCATGGTCATCATCGCGATCATCGCCAGCGAGATCAGCACCATCTGCAGACCCATCGGCACGCCCTTGACGATGAGCGCGCGCAGGATATCCAGGTCGATGCGGAACATGGCCATGTCGTGCCGGCCCAGCCACAGCATGTGGCGCTTGTGGCGCATGTACAGCAGCAGCCCGGCCAGCGCGATGGCCTGTGCGCACAGCGTGGCCCAGGCCGCGCCGGCAATGCCCAGCTTCGGCGCCGGGCCCAGGCCGAAGATCAGTACCGGGTTGAGCACGATGTCCAGCGCCACCGACAACAACAGGAAGCGGAAAGGCGTGCGCGAATCGCCCGCACCGCGCAGCGCCGCCGACAGGAAGGCGAACATGTACAGCAACGGCATCGCCAGGAAGATCACCCGCAGGTAAGCCTCGGCCAGTGGCAGCGCGTCACCGGGCGTGCCCATCGCGGCGAGCATGCGCCCGGACAGCGCCCAGCCCACCGCGGCGATCACCACCGACAGTGCAAAGAAGAACGTCGCGCTGGTACCCATCACCTGCCGTGCCTGGCGCGTGTTGCCGGCACCGATGGCCTGGGCGATCAGGATGGTGGCGGCCATGCCAATGCCGAACACCGAGCCGATCAGGAAGAACATGATGTTGTTGGCGTTCGCCGTGGCGGTCAGCGCGGACTCGCCGAGAAAACGCCCGACCCAGACCGCGTTCACCGAACCATTCAGCGACTGCGCCATGTTGCCGGCCAGGATCGGCAACGCGAACAGCAGCAGGTTGCGCCCGATGGGGCCTTCGGTGAGCTGGGCGGGCTTGGCCATGCGCGCGGGGAGCAGTAGGGAAGTGGCGCACACTATCACCGCCTTGCCGCGCCGGGCAGATTGCCGATGGCACTGGGTGGCGGGGCGGTATCGGCCTACACTGGAAGCCAGTTCGGAAACGTGACCGCCGGCATTTGTGGCCGGGCCGCGGGCGGGCCTAAGATCGGCGCTACCCCGCAATACGCGGGTCACGGATGAGGACTTCCATGCACAACGGTTGGCGATTGGCTGTGATGGGCGCGATGCTGCTGCTGGGCGGTTGCGCCAGCGACAACGGGCTGCAGGGCGATTCAGTCGCCTCGCGACGCCCCGAATGCCTGGTGGGGGATGACCCGCTCACCACCTCGCGCGACACCGGCACCTCGGCGCGGGATCGCAATTGCGGCACCGACCGGAGCCTGCGCTGGTCGACCGAATCAAGCAGCAAGGATTCCATGAAGGTGGATTTCGGCAAGAAGAATGACTGAAACGGCAGTTCCCCTGGAGGGCGTGCGCCTGGACATCTGGTTATGGGCGGCGCGGTTCTACAAGACCCGCAGCCTGGCCAAACAGGCGGTGGAGACGGGCAAGGTCGACGTGGACGGGCAGCGTCCCAAGCCCTCGCGCAGTGTGCGGCCCGGCCAGGCGTTGCGCGTGGTGCGCGGCGAGGAAGTCTTCGAAGTGCAGGTGCTGGGCCTGAGCGAGCAACGCGGCCCGGCGCCGGTGGCGCAGCAGCTCTACGCCGAAAGCGAAGCGTCGCGGCAGCGGCGCGCCGAGCAGCGCGCCGAGCTGATGGCCCGGCGAGATGGCTACCAGGCGCCGGAGCATCGCCCGGACAAGCGCGCGCGGCGATTGATCCGCGCGCTGGGCGACATCGACGCATTGTGACGCCGCGACAAAACGAAACGCCCCGGCCTGGCCGGGGCGTTTGCGTTGACGTGACGAGGTGCGATCAGGCCAGGTCGAAGCGGTCCAGGTTCATCACCTTGGTCCACGCGGCGACGAAGTCGTGCACGAACTTCTGCTTGGCGTCCGCGCTGGCATAGACCTCGGCGTTGGCCCTGAGAACGGAGTTCGAGCCGAACACCAGGTCCACGCGCGAGCCGGTCCACTTCACTTCGCCCGTGCGGCGGTCGCGTCCTTCGAACGCATCGCGGTGCTTGGATGTCGGCGTCCACTGCGTGCCCATGTCGAGCAGGTTGACGAAGAAGTCATTGCTCAATGTGCCCGGCTTGTCGGTGAACACGCCGGTGTTGCCGCCGTCCGCATTCGCCCCAAGCACGCGCAGGCCGCCGATCAACACCGTCAGCTCAGGCGCGGTCAGGGTAAGCAGCTGCGCGCGGTCGATCAGCAGGTGTTCGGCCGGTACCGCGAAGCGTGCCTTGAGGTAGTTGCGGAAGCCGTCGGCGAGCGGTTCCAGCGCCGCGAAGGATTCAACATCCGTCTGGTCCTGGCTCGCGTCCACGCGTCCGGGCGCAAACGGCACGCTGACGTCCACCCCGGCCTGCCGAGCGGCCTGTTCGACGCCGACATTGCCGGCCAGCACGATGAGATCCGCCAGCGAGACAGCCTGGCCAACGCCGGCCTGGATCTCTTCCAGCGCCTTGATCACCTTCGCCAGCACCGGTGGATTGTTCACCGCCCAGTCCTTCTGCGGCGCGAGGCGCAGGCGTGCGCCGTTGGCGCCGCCGCGCTTGTCCGAGCCGCGGAAGGTCGACGCCGACGCCCACGCGGTGGAGACCAGTTCGGACACGCTCAACCCCGCGGCGGCGATCTTCTCCTTCAGCGCGGCAATGTCCGCCTCGCCAAGCGCGGGCTGCGTGGCGGCCGGCAGCGGGTCCTGCCAGATCAACACTTCGGCGGGTACTTCCGGACCGAGGTAACGCGCACGCGGACCCATGTCGCGGTGCGTTAGCTTGAACCAGGCGCGCGCGAATACATCGGCAAACTCGTCCGGGTTCTCCATGAAGCGGCGCGCGATCTTCTCGTATGCCGGATCGAAGCGCAGCGAAAGATCGGTGGTAAGCATCGAGGGCGCGATGCGCTTGTCCTTGTCATGCGCGTGCGGCACGGTGCCGGCACCCATGCCGCCCTTCGGCGTCCACTGGTGCGCACCGGCGGGGCTCTTGGTCAGCTCCCACTCGAAGCCGAACAGGTTCCAGAAGAAGTTGTTGCTCCATTTGGTCGGCGTGCTGGTCCAGGTGACCTCCAGGCCACTGGTGATGGTGTCGCCGCCCTTGCCGCTGCCGAAGCTGTTGGCCCAACCCAGGCCTTGTTCCTCCAGTTCGCCGGCTTCCGGTTCGCGGCCGACGTTGTCCGCCGGACCTGCGCCATGCGTCTTGCCAAAGGTGTGGCCGCCGGCGATCAGCGCGACGGTCTCCTCGTCGTTCATCGCCATGCGTCCGAACGTGGTGCGGATATCGTGCGCCGCGGCGACCGGATCGGGATTCCCGTCCGGGCCTTCCGGGTTCACGTAGATCAGGCCCATTTGCACCGCTGCCAGCGGGTTTTCCAGGTTGCGGCCCTGCGCGTCGGTGCGGTCGTGCTCGTGGCCGTGCAGTTCGGCGTCGGCCACCAGTTGGGCTTCCTCATCGCCCGGTTCGCTCTTGGCGTAGCGGACGTCGCCGCCCAGCCAGGTCTTTTCGTTGCCCCAGTACACGTCCTGGTCCGGCTCCCAGGTATCCGGGCGCCCGCCACCGAAGCCGAAGGTCTTGAAGCCCATCGATTCCAGCGCGACGTTGCCGGTGAGGATGATCAGGTCGGCCCAGGAAATCGCCTGTCCGTATTTCTGCTTGATCGGCCACAACAGGCGGCGCGCCTTGTCGAGGCTGACGTTGTCCGGCCAGCTGTTGAGCGGAGCGAAGCGCTGCTGGCCACGGCCGCCACCGCCGCGCCCGTCGCCGATGCGGTAGGTGCCGGCGCTATGCCAGGCCATGCGGATGAACAGCGGACCGTAGTGGCCGAAGTCGGCGGGCCACCACTCCTGCGAATCGGTCATCAGCGCCTTGAGGTCGGCCTTCAGCGCAGCGTAGTCCAGCTGCTTGAAGGCCTTGGCGTAGTCGAAGGCCCCGCCGAGCGGGTTGGACTTGTCCGAGTGCTGGTGAAGCAGGTCGACGCGCAGTTGGTTCGGCCACCAGTCCTTGTTGTGGGTACCGCCGCCGGCGGCATGGTTGAACGGGCACTTCGCTTCACTGGTCATGGAATGTCCACCTTGGTTCGTTGGCGCTGAAGAACATCCGATCCTTCCGGGACCGGATACCTGGGAATGGACGTGCTTGCCGAGTCAACTCGGCGCAGGCGCTAGCGCTGCCGCGTGGCGCGGCCGGGCATCAACGCAGGGGGCACTTCGACGCGCGGGTGATGCATGGCGAGTTCCTCCTCACGGGGTCTGAAGACGATAAGTAACGCCGATCACTAGGTGAATTCGAATGATCCGAACGACGCAATAGCCGCCGGCTATGGTGCGATGCGCCACCACCGGGCGCATCGCGCCCAAGATCACCCCTTGTTGCCGAACAGGCCGGTGCCTAGCTTGAGCAGATCGCCCACGCCCAGCTGGCCGTCGCCGTCCTGGTCGAGCACGTTGCCGAGCAAGCCGGAAAGGCCGGGCTGCTCGCGCGCCTGCGCGTGTTCGGCGCCCAGCGCCTGGCTGAGCTGCGAGGCATCGCCCGCACCACCGCCCAGGAAACGCTGGGCCAGGAAGGACAGCACGATGGGTGCCAGGATTTGCAGCAGTTGACTGGAGCGGCCACTGTCCAGGCCGGTGGCCTGGCCAAGTCCCGTGGCCGCCTGCGGCGCGCTGCCACCGAAGATGTGGCCAAGGATGCCGGCGCCGTCCGTCTGCGGGCTGGCACCGCCCCCGCCAAGCACCGAACCGAGCAGGCCGCCCAGGTCCAGCCCGCCTTGCGGCGGTGCATGGTCGCGCTGCAAGGCGCCGAGCAGGGCGTCGGCGCCCTCCGGCTGCTGCGCGTTGCGGCCGAGCGCGCCCATGAGGAGGGGCAGGGCGGTGGCGATCGCGGATTGGGCCTGGGCCGGCTGCACGCCGAGCTGCGAGGCGATCTGTTCGATACCTCCTCCCTGCAGTTGCTGGAGGAGGTTGTTGGCGAGCGGCGTGGTGCTCATGGCAGCGTCCTGGCGGAACCGGGTGGCGGGCACCCGAGGCTAGCAGAGGCGCATTACCTCCGCGTCTACGAAACGGCACGCGTGCATGCGAGCCACCTCGGCGTGGCGAACCTACAGCCCCAGCGCCTTTGCCACGCCCGCGCCATAGGCGGGATCGGCGCGTTCGCAATTGCCGATGTGCCGGCGCTTGATGAACTCCGGCGCATCGGCCAATGCACGCGCAGTGTTGTCGAACAGCACCTGGCGCTGCGCGACGGACATCAGCCGGAACAGGTTGCCGGGCTGGGTGTACCAGTCGTTGTCGTCCTCGCGGAAATCCCAGAAGTCGCCGTCGCCGTCGGTCGCGATCGGCGGCTCGCGGTAACCCGGTTGCTCGGACCATAGCCCGTAGCTGTTCGGGGCGTAGTGTGGCGTGCCTCCATAGTTGCCGTCCACGCGCATCGCGCCATCGCGATGGTTGCTGTGCACCGGGCAGCGCGCCGCATTCACCGGTATCTGATGATGGTTCACGCCCAGCCGGTAACGCTGTGCGTCGGAGTAGGCGAACATCCGCGCCTGCAGCATCTTGTCCGGCGAGATGCCGATGCCCGGCACGAGGTTGTTCGGCGCCATCGCGCACTGCTCGACATCGGCGAAGTAATTGTCCGGGTTGCGGTTCAACTCCAGCTCGCCGACTTCGACCAGCGGATAGTCGGCCCGCGGCCAGATCTTCGTGAGGTCGAACGGATGGTAGGGCACCGTGCGCGCGTCAGCCTCCGGCATGATCTGCACGTACAGCGTCCAGCGCGGGAAGTCGCCGCGCTCGATCGCATCGAACAGGTCGCGCTGGAAGCTTTCGCGGTCGCGCCCGATGATCGCGGCCGCCTCGGCATCGCTAAGGTTGCGGATGCCCTGCTGCGTGCGCCAATGGAATTTCACCCAGCAGCGCTGGCCTTGCGCATCGACCAGGCTGTAGGTGTGCGAGCCGAAGCCATGCATGTGGCGGTAGCCGGCGGGAATGCCGCGTTCGCTCATCACGATGGTGACCTGGTGCAGCGACTCCGGCAGCAGGGTCCAAAAATCCCAGTTGTGCGAAGGCGAACGCAGGTTGCTGCGGGGATCGCGCTTGACCGCCTTGTTGAGGTCGGCGAACTTGCGCGGGTCGCGCACGAAGAATACCGGCGTGTTGTTGCCCACCAGATCCCAGTTGCCTTCCTCGGTGTAGAACTTCACCGCGAAGCCGTGGATATCGCGTTCGCCATCGGCAGCGCCGCGCTCGCCGGCCACCGAGGAGAAGCGCACGAAGACATCGGTACGCTTGCCCGCTTCGGAAAACACCTTCGCGCGCGTATGCCGCGCCAGGTCGTGGGTGACGGTGAAATGGCCGAAGGCGCCTGAACCCTTCGCATGCATCCGGCGCTCGGGAATGACCTCGCGGTTGAGGTTGGCGAGTTTCTCGAACAGCCAGACATCCTGCATCAGCAACGGGCCACGCGGGCCGGCGGTCAGGCTGTTCTCGTTGTCCACCACCGGTGCGCCGAAGGCGGTGGTCAGCGGGCATTTTCCGGTTTGGCTTCCGGAAGCGGGCTTGCTCATCGGGGTGTCCTGCAGGTAGAGGCTTGCAGGCTACGGCGATGCGCGGGGCCGGGATATCGAATCCCGGCATGACTTCGATGGAAAGAATGGATCGGTACGATCTTTCGCAGGCATCGCGCGGTGCGCGATGCCCGCACCTGGATCAGAGCATCGCCTTGAGGCGGTACAGCGCTTCCATCGCCTGCTTGGGCGTCAGCTCGTCCGGGTCCAGCGCCTGCAGCGCATCAAGCGCGGCGGAGGTGGGGGTGAACAGTCCGAACTGCTGCGGCGCGTCCAGCGACTGCGGCGCCATCTGCGCCGCGTGCGTCTCGCCGCCCCGCTGTTCCAACTCGGCCAGCCGGCGCCGCGCCTGCGCCACGGTATCGCGCGGCAGGCCGGCCAGCGCGGCCACCTGCAGGCCGAAGCTGCGATTGGCCGGGCCTTCTTTCACCGCATGCATGAACACCAGCGAGTCGCCGTGCTCCACCGCATCCAGGTGCACGTTGGCAATGCCGCTCGGCCCGCCCTCGACGGTCTCGTCGGCCAGCGCCGTCAGCTCGAAGTAATGCGTGGCGAACAGCGTGTAGCAGCGGTTGCGGTGCGCCAGGTGGCGGGCCACCGCATCGGCCAGCGCGAGGCCGTCGTAGGTCGACGTGCCGCGCCCGATCTCGTCCATCAACACCAGCGACTGCGCGGTGGCGTGGTGCAGGATGTAACTGGTCTCGGCCATTTCGACCATGAAGGTCGACTGCCCCTTGGCCAGGTCGTCGCCGGCGCCGATGCGGGTGAGGATGCGGTCGATCGGCCCGATCACCGCGCGGCTCGCCGGCACGTAGCTGCCGATGTGCGCCAGCAGCACGATCAGCGCGTTCTGCCGCATGTAGGTCGACTTACCGCCCATGTTTGGGCCGGTAATGACCAGCATGCGCCGGTCCGGGTGCAGGTCCAGGTCGTTGGGCTCGAACGGCTGCTCGCGCACTGCCTCCACCACCGGGTGGCGCCCGCGTTCGATGCGCAGGCACGGCGCGGTCTCCAACTCCGGCTGCGCCCAGTCCAGCGCCTGCGCGCGCTCGGCGAAGGCGGCCAGCACGTCCAGCTCGCTCAGCGCGGCAGCGCAGCGCTTGAGCGGCTCCAGATGCTCGCCCAACGCGTCGAGCAGCCCTTCGTACAGCAGCTTCTCGCGCGAAAGCGAGCGCTCGCGCGCCGACAGCACCTTGTCCTCGAAGGACTTCAGTTCCTCGGTGATGTAACGCTCGGCGTTGGCCAGGGTCTGGCGGCGGCTGTAATGCAGCGGCGCCTTGTCGGCTTGGCCCTTGCTGATCTCGATGTAATAGCCATGCACGCGGTTGTAGCCGACCTTCAGCGTCGGGATGCCGCTGGTCTCGCGTTCGCGCACTTCCAGGTCGATCAGGAACTGGTCGGCATTCGTGGACAGCCGGCGCAGTTCGTCCAGCTCGGCGTCGTAGTCGCTGGCGATCACGCCGCCATCGCTGAGCTTGAGCGGCGGCTGCGGCGCCACCGCGCTGGCGAGCAAGTGCGCCACCTGTGCGTGTTCGCCCAGTTCGGCGGCCAGCGCCTGCAGGCGGGGCGAATCCAGCGGCGAGAGCAGCGCGGCGATATCCGGCAGCATGCCCAGGCCGTCGCGCAGCGTGGACATGTCGCGCGGGCGCGCCGAGCGCAGCGCCACGCGGGTGAGGATGCGTTCGATGTCGCCGAGTGCGCGGAAGCGCTCGCGCAGGTCGGCGTCGGTGCCGCGGTCGATCAAGGTGCCGACCGCGTGGTGGCGCTGCACCAGCACGTCGCGCAAGCGCAGCGGACGATGCAGCCAGCGCCGCAGCAGGCGCCCGCCCATCGGCGAGACGGTGCTGTCGAGCACGCCGAGCAGCGTGTGGCGGGTGTCGCCATCCACGCGCGTATCCAGTTCCAGGTGGCGGCGCGTGGCCGCGTTCATCGCGATCGCCTCGCCGGCGTTCTCCATCGCGATGGCGGTCAGATGCGGCAGGCGCTGTTTCTGGGTTTCCTCGACGTAGCCGAGCAGCGCGCCGGCGGCCGCGATCGCGCGCGGGCGCTCCTCGATGCCGAAGCCGCTAAGGTCGTGCAGCTTGAAGAAGCCCAGCAACTGGCGGCGACCGCTGTCGCTGTCGAACAGCCACGGCGCACGCCGGCGCAGGCCGGTGCGCTGCCGCAGGAACTCCGGCCAGCCTTCCTCGTCCGGGATCAGCAGTTCGGCCGGTTCGAGGCGGGCCAGTTCGGCTTCCAGCGCGTCGTCGCTGTCGACCTCGTTGACCAGGAAGCGGCCGCCAGCCAGGTCTGCCCAGGCCAGGCCATAGCCGGCCTTGCTGCGCGAAAGCGCCATCAGCAGCGTATCGCGGCGCTCGTCCAGCAGCGCCTCGTCGGTGACGGTGCCCGGGGTGACGATGCGCACCACCTTGCGTTCGACCAGGCCCTTGGCCAGCGCCGGGTCGCCGATCTGCTCGCAGATGGCAACCGATTCGCCCAGCGCCACCAGCCGCGCCAGGTAGCCCTCGTAGGCGTGCACCGGGACGCCGGCCATCGGGATCGGCGCGCCGCCCGAGCTGCCGCGCTGGGTCAGCGTGATGTCCAGCAGTCGCGCGGCCTTGCGCGCATCGTCGTAGAACAGCTCGTAGAAGTCGCCCATGCGGAAGAACAGCAGCAGGTCGGGGTGGTCGACCTTGGCCGCGAAGTACTGCTTCATCAGCGGGGTGTGTTCTTGGGCTTTTTCCGACTTCATGGAACCTGCTGCAAAGGAGGGGCGGAGGGCGTATCGCCGAGCGTCACAGTGTAGTGGATGGCATGGCGGCGAGGCGGCGGGCCAGCGCACTGGCGAGCCCGTCGTCCCGGCTGGCGGCGGGTAGGAAATGCCCGCGATATGCGATCGGGCGCGATCTGGCTAGAACGCATGCCTTCGCAGCGGCGGAAACGCGCGCTGCAGGCAATCCATGCGTTCGCACGTCAGGCAACCCGGGCCGATCGGCACCGCGCTGCCGCCCTGCAGGTCCAAGCCGCGCGAATACACCAGCCGGTCGGCGTGGCGCAGGTCGCAGCCCAGCGCCAGCGAGAACGTCTTGCGCGGCTGTCCGAAGCCCGGCGGCCCGCTGCTGACCTGCCGCGCCAGCCAGAAATGCTGGCGACCGTCGGGCATCCGCGCGACCTGGGTGAGGATGCGCCCGGGCTGGTTGAACGCCTCGTACACGATCCACAACGGGCAGGTGCCGCCGACCTGCGAGAAATGGAAATCCGTGGAGGAATGCCGCTTGGAGACATTGCCCGCGCGATCCACGCGCATGAAGAACACCGGCAGCCCCGGCGCGTTGCGCCGCTGCAGCGTGCTCAGCCGGTGGCACACCGCCTCGAAGCCGACGCCGAAGCGCTGCGCCAGCCATTCGATGTCGTAGCGGCTGTCCTCGGCGCTGCGCAGGAATTCACCGTAGGGCATCACCAGCGCGCCGGCGTAGTAGTTGGAGAAGCCGATGCGCGCCAGCGCGATGCGCTCGGCATCGTCGAAGCCCGCCCGGGCGATCAGCAGGTCGATCAGCGTGCCGTGTTCGAGCAGCGCCAGCTGCGCGGCCATCTGGAACGCCTGCTGCCCCGGCTTGAGCCACGCCGGCAGCCACAGCGTGCGGGTGGCCATGTCGTACAGGCGCTTGTCACCGGCCTGGCCATCCACGCGCACGCGTAGTCCGTGGCGGTCGGCAAGCAACTGGCGCAGGCGCGGGGCGAGGGTATCGGGCGTCAGTCCATGCTCGGCGTACAGCGCCTCGGCGCGCTCGTCCAGTTCGGGAATGTAGTTGCGCTCGCGGTTGAAGTGGTCGCGCACGTGGTCGCCGGGCGAGAGCAGCGGCGTGGCGCCGTGGCTGCCGCCCAGCTGCAGTTCCAGTGCGGCGGCGCGCTCCTGCAGGTGGCGGTGCTCGCGGTGCAGGTCGAGCAGCGCGTTGGCCACCTGCGGCAGGTTGCCGGCCAGGGCGCGCAGCTCGGTCGGGCTGACGGCGGTATGGCCGAGTGCGCGCAGGGTGTCTTCGAGCGGGTCGACCAGCGCGGCCGGGTCGTCGCGGTCCAGCAGGCCACCGATCTCCCCCAGGGCGTCCTTCAGCCGCTGCTGCACCGCCAGGGTCAGCGGACGCTGGTTGCGCTCGATCTGGTTGAGGTAGCTGGGCGAAAGGCCAAGCCGCCGCGCCAGCTCGGCCTGGGTCAGGCCATGGCGCTGGCGCAGGCGCTGCAGGCGCAGGCCCAGTTGGCGGTGCGAGGCAGACATATTTGCAAACTTCGCAGAATGTTGAAGGCAGCTTAGCGTGATTAAGCGCCGAATGGGCTGAATCGGACGGCGGCTTTGCGAACAATGCGAACATCCTTCCGCTGCCGGTGTCTTTCCCATGAGCGAGTCCATTTCCCGCGTCTGCCTGCTGATCGACGGCGAATTCGTCGAATCGGCCTCCACCGAGTGGAAGGACGTGGTCAACCCCGCCACCCAGGCCGTGCTGGCGAAGGTGCCGTTCTGCACCACCGCCGAGGTCGATGCGGCCGTGGCCGCCGCCAAGGAGGCCTTCAAGACCTGGCGCAAGACCCCGATCGGCACCCGCGCGCGCATCTTCCTGAAATACCAGCAGCTGATCCGAGAAAACATGGGCGAGCTGGCCGCGCTGCTCACCGCCGAGCAGGGCAAGACCCTGCCCGATGCCGAGGGCGATGTGTTCCGTGGCCTGGAAGTGGTGGAGCACGCCGCGGCCATCGGCAACCTGCAGCTCGGCGAGCTGGCCAACAACGTGGCCACCGGCGTGGACACCTACACGCTGATGCAGCCGCTGGGCGTGTGCGCCGGCATCACCCCGTTCAACTTCCCGGCGATGATCCCGCTGTGGATGTTCCCGATGGCCATCGCCACCGGCAACACGTTCGTCCTCAAGCCCTCCGAGCAGGACCCGATGGTGACCATGCGCCTGGTCGAACTGGCGCTGGAGGCTGGCATTCCGAAGGGCGTGCTCAACGTCGTGCATGGCGGGCCGGACGTGGTCAACGCGATCTGCGACCACCCGGACATCAAGGCGGTGTCGTTCGTGGGCTCGACCAAGGTCGGCACGCACGTCTACAACCGTGCTTCGCTGGCCGGCAAGCGCGTGCAGTGCATGATGGGCGCCAAGAACCACGCCGTCGTGCTGCCGGACGCGAACAAGGAGCAGACCCTCAACGCGATGGCGGGCGCGGCGTTCGGCGCTGCCGGCCAGCGCTGCATGGCGGCCTCCACGCTGGTGCTGGTGGGCGAGGCACGCAGCTGGATTCCCGAACTGGTGGCCAAGGCGAAGACGCTGAAGGTCAACGGCGGCACCGAAAGCGGCACCGATGTCGGCCCGCTGATTTCCTGCGCGGCGCGCGAGCGCGTCGAGGGCCTGATCGCCTCGGGCATCGAGCAGGGCGCCAAGCTCGAACTGGACGGCCGCAACCCGAACGTCGCCGGCTACGAGAAGGGCAACTTCGTCGGCCCGACGATCTTCTCCGGCGTCAAGCCGGGCATGCGGATCTACGACGAGGAAATCTTCGGGCCCGTGCTGGTCATCCTCGAAGCCGAGACGCTCGATGAAGCCATCGAACTGGTCAACGCCAACCCGAACGGCAACGGCACCGCGCTGTTCACCCAGTCCGGCGCGGCTGCGCGCCGGTTCCAGGAAGACATCGACGTCGGCCAGGTCGGCATCAACGTGCCGATCCCGGTGCCGGTGCCGCTGTTCTCCTTCACCGGCTCGCGTGCTTCCAAGCTCGGCGACCTCGGCCCGTACGGCAAGCAGGTCGTGATGTTCTACACCCAGACCAAGACCGTGACCGCGCGCTGGTTCGATGACAGCACGCTGGGCCACGGGGTCAATACCACCATCAACCTGAAGTGACCGCCATGAATGCCGCGATGAATTTGCCGTTCGACACGGCCGACCTGAACGAAGAGCAGGAGGCGTTCCGTCAGGCCGCGCGCGATTTCGCGCAGAAGGAACTGGCCCCGCATGCCGCCCAGTGGGACGAGGAAGGCCACTTCCCGCGCGAGGCGCTGGGCAAGGGCGGCGAGCTTGGCTTCTGCGGCCTGTATACCGATGAGGCATACGGCGGCCTGGGCCTGAAGCGCCTGGATTCGGCCATCGTGTTCGAGGAGATGGCTGCGGTCGATCCTTCGACCTCGGCGTTCTTCTCCATCCACAACATGGCGACCTGGCTGATCGCCAGCTTCGCCCAGGAGCCGGTGCGCCAGCACTGGGGCCCGCTGCTGACCAGCGGCGAGAAGCTGGCCTCCTACTGCCTCACCGAGCCGGGCGCCGGCTCCGACGCCGCCGGGCTGAAGACCCGGGCGGTGCGCGAGGGCGATGAGTACGTGCTCGATGGCAGCAAGGCCTTCATTTCCGGCGCCGGCTCCACCGACGTGCTGGTGGTGATGGCGCGCACCGGCGAAGAGGGCGCGCGCGGCATCAGCGCCTTCGTCGTGCCGGCTGACGCCAAGGGCATCAGCTATGGCCGCAAGGAAGAGAAAATGGGCTGGAACAGCCAGCCCACGCGTGGGGTCACCTTCGAAGGCGTGCGTATCCCGGCCGGCCACCTGCTCGGCAAGGAAGGCGAGGGCTTCAAGCTGGCGATGAAGGCGCTGGACGGCGGCCGCATCAACATCGCCGCTTGCTCGCTGGGCGCCGCGCAGGGCGCGCTGGACGCGGCCCGGCGCTACATGGGCGAGCGCCGCCAGTTCGGCAAGAAGCTGGCCGATTTCCAGGCGTTGCAATTCAAGTTGGCCGACATGGCGACCCAACTGGTGGCCGCCCGGCAGATGGTGCATACCGCCGCGCGCAAGCTCGATGCTGGCGCGCGGGACGCCACCGTGTGGTGCGCGATGGCCAAGCGCTTCGCCACCGATGCGGGGTTTGCCATCTGCGACGAAGCGCTGCAGATCCACGGCGGCTACGGCTACATCCGCGAATATCCGATCGAGCGCCTGCTGCGCGACAGCCGCGTGCATCGCATCCTGGAAGGCACCAACGAGGTGATGCGCATGATCATCGCGCGCCATCTGCTGAGCACCGAGGAGGAACTGCGATGAGCGACTGGCTGCAGCGCGAACACACCGGCCTGAAGGTCGAGCGCGACGGCCATGTCGCCATCGTGACCCTGAGCAACCCGCCGGCCAACACCTGGACCGTGCACAGCCTGGCTGCGCTGCGCGACCTGGTGAAGGCGCTGGATGCCGACCGCGGCATCTACGCGCTCGTGGTCACCGGCGAGGGCGAGAAGTTCTTCTCCGCCGGCGCGGACCTCAACCAGTTCGCTTCCGGCGACAAGGGCGCCGCACGCGAGGCGGCGCGCCGGTTCGGCGAGGCGTTCGAGGCGTTGAGCGCGTTCCGTGGCGTGTCGATCGCGGCGATCAACGGCTATGCGATGGGTGGCGGACTGGAATGCGCGTTGGCCTGCGACCTGCGTATCGCCGAGGTGCAGGCGCAGATGGCGCTGCCCGAGGCCACCGTGGGCTTGCTGCCGTGCGCGGGTGGTACGCAGAACCTGCCACGCCTGGTGGGCGAAGGCTGGGCGAAGCGGATGATTCTGCTGGGCGAGCGCGTGGACGCGGAGACCGCGCTGCGCATCGGGCTGGTCGAGGAAGTGGTGGGCAAGGGCGAAGCGAAGGCGCGTGCGCTGGAATGGGCGCACAAGGCCAGCAAGCAGAGCCCGGGCAGCGTGGCCGCGTGCAAGGTGCTCGTGCAGTCCACCCGCCACGGCAGCCATGCCGCGGCGCTGGTGGCCGAACGCGAAGCATTCGTGGACCTGTTCGATACCGCCGACCAGGCCGAGGGCGTCAACGCCTTCCTGGAAAAGCGCGCGGCGCAGTGGAAGAACGCATGAACATTGCCGACGCCCACGATGCCCCAGTGCTGTTTGAAACCCGCGATGGCGAGGGCGGCCACCGCATCGGCATTGCCACGCTCAACGCGCCCAAGACCCTCAACGGCCTGTCACTGGAAATGACGCGGCTGCTCGACGCGCAGCTGCGCGCCTGGGCCGCCGACGAGGCGGTGGCGTGCGTGGTGCTGCGCGGCGCAGGCGACAAGGCGTTCTGCGCCGGCGGCGACCTGCACGGCCTGTACCGCAGCATGGTCGAATACCGTCAGTCCGGCGCGACGGACATCACCGCCAATCGCTACGCGGCGCAGTTCTTCGAGGAGGAATACCGCCTCGACTACTTCATCCACACCTATCCCAAGCCGATCCTGTGCTGGGGCCACGGCATCGTGATGGGCGGCGGCATCGGGCTGATGTCCGGCGCCAGTCATCGCGTGGTCACGGAGCGCTCCAAGCTGGCGATGCCGGAAATCACCGTGGGACTCTTCCCGGACGTCGGCGGCAGCTGGTTGATGCGGCGCGTGCCGGGCGGGGCGGGCATCTTCCTCGCGCTGACCGGCGCGCCTTTGAATGCCAGCGACGCGATTTACGCCGGATTGGCCGATTACCAGCTGGAGCATGCCCAGTACGACGCGGTGGTCGACGCGCTCGCCGCGCACGCGTGGCAGGGCGATGCGACGCAGGATCGCGCGCGCCTGGGCGAGTTCCTGGCGGGGCTGGCACAGCCGTTGTCGCCCGGTCCGTTGCAGATGCACGCCGAGCTGATCGAACACCTGGTCAGCGTCGGCTCGCTGGAGCGCGTGGTCGGGGCGATCGAGGCGCTGTCCAGCGAGGATCCGTGGTTGCAGTCCGCGCGCGCCACCCTGGCCGCCGGTTCACCGGGCTCGGCGCGGCTGGCCTGGGCGCTGCAGCACCACGACGGCACCCGCACGCTGGCCGATACGTTCCGTACCGAATACGGGGTGGCGCTGCATGCCGCTGCGCATGGCGATTTCGCCGAGGGCATCCGCGCGCTGCTGATCGACAAGGATCGCCAGCCGCACTGGAACCCGGCACTGCTGGCACATGCCGATGCGAGCTGGGCCGAAACCTTCTTCCAATCCCCCTGGACGGACGCGGCGCACCCGCTGGCCGACCTGGGCCACGCCTGACGGAGACATTGCAATGAGCCGGATCGCTTTCATCGGACTGGGCAACATGGGCGGGCCGATGGCCGCCAACCTCGCCAAGGCCGGCCACGCGCTGCGCGTGTTCGACCTGGTACCCGCCGCGCTGGAGGCCGCCGTGGCCGCCGGCGCCAGCGCAGCCACATCGGCGGCCGATACCCTGGCCGGGGCCGAGGTCGTCATCTCCATGTTGCCGGCGAGCCGGCACGTGGAAGGCCTGTACCTGGGCGAGAACGGCATCCTGCCGGCGATTCCCGCCGGCGCGCTGGTGATCGACTGCAGCACGATCGCGCCGGCCAGTGCGCGCAAGGTGGCCGAGGCCGCCGCCGCGCGCGGCCTCCAGATGCTCGACGCGCCGGTTTCCGGTGGTACCGCGGGCGCGGCCGCCGGCACGCTGACCTTCATCGTGGGCGGCGGTGCCGATGCGTTGGAGCGCGCCCGGCCGTTCCTGCAGGCGATGGGCAAGAACATCTTCCACGTCGGCGAGAGCGGCGCGGGACAGGTCGCCAAGCTGTGCAACAACATGGCGCTGGGCGTGATCATGGCGGTGACGGGCGAGGCCATCGCGCTGGGTACCGCGCATGGGCTGGATGCCAAGGTGCTGTCGCAGATGATGGCGGTGAGCACCGGCCGCAGCTGGGCCACCGAAGTGTGCAACCCATGGCCGGGCGTGCTGGAGAATGCACCGGCCTCGCGTGGCTATACCGGCGGTTTCGGCAACGATTTGATGCTCAAGGACCTGGGGCTGGCGGTGGAGGCGGCGATGGGCGTGGGCGCCTCGATTCCGCTGGGCGAACTGGCGCGCAACCTCTATGCGATGAACAGCCGTGCCGGCAACGGCAAGCTGGATTTTTCCTCGGTGGTGAAGCTGGTTTCGGAGAACTGAGGCATGGGTGCGTCGGTGCCGCGCGGCCCGCCGCGGCACCGACGGCCTGCATGCTGTTTTGTAGGAGCGG
>JAEWJB010000040.1 GCA_023386795.1 Pseudomonadota bacterium
GGCGACATGGATGTCGCCTACGAGCCCCCATGGATGGGTTCACGGCGTGTCCCGAAAGGGCCCCACCCCCGCAGGCCGTGCACGATCGCAGAACAGCCGATCAACCTCGAAGGCCACAACACGCCCCAAAAACAAAGCGCACAAAAGAAAAGGCGGCCCGCAGGCCGCCTCTCCAACATCCAAAATCCACTGCAAAGATCAAAGCGCCTCGATGATCCCCGCAGCGCCCATGCCGGTGCCGATGCACATCGTCACCATGCCGTACTTCTGCTGGCGGCGACGCAGGCCGTGCACGATCGTCGCGGTACGGATCGCACCGGTCGCACCGAGCGGGTGGCCCAGCGCGATCGCACCGCCCAGCGGATTGATCTTCGACGGGTCCAGCTGGCTGTCGCGGATCACCGCCAGCGACTGCGCCGCGAAGGCTTCGTTGAGCTCGATCCAGTCCAGCTGGTCCTTGGTCAACCCGGCCTGCTTGAGCGCCTTCGGGATCGCCGCGATCGGACCGATGCCCATCACTTCCGGCCGCACGCCCGCCACCGAGAACGACACGAAGCGCGCCAGCGGCGTCAGCCCGTAGTCCTTGATCGCCTGCTCGGAAGCCAGCAGCACCGCGCCGGCGCCATCGCTCATCTGCGACGAATTGCCCGCCGTCACCGAACCGCCGAACTGGCCGTTGCGGAACACCGGGCGCAGCTTGCCCAGGCCCTCCAGCGACGTATCCGCACGCGGACCTTCATCGGTATCCACCAGCTTCTTGCGCAGCGCGATCGCGTTGCCCGCCAGGTCCGGCACGTGCGAGACGATCTCGTACGGGCTGATCTCGTCGCGGAACTCGCCGGCCGCAATCGCCGCCAGCGCCTTCTGGTGCGAGGCCAGCGCGAACGCGTCCTGGTCCTCGCGCGACACCTTCCACTCCTCGGCCACCTTCTCGGCGGTGATGCCCATGCCGTAGGCGATGGCCACGTGGTCGTCCTTGAACACCGACGGCGACAGCGCCACCTTGTTGCCCATCATCGGCACCATCGACATCGACTCGGTGCCGCCGGCCAGCATCAGGTCGGCATTGCCCAGGCGGATTTCGTTGGCCGCCAGCGCCACGGCCTGCAGGCCCGAAGAGCAGAAGCGGTTGATCGTCTGCCCGGCCACCGTGTTCGGCAGGCCGGCCAGCAGCACGCCGATGCGCGCCACGTTCATGCCTTGCTCGCCCTCGGGCATCGCGCAGCCGATGATCGCATCGTCGATGCGCGCCAGGTCGATGCCCGGCGCCTGGGCCACGACCGAGCGCAGCACGTGCGCCAGCATGTCGTCGGGGCGGGTATTGCGGAACATGCCCTTCGGCGCCTTGCCCACCGGGGTGCGGGTGGCGGCCACGATGTAGGCGTCCTGGATCTGCTTGGTCATTTCATTACTCCGGAATTCGAAGAAGGCCTCAAGCGCTGCGCATCAATTGCGCAGCGGCTTGCCGGTCTTGAGCATGTGGGCGATGCGGGCCTGGGTCTTCTCCTGCTGGGCCAGCTCCACGAAGTGCTGGCGCTCGAGCTTGAGCAGCCATTCCTCGTCCACCAGCGCGCCACGGTCCACTTCGCCACCGCACACCACCGTGGCGATGCGGCTGGCGATCTCGTAGTCGTACTCGCTGATGAAGCGGCCTTCCAGCATGTTGACCAGCAGCATCTTGAAGGTGGCGATGCCGACATCGCCGGCGACCTGGATGCGGTTGGCGGGCAGCGGCGGGCGATAGCCGCCCTCGGCCAGCGCCAGCGCCTCGGCCTTGGCGATGTACAGCGACTCGAAGGTGTTGAACACCACCTTGTCGGTCTGCCGCAGCAGGCCCAGTTCCTTCGCATTGACCGCCGAGTTGGACACCTTGGCCATCGCCACGGTCTCGAAGGTCTTCTTCAGCTCGGCGAACACGTCACCGCCCGGACCGGCCGCCTGCGAAGCGCGCACCGCCAGTTCCTTCAGGCCGCCACCGGCCGGCAGCAGGCCCACGCCGGCCTCGACCAGGCCGATGTAGCTCTCCAGCGCGGCCACCGTCTTGGCACTGTGCATCTGGAACTCGCAGCCGCCGCCCAGCGCCAGGCCACGCACCGCGGCCACCACCGGCACCAGCGAATACTTGATGCGCTGGCTGGTGCGCTGGAAGTTGGCGACCATCGCCTCGAACTCGGCGACCTTGCCGGCCTGCAGCGCGCCCAGCGCACCGGCCAGGTCAGCGCCGGCGGAGAAGGGCTCCTTCTGCTGCCAGATCACCAGGCCCTTGAAGTCCTTCTCGGCGCGCGAGACCGCTTCCTGCAGGCCATCGAGCACCTGGTCGGAAACGGTGTTCATCTTGGTCTTGAAGCTGACCACGGCGATATCGTCGCCGTCGTGCCACATGCGCAGGCCATCGTTCTCGAACACCGTCTCGCCCGGGCTGAACTTCTCGCCCAGCAGCGGATCGGGGAAACGCTGGCGGCGGTACACCGGCAGCGAGGAACGCGGCAGCTTGGCATCGCGCGCCGGGCTGTAGCTGCCCTCGGCGGCGTGCACGCCGTCGCGGCCGTCGAACACCCAGTTCGGCAGCGGGGCGTTGCTCATGCTCTTGCCGGCGGCGATGTCGTCGGCGATCCACTGCGCGACCTGCTTCCAGCCGGCGGCCTGCCAGGTCTCGAACGGGCCCAGCGACCAGCCGTAGCCCCAGCGGATCGCCAGGTCCACGTCGCGCGCGGTGTCGGCGATGTCGGCCAGGTGGTAGGCGCTGTAGTGGAACAGGTCGCGGAACGTCGCCCACAGGAACTGTGCCTGCGGGTGCTGGCTTTCGCGCAGCTTGGCGAACTTCTCGGCCGGGTTCTTGATCTTCAGGATCTCGACCACTTCCGGCGCCGCGGCGCGGTCGGCCGGGCGATAGTCCTGCTTGGCCACGTCGAGCACGACGATGTCCTTGCCGACCTTGCGGAAGATGCCCGCGCCGGTCTTCTGGCCCAGCGCGCCCTTGACGATCAGCGCCTCCAGCCACTTGGGCGACTTGAAGAACGCATGCCACGGGTCGTCGGGCAGGGTGTCGGCCATGGTCTTGATGACGTGGGCCATGGTGTCCAGGCCGACCACGTCGGAGGTGCGGTAGGTCGCCGACTTCGGGCGGCCCACCAGCGGGCCGGTCAGGCCGTCGACTTCGTCGAAGCCCAGGCCGAACTGCTCGGTGTGGTGGATAGTGGACAGGATCGAGAACACGCCGATGCGGTTGCCGATGAAGTTCGGCGTGTCCTTGGCGTACACCACGCCCTTGCCCAGCGTGGTGGTGAGGAAGGTCTCCAGGCCTTCGAGCACGGACTTGTCCGTGCCCTTGGCCGGAATCAGCTCGGCCAGGTGCATGTAGCGCGGCGGATTGAAGAAGTGCACGCCGCAGAAGCGGTGGCGCAGCTGCTCGGGCAGCACCTCGGCCAGCTTGTTGATGCCCAGGCCGGAGGTGTTGGAGGCCAGCACGGCGGTGTCGGACACGAACGGGGCGATCTTCGCGTACAGGTCCTGTTTCCAGTCCATGCGTTCGGCGATCGCTTCGATGATCAGGTCGCAGCCGCGCAGCTGCTCCAGGCCGGTGTCGTAGTTGGCCGGGGTGATCGCCTCGGCCAGCGCCTTGGACGCCAGCGGGGCCGGACTCAGCTTGCCCAGGTTGGCGATGGCCTTCAGCACGATGCCGTCGGCCGGGCCCTCTTTGGCCGCCAGGTCGAACAGCACGGTGTCGACACCGGCGTTGGTGAGATGCGCGGCGATCTGGGCGCCCATGACGCCGGCGCCGAGGACGGCCGCGCGACGGACTAGCAGGGGATTGGACATATCGATAAACCCTTGATGGATAACGACTACGGTGTGAACGGCTTAAGGTTGGACGCGGGCCAGGAAGCCGGCTTCCGCGAAACGGATCAGTTCGCGCGCCGCGTGGGCGCGGTGGTCGGCCTCGCTGACGCCGGCCGGGCGCTTGATCAGGCCGAAGTCGGCCATGGCGTAGGTCAGGGCGCCGGCGAGGAAATCCAGCCGCCAGTACAACTCTTCCTTGCTCAGGCCCGGCACGCAGGCCGCGATGGCCTTGCCGAACTCGCGCAGGACGTGGCCGTAATGGTCGGAAAGGAACTTGCGCAGGTTGTCGTTCTTCTCGGCATAGGCCCGCGCGATGACGCGCACGAACGCGCCGCCGCTCTGGCGGTCCTGGGCCATCGCCAGCGCCGGCTCGACGAAGGCCGCCAGCACTGCGGCCAGATCGCCCGGCTTTTCGCGACGGGCCTGCTCCAGCTGATGAAGGCGGGCGGCGGTCATCTCGTCCATGCGCCGGCGGAACACCTCGTTGACCAGGTTTTCCTTGGAGCCGAAGTGGTAGTTGACCGCCGCGATGTTGACGTCGGCGTGGCTGGTCACCAGCCGCAGCGACGTGCCGGCAAAGCCGTGCTGGGCGAACAGCTCCTCCGCCGCGCCGAGGATGCGGTCCTTGGTGGAGAAGTGGGCGGGCTTGGGCATGGCGGGCAGGGCATCAATCAAACGATTGTTTGATCCTATACCCTGGCGTATGGAGTTGCATTGTGCGCCGCAGCATGACTGCCGCCGGAACTGGCTGCGCCCCAGTGTGCAAAGGCCGCGCCAAGGCGCTAGAATTGTCCATCGCAAGTTCGGCTAAGCCCGCGTTTTGACGCGGGTTTTTTTCATGTTAACCTCGGGCCAGTCAGTGGCCCGCCCTCCGGGAGATTTTTCCATGGCGCTGGAGCGCACCCTGTCCATCATCAAGCCCGATGCCGTCGCCAAGAACGTCATCGGCGAAATCTACAGCCGCTTCGAGAAGGCCGGCCTGAAGGTCGTGGCCGCCAAGTACAAGCAGCTGTCGCGTCGCGAGGCTGAAGGCTTTTACGCCGTGCACCGCGAGCGTCCGTTCTTCAACGCGCTGGTCGAGTTCATGATTTCCGGCCCGGTGATGATCCAGGCGCTGGAAGGCGAGAACGCCGTGGCCGCGCACCGCGACCTGCTGGGCGCCACCAATCCGAAGGACGCCGCGCCGGGCACCATCCGCGCCGACTTCGCCGATTCGATCGATGCCAATGCCGCCCACGGCTCGGATTCGGTCGAGAATGCCGCCATCGAAGTGGCGTATTTCTTCGCCGCCACCGAAGTGGTCTCGCGCTAAAGAAGAGAAGTGCCGTGAACGAGGTCGTCAGCCAACCCGAGCCGCGTGAGCTTCCCATCGTAGAAGGGAAGGCCACCAAGCAGAACCTGCTCGACCTCGATCGCGCGGGCCTGGAGCAGTTCTTCGCCGAAACGCTGGGCGAAGCGCGCTACCGTGCCCACCAGGTGATGAAGTGGATCCACCACCGCTACGTCACCGACTTCGACCAGATGACCGACCTCGGCAAGGCACTGCGGGCCAAGCTGCACGCGCATGCCGAGGTCGTCGTCCCGAACGTGGTGTTCGACAAGCCTTCCGCCGACGGCACCCACAAGTGGCTGCTGGCGATGGGCGTGGATGGCAAGAACGCCATCGAAACCGTGTACATCCCCGACAAGACGCGCGGCACGCTGTGCGTGTCCTCGCAGGTGGGCTGCGCGCTGAACTGCACGTTCTGCTCGACCGCCACCCAGGGCTTCAACCGCAACCTGTCCACCGCCGAGATCATCGGCCAGGTGTGGGTGGCCGCGCGCCACCTCGGCAACGTGCCGCACCAGCAGCGCCGCCTCACCAACGTGGTGATGATGGGCATGGGCGAGCCGCTGATGAACTTCGACAACGTCGTGCGCGCCATGAACGTGATGCGCGACGACCTGGGCTATGGCCTGGCTAACAAGCGCGTGACGCTGTCCACCTCCGGCCTGGTGCCGATGATCGACCGCCTCTCGGTGGAGAGCGACGTCTCGCTGGCGGTGTCGCTGCATGCGCCGAATGATGCGCTGCGCGAGACACTGGTGCCGCTCAACAAGAAGTACCCGATCGCCGAGCTGATGGCGTCGTGCGCGCGCTATTTGCGCGCGAACAAGAAGCGCGACTCGGTGACCTTCGAATACACCCTGATGAAGGGCATCAACGACCAGCCCGAACACGCCCGCCAGCTGGCCAAGCTGATGCGCCAGTTCGACAACGCCGTGCAGGCCAAGGACTCGGGCAAGGTCAACCTGATCCCGTTCAATCCCTTCCCGGGCACCCGCTACGAGCGCTCGGGCGAGGAACAGATTCGCGCCTTCCAGAAGATCCTGCTCGATTCGCAGGTGCTGACGATGGTGCGCCGTACGCGTGGCGACGACATCGACGCCGCCTGTGGCCAGCTCAAGGGGCAGGTGATGGATCGCACCCGCCGCCAGGCCACCTTCCTCCGGCAGCTGGAAGCCCAAGACGGCCATGACGCGGCGGCATGAACTGACGTTGTTGTTTCTGGTCGCGACCGCGCTGATGACCGCCGGTTGCGGCACCGGGTCGCGCAACGCCAAGGCGGGCAAGGTCAAGCGCGTCGATGACGTCGCCCCGCGCTACGAGGTCCGCGACGACCCCGCCACCCGCCAGCGCCTGGCGCGGCAGGAAAAGCTCGGGCTGGCGGTGAACCGCCTGCAGGGCGGCGACATCGCCGCCGCCGACACGCTCGTGCGCGATGTGATCAAGCAGGACCCGCGCCTGGCCGATGCCTATACCATCCAGGCGCTCGTGCGGGATCGCCAAGGTGACGCCCAGGGCGCGGGCGAGGCCTACCGCAAGGCCGCCGAACTGGCGCCGGACCAGGGCGATACCCTCAACAACTACGGCGCCTGGCTGTGCGGCAACGGTTTCTCCGCCGAGGCGCTGGTCTGGTTCGACCGGGCCCTGGCCGCGCCCAATTACCGCACCCCGGCCGCCGCCCTGGCCAATGCGGGCGGCTGTGCGCTGCAATCCGGGCAGGGCGAGCGCGCTGCGGCAGACCTGGAAAAGGCGCTGCAACTCGATCCGACCAACGCCTATGCGCTGGAATCGATGGCGCGCTATCAAGCGTCCCAGCGTCGCTACTTCGAAGCCAGGGCCTTCAGCGAGCGCCGCCTGGCGGCTGCACCGGCCACGGCTTCCGTGCTACAACTTGCTATTCAGATTGAACAGGGGCTAGGCGACAAGGCAGCCGCCAGCCGATACCAGCAGCGGTTGGTCCAGGAGTTTCCGCAGACCAGTACCGCCAACCCGGGGGCCAAAGCATTGTGATCAGTGAGTCCAATCCGAACCCTTTCGAGCAGGAAAAGGGATGCGGACAGTACCTGCGTGAAGCGCGCGAGGCCGCCGGGCTGACGGTGGACCAGGTCGCCACCCAGCTGCGCATGCCGGTACAGGTGGTGCGGTCGCTGGAGCAGGAGGATTGGCAGCGCCTGGGCGCCCCCGTATTTGTTCGTGGCCAGCTGCGCAGCTATGCGCGGCTGTTGAACGTGGACCTGGGGCCGCTGCTGCAGCAGGCGCGGCTGGAAAGCATCGAGCCGGTCAAGCTGGTCAGCCACGCGCATACGCCGCGCGGGCGCCGGTTGATGGAGAGTTTCGCCCGTCGCGCGGTCTACGTGGTGATCACCGGCGTGCTGGTGGTGCCGATCTGGTACGCCATCCGCAGCGTTCCGGGTGCGGGGCAGGGCAGCAACACCGCCTCCCTGGATGTGGTGCCGGGCGAGGCCACTGCATCCCCTGTCGCCGCCGAGCAGGCGACCCCGTCGACCGCCGCGTCGGACCCGTCCGCGAGCACCGCCGCACGGGCGGGCGAAAGCGCCAAACCCGCCGCGTCCACCACGCCGTACATCGCGTCGCTGACGCCGATGCCGCGTAGTGCCAGCGCGCCGTCCAGTGCCGCTCTGTCGCTGCACTTCAATGGTGAAAGCTGGATCGAAATCCTGGCCCCGGACGGCAGCGTCGTCGACAAGGGCCTGGTGCGCGCCGGCGAGGATCGCAGCTACGAAGCCGGCCGCGTCGGCCGCGTCAAGCTGGGCAATGCGACGGCGGTAGAGGTTCAGCAAGGCGGCAGTATCGTCGACGTGAAACCGTTCCAGCGCGCTAACGTGGCGCGTTTTGCGGTATCCTCCGACGGCTCCGTGGTGCCCGCTGCCGAGTGACGTTGCAGGCTGCAGGCACCGCGGTTTTTCGTTTCCCCTTTGATGCTCCGGATCCGGCAAGGACGGGGTGAGAGTACGCATGGCGATCGACGATCTGCTGGACGAACACGAACAAGGCGAACGCGTTCGCTCGTGGTTGAGGAAGAATGGCGCCGGCCTGATCGGCGGTGTCGTGGTGGGCCTGGGGCTGATCCTGGGCATGCAGTGGTGGCAGAAGCAGCAGCTCGGCCACGCAGCCGAAGCCGGCCGTCGCTATGACGCGGTGGTCAAGGGCGTGGAAGCTGGCAAGCTCGACGACGCCGCCAAGGCGATGCAGGAACTGTCCACGGCCAAGGCCGCCGGCATCTATGTCGACCTCGCCGCGCTGGACCTGGCCAAGGCACAGGTGACCGCCGGCAAGAACGACGAGGCGATCAAGACCCTTCGCAACATCCAGGCCGACGGCGCGCTCAAGCGGGTGGTCGACCAGCGTCTGGCCAAGTTGCTGATCGACGGCAACCAGGGCGCCGAGGCAGACAAGCTGCTGGCCGGCTACGACGACGGCATCAGCCTGGAAATCCGCGGCGACGCGGCGCAGGCCCAGGGCCAGCGCGATGCGGCCCGTGACCTGTACACGAAGGCCCTGGCCCAGGTGGCGGTCGGCGCGCCGCAGCGCGCCCTGCTGGAAGTCAAGCTCACCGATGCGGGCGGCACCGTGCCCGAACCCGCGGAGCAGATCTGATGAACCAAGTGAAGTGGAAGCAACTGGCGGCCATCGTGCTGCTTGGCGCCGCGCTCAGCGGCTGCAGCACGGTCAAGGGCTGGTTCACCAGCAAGGACGCCGCCGCGAAGAAGGCGCAGGAGCCGGCCGAACTGGTCGACTTCAAGCCGACCGTGGAAGTGCGCAAGATCTGGTCCACCGGCATTGGCAAGGGCGAAGGCCGCATCGGCGTGCGCCAGCATCCGGCGGTCGCCGATGGCCGCGTGTTTGCGGCGGCGGTGGAGGGCGGCGTCGTGGCGCTGGACCTGCAGACCGGCAAGCAGGTCTGGGAATACAAGCCCGAGAAGGTCAAGAAGAAGCCCAAGCTGCGCCTGTCCGGTGGTCCCGGCGTGGGCGAGGGGCTGGTGGTGATCGGCACGCTCGACGGCCAGGTCATCGCGCTCGATGCCGCCAACGGCAGCGAGAAGTGGCGCGCCCGCGTGCCGAACGAAGTCATCGCCGCGCCGGCGATCGCGCAGAACCTGGTGTTCGTGCGCAGCAATGACGGCCGTGTCACCGCCTTCGAGGCCGGCAACGGCCAGCGGCGCTGGTTCCATGACAAGGAATCGCCCTCGTTGACCGTGCGCGGCAATGCCTCGGTGCTCGCGGGCCCGGGCGTGGTATTCGTCGGCAACGACGACGGCACCGTGGATACGCTGGCCATGCAGGACGGTCGCCCGCTGTGGTCGCAGACGATCGGCGTGCCGGAAGGCCGCACCGAATTGCAGCGCATGGCCGACGTGGATGGCACGCCGGTGCTGGAAGACCGCATCCTGTATGCCACCAGCTTCAAGAACGAGACCCTGGCCATCGACGGCCCGACCGGTCGCCCGATCTGGTCGCGTGACCACGGCGGCGCCGGTGCGGTCGGCGTGTCTTCTGGCCTGGTCGTGGTGGCGGACAACGCCGGCTCGGTCTGGGGCCTGGACAAGGCCAGCGGCTCGGCGATGTGGTCGCAGGCCGCACTGGCCCGCCGCTCGCTGACAGGCGCGGCCATCCAGGGTGACTACGCCGTGGTCGGCGACTACAAGGGCTACCTGCACTGGCTGCGGCTGGACAACGGTGAGTTGGCGGCGCGGGAGCGTGCCGGGCGCGACGCCCTGGTCGGCCAGCTGGTCGTGGTCGATGGCATACTGCTGGTGCAGAACACGGACGGCAAACTGATCGCCTTCCGGCTGGCCCAATAAGACAGGAGTGACGCGATGCTGCCTTTGGTCGCCCTGGTTGGACGGCCGAATGTCGGCAAGTCCACTCTTTTCAATGCGCTGACGCGCAGCCGCGACGCGCTGGTCCATGACCAGCCCGGCGTGACCCGTGACCGCCACTACGGCGTGTGCCGACTGGAAGGGCATGAGCCCTTCATCGTCGTGGACACCGGCGGCATCGCCGGCGAGGAAGAAGGCCTGGCCGGCGCCACCGCGCGGCAGGCCCGCGCGGCGGCCGGCGAGGCCGATCTGGTGCTGTTCGTGGTGGATGGCCGCGAAGGCGCCTCCGCGCTGGACGACGAGATTCTCGCCTGGCTGCGCAAGCTGTCGCGGCCGACCTTGTTGGTCATCAACAAGATTGACGGCGTCAACGAAGACGCCGTGCGTTCCGATTTTGCTCGCTATGGCTTCGCCGACGTCATCACCGTTTCGGCCGCGCACCGGCAGGGGCTGGACGACCTGCTCGACGAGGTCCGCGAACGCCTGCCCGAAGAGGGCGCCGGCGAGCTGCTCGACGAAGACCCCGCGCGCATGCGCATCGCCTTCGTCGGCCGGCCGAATGTGGGCAAGTCCACACTGGTGAACCGCCTGCTCGGCGAGGAGCGCATGATCGCCTCCGAAGTGCCGGGCACCACGCGCGACTCCATCGCCGTGGACCTGGAACGCGACGGTCGCCAGTACCGCCTGATCGACACCGCCGGCCTGCGCCGCAAGGCGCGCGTGGAGGAGGCGGTCGAGAAATTCAGCGCCTTCAAGACCCTGCAGGCCATCGAACAGTGCCAGGTCGCCGTGCTCCTGCTGGATGCCACCGAGGGCGTCACCGACCAGGACGCGACCGTGCTCGGCGCCATTCTGGAAGCCGGCAAGGCGCTGGTGGTGGCGATCAACAAGTGGGATGGCCTGACCGAATACCAGCGCGCCCAGGCCGAAGACCTGCTCTCGCGAAAGCTGAGCTTCGTCAACTGGGCCGAAGCGGTGCGTATCTCGGCCAAGCACGGCTCGGGCCTGCGCGAGCTGTTCGCCGCCATCCATCGCGCGCACGCCTCGGCGACGAAGGAATTCAGCACCGCCGAAGTCAACAAGACGCTGGAAGTGGCCTACGAGACCAACCCGCCGCCGAGCATCCGTGGCCATGTCTCCAAGCTGCGCTATGTGCATCCGGGTGGCAGCAACCCGCCGACCTTCATCGTCCACGGCACGCGCCTGAAGGTGCTGCCGGATTCGTACAAGCGTTACCTGGAGAACTTCTTCCGCAAGCGCTTCAAGCTGGTGGGCACGCCGGTTCGTTTCATCTTCCGCGAAGGCGCCAACCCGTACGAAGGCAAGAAGAACGAACTGACCGACCGCCAGATCGCCCGCAAGCGGCGTCTGATGCGCCACGTCAAGGGCAAGTGACCGCGGCCGCGCCGATGGCCGATTTCCCGAGCCGCCTGTCCGTCGCCGAAGCCCAGGCGCTGCTGCATGGGCTGGCAGCCGCCCGGCGCATGCCGGTCGAGCAACTGGCCACCGCCCGCGCGGACGGCCGGGTGCTGGCCGCCGATATCGTCGCCGGTGTCAGCCTGCCGGCGTTCGACAACAGCGCGATGGACGGCTTCGCGCTGCGCCACGCCGATGCGGCCAGCGGGCAGCTGCGGTTGGCCGGCGAGCAGTTCGCCGGGTACGCCGACGCAGCCGCGCTGGGCGCAGGGGAATGCGTGCGTATCACGACCGGCGCACCGCTGCCACGCGGCGCGGACACTATCCTCGTGCGGGAACTGGCGCGCGAGCAGGACGGCATCATCCATTTCGACGCGGCGCCGGCGCCGGGCAGTTTCGTGCGCCGGGCGGGCGAGGACGTGCGTGCCGGCGACGTCGTGCTGCACGCCGGCAGCGTGCTTACGGCCGCGCGCATCGGCTTGGCGGCCGCGGTGGGGCGGGCGCAGCTTCCCGTCTACGCACGGCCGACGGTGGCGGTATTTGCCACCGGCGACGAACTGGTCGAACCGGGCACGCCGCTGGGACCGGGCCAGATCTACAACGCCAACCGCGACCTGCTGATGGCGCGGCTGCGCGAGCTGGGCTTCACGCCGATGGCGTGGCCGACATTGCCGGACGACCCCGCGCGCATGGAAACGGTGTTGCGTGATGCCGCAGCGGCGTTCGACGTGATCCTGACCTGCGGCGGCGTGTCCGCGGGCGAGAAGGATTACCTGCCGGCGCTTCTGGAACGCGTGGGCCGCATCCATTTCTGGAAGGTCCGCATGCGGCCGGGCATGCCGCTGCTGTGCGGCGAGCTGGACAAGGCCGTGGTGCTTGGCCTGCCCGGCAATCCGGTGTCGGTGCTGGCAACCTTCACCGCCTTTGCCCAGCCACTGCTGGAGGGCCTGCAGGGTCGTAGCGAGCCGGCGCTGCGCCTGTATGCGGCCCTGGACGCACCGTGGGACAAACGGCAGGAGCGACTCGAGTTGCTGCGGGGTCGGCTGCATTGCGATGCCACTACCGGCCAGCTGCGGGTGACGCCGAATGCGGCCGATGCCTCGCACCGGCTGCGTGGCGCGGCCGACAGCGACGTGCTGCTGGTGCTGGCGGAAGGCACGCGGGCGTATGCGGCTGGCGAGGTGGTCGAGGTGCTCCGCTACTGAGCTGGCGCCGGATACTCGGGTGTTTCCACGCCCCGGTGGCCATGGAGCTCACCCGGCTGCGACGCAGCGATCCGCTCCCCGCACGTCGCCCAGCCGCCTTTGCGCGGATAATGACCGCATGAGCATCGAACAGATCGACCCGGCACAGGCGCGCCGCCGCTCCACCCAGGGCATTCGCCTGATCGACATCCGCGAGGCGCACGAGCGCATCGACGGCCAGGCCGAGGGGGCCCTGGCGCTGACCCGGGCCGAACTCGAAGCCGCGCCGGACGAACACCTCGGGTCTGCCGACCAGCCGGTGATGCTGATCTGCCAGACCGGCAAGCGCTCGCTCGCCGCCGCCGAAGCGCTGCATGCGCTCGGATGGCCGCAGGTGGTATCGGTCGCCGGCGGTACCGCGCGCTGGCGTGCCGAAGGCCTGCCACTGGTACGCCCACAGCTGCCCGCCGACCAGCAGGATTTCCTCGAACGCTATTCGCGCCACCTGCGCCTGCCGCAGGTCGGGGTGGAAGGGCAACGCCGCTTGCAGGACGCGCGCGTGCTGGTGGTCGGTGCCGGTGGCCTGGGGTCTCCGGCGGCGTACTACCTGGCCGCCGCCGGGGTCGGCACGCTGCGGTTGATCGACGACGATGTGGTGGACCGCAGCAACCTGCAACGTCAGATCCTGCACACCGATGCACGCGTGGGCATGCCCAAGGTCGATTCGGCCACGATCGCCTTGCAGGCGCTCAACCCGACGGTGCACGTGGAGGCCTTCGCCGAGCGCCTGCGTGCCGACAACGTGGAGCGCGTGCTGCAGGATGTGGATGTCGTGCTGGATGGCTCGGACAACTTCCCGCTGCGCTACCTGCTCAACGATGCGTGCGTGAAGCTGGGCAAGCCGCTGGTCTACGGGGCGGTACAGCAGTTCGAGGGCCAGGTGAGCGTGTTCGACGCGGGGCGTCATCGCGGGCAGGCGCCGTGTTATCGCTGCCTGTTCCCGGAGCCACCGTCGCCCGAGTTCGCGCCCAACTGCGCAGAGGCTGGCGTGTTCGGCGTGCTGCCGGGCATTGTCGGGCTGTTGCAGGCCACCGAAGTGCTCAAGCTGCTGCTCGGGCTCGGCGAACCGCTGACCGGGCGCCTGCTCGGCCTGGACGCGCTGACGATGCGTTTTCGCGAATTGCGCTTGCCTCCAGACCCGGAATGCCCGGTGTGCGCACCCGGCCGCGCGTTTCCCGGCTATATCGACTACGCCGCGTTCTGCCGTAGCCCCGCCTGAGGCCTTCACCCGGTCACCACCGCGATGAACCGCTCGCGGAGGTGAAGCGCAGGGCAAACCGTCTTCACCTGCATCGCATCGGCGAAGTCGCAGGCTGTCGACATGCGATCAGCCACCTTGCTCCTGTTGGCGTGTACCGCGTCGGCTTGCCTGCCGACGACCGCGCGTGCGCAGGTGGATCCGAACGATCCCGCCGAAGCGCGCACCCGCTACGAAGCACCGGTTGCGAAAGCGGCCGGCTCGGACATCGCCGGCTGGCCCCAGGCCAACGCGAGAGAGCGCGAGGGATTGGGCCTGCTGAGCGTCACGGACCAATACCAGGCGGATCTGTCCCGGCTGGCGCTTGACCGCGGCCTGGCCGATCCCGTGCACGCTTGGGCCGAGCGCATGCTGGCCGATCATGCGGCCGCGCGCGGTCGCCACGACCGTTGGCTGCCGGATCTCGGCCAGCCGCGCGCGCAGGCCTGGATGCGCCGTGGCCAGCGGGCGCTGAGCGATATGCGCGCCGCCGATGCGGAGCGCGCCACTGCGCAGTATGTCCACGCCATGGCGCTCAGCCTCGCCGAGGCGCTGCATGTGCTCGACAACGAACTGCTACCCGACGCCAGCACGCCACAGATGCGCACCTATCTGCAGGAACTGCGCGAACCGTTGGCTGCCGAACTGGCCGCCGCTCGCCGCCTGATGACGCAACCGGAGATACACCATGAAACATGAAGCCCCCACACCGCCGATTCCCGAGACGCCTGAAAAGCCCGCCAAGGAAAAGCACAAGGAACAGAAGCGCCAGGACGAGGCGCTTGAGGAGACCTTCCCGGCGAGCGATCCCGTCTCGCCGTTCATCCCGGCCAAGGTCCCCGATTGATGGCGGCACGGGCGCTGAAGGTCGCCACCTTCAACGTCAACGGCATCACCGCGCGCCTGCCGCACCTGCTGGAATGGCTGGCGCGCGAAAAGCCGGACGTGGTGGCGCTGCAGGAACTGAAGGCTGTCGATACCGCCTTCCCGCGCGCCGCATTGGAGGAGGCGGGTTATGGCAGCCGGTGGATCGGCCAGGCGTCCTGGAATGGCGTGGCGGTCCTGTCGCGCGGCGAAATTCCCGCCGAAGTGCGGCGTGGGCTGCCGTGGGACCGCAGCGACACGCAGAGCCGATATCTGGAGGTCGACACGCATGGCCTGCGCGTGGCGGCGCTCTACCTGCCGAATGGAAATCCACAACCCGGACCGCGCTTCGATTACAAGCTCAAGTGGTTCGCGCGGCTGATCCGCCATGCACGCAAGCTGGCCGAGGCGGATGCGCCGGTCGTCATGCTCGGCGACTTCAATGTCGTGCCGACCGATGAAGACATCTACGACCCGAAAGGGTGGCGCAAGGATGCATTGCTGCAACCCGAGAGCCGTGCGGCGTGGTTCAAGCTGCTGGACCAGGGCTGGACGGACGCGTTGCACGCGGTCCATGGCGATGCCCGCATCTACACCTTCTGGGACTATTTCCGCCAGCATTACGAGCGCGACCGCGGCCTGCGCATCGACCACCTGCTGCTCAATGCCGCCTTGGCGCCGCGCTTGCGCGACGCGGGCGTGGACCGCTGGGTCCGTGGCCTGCCCAAGGCCAGTGACCACGCGCCGACCTGGATCAAGTTGGCCCGTTGACCTTCACCCACGCGCGACCTGCCGGGGCGTAGCGTCGAGCGCGTCTACAGGCCGAGGAACCTCGATGAGCGATGACAAGCAGCAGGCCGGTCCCCGTGACCGGGAGCGCATCAACCTCTCCGAAGATTACGAGGTGCGCTACTGGACACACGCGCTGGGCGTAAGCGAACAGAAGCTGCGCGAGGCCGTGCATACCGTCGGCACGTCGGCGGCGGCGGTGCGCGAGTACGTGCGCAAGTAGGGCGCGCGCGTGAGCCTGACCGAATACCGGCGCAAGCGGCGCTTCGACCAGACCCGCGAACCGGAACCCGGGAAGCGCGTGCCCAAGGGGCGGCGGCCGATCTTCGTGGTGCAACTGCACCACGCCAGTCGCCGCCACTACGATTTCCGCCTGCAGGTCGGCGATGCCTTGAAGAGCTGGGCGGTGCCCAAGGGCCCGAGTTACGACCCGAAGGTGAAGCGGATGGCGGTGGAGGTCGAGGACCATCCGCTCGACTACGCCAGCTTCGAGGGCGACATTCCGAAGGGCCACTATGGCGGCGGCCATGTCGCGCAGTTCGACCACGGTGTGTGGTCCAGCGAAGGCGATGTGGAAGCGCAACTGGCGAAGGGGCACCTGCGCTTCGAACTGTTCGGCGACAAGCTCAAGGGCGGATGGCACCTGGTGCGCTCCGGAAAACCGGCGCGGCAGCCGCAGTGGCTGCTGTTCAAGGAAGATGATGCCTATGCCGGCCCGCTGGAGGCCGACGACCTGCTCGCCAACGTCACCGCGCCACCGGAAGCCGATGCCGCGCGCGCAGGCCGCGGCAAGCCGCGCAAGCTGCGCCGCGAGCGCGTGGAGACTGCCCGTCCGAAGCGCCGGCGCGATTGGGCCGCGCTTGCGGCGAAGTTGCCGGGCGCACGCAAGGCCAAGGCGCCGGACGGTGCGTTCGAGCCGCAACTGGCCAGGCTCGGAGACGCGCCGCCGGAAGGCGAACAGTGGCTGCATGAGATCAAGTGGGACGGTTACCGCATCCTGACCACGATGGCCAAGGGCACCGTGCAATTGTGGTCACGCAATGCGCTGTCGTGGACGGAGAAATTGCCTGATATCGCCGCAGCGCTGGAGGCCCTGGGCCTGACTTCCGCGGCGCTGGATGGCGAGCTGATCGCCGGCCAGGGCCGCAAGGAGGATTTCAACCTGTTGCAGGCCACGCTCTCGGGCGAGCGCCCCGGCAAGCTGGTGCTGGCGCTGTTCGACCTGCTGCACGTGGACGGCATCGACATCAGCGCCGCCCCGCTGCGCGACCGCAAGGCGTTGCTGCAGAAACTGCTGGAGCATGCCGACAGCCCGCACCTGGCCTTCAGCTCGCACATCGAAGCAGACGGTGCCAACGCGTATGCATTGGCCGGCGAGCAGCATTTCGAGGGCATCATTTCCAAGCGTGCCGACCGGGCCTACCACCCCGGGCGCAGCGATGACTGGCGCAAGACCAAGCAGCTCGCCAGCGATGAATTCGCCGTGGTCGGCTACACCGCACCGCGTGGCAGCCGCAGCGGATTCGGCTCGCTGCTGCTTGCCAAGCCGGATGCCGAGCATGGGTGGCGCTATGTCGGGCGGGTGGGCACCGGGTTCACCGACGCCATGCTGGCGGAGATCAGCGAACGTATCGGCAAGGCGGGTGGCAGCAAGCCGGCCGCGCATGTCGGCACCACCGACACGGACTTGCGGCACGCGACCTGGTTTCCGCCGCGATTCGTGGTCGAAGTCTATTACCGCGGCATCGGCCGCCAGGACCTGCTGCGACAGCCCTCGCTCAAGGCGGTGCGCGAGGACAAGCGGGTGGCCGATCTGCGTGACAGCGACCGGGCCCCCGCGACGAAGAAGCCGGCGAAAGCCGCCACCCCGGCCAAGCGCGGTCGCGCGACGAAGGCAGCCGCCGCGGCGCTGCCGGCGTTGAGCAGTCCCGGGAAGGTGCTGTACCCGGAGGACGGCATCACTAAGCAGCAGGTCTGGGACTACTACCAGGCGGTGATGCCGTGGCTACTGCCGGAGATCGCCGGCCGACCGCTGTCGATCATCCGCTGCCCGGCGGGGACTGGCCGCCCCTGTTTCTTTCAGAAGCACCACACGGCCGGCCTGGAACGCGTGGATGCGGTGCAGCTGAAGGAGGAAGGCGGGCACGCAGCACAGTACCTCGTGGCGCGGGACGAGGCCTCGGTGCTGGAACTGGTGCAGTTCAACGCATTGGAGTTCCATCCGTGGGGTGCACATGCCGACGAACCGGATCGCGCCGACCGGGTGGTCTTCGATCTCGATCCGGGCCCGGACGTCCCGTTCGCCGAAGTGCGCCGGGCGGCCACCGACATCCGTCGCCATCTCGACGCACTCGAACTGGAATCTTTCCTGCGCGTGTCCGGTGGCAAGGGCCTGCACGTGGTGGTGCCGCTGCGTCCCGGCTGCGACTGGTCGCTGGTGAAACGCTTCGCGCACGGTTTCGCCGATGCGCTGGCGAAGTCCGAGCCGGACCGTTTCTTGGCCAGTGCCAGCAAGCGCCTGCGCGCGGGTCGCATCTTCGTCGACTACCTGCGCAACGGCCGCGGCGCCACTGCAGTGGCGAGCTACTCGCTACGCGCGCGGCCGGGCGCGCCAGTGGCAATGCCGCTGTCATGGGCGCAGCTGCCCAAGCTGCAGCGGGCCGATGCCTTCCCGATGGCGGAGGCGCTGGCGCACCTGCGCCGTCGCCGCAAGGATCCGTGGGAAGGCATCAACGCGCTGCGCCAGAACCTGGCGCGCTGGGCCGGGTAGGGTCCTGGCCGGCCTCTTCCGGGCGCGTACAGGCGGCAAACACGTCCAGCGCATCGCGATAGGCGCGTGTGCGCACCTGCATCAATCCCAATACCGAATGGAACAGGTGATCGTGCTGGGTGGGCCGTGTCGCGCGCGCCCGCAGGCACGCACCGTCGATGCCGCGGGACTTCGCGAAGCCGTCGGACAGCCAGGCCACCATGGGCACCTTCAGTTGTTCCGCCGGAGCGATCGGGTAGGGCAGGCCATGCAGGTAGAGCCCGTTTTCGCCCAGTGACTCGCCATGGTCGGAGACATACAGCAAGGCGGTGTCCAATTCCGGCTGCCGCTTGAGCAGGTTCACGGTCGCGTCCAGCAACTCATCGGTCGCCAGCAGCGCGTTGTCGTAGGCGTTGGCGATCTCCTCGCGCGTGCAGTCGCCGAGATCCGCGCTGCGGCAGTCGGGCAGGAACCGGCGCAACCGCTCCGGGTAGCGCAGGTAATAGGCCGGGCCGTGGTTGCCGAGGGGGTGAAGCACGATGACGAGATCACGCCGCGATGCGGCCAGTACGCCCTCCAGCCCCGCGAGCAGGATGCTGTCGGGGCAGGCGCCGGCGGGGCAGGTCATCATGCCGGCGCCGTCGCGGAAGCTTTGGAACGGCAGGCCATCGCAGGTGCCCTTGCAGCCACCCTGGTTGTCGCGCCAGAGCACGTCGATGCCGGCGCGGTCGAGCACGTGCAGCAGCGACTCGCTGCCCCGGATCCGGCGCCGGCTATAGTCTTCGCGCCCATAGGCGGAGAACATGCACGGCAACGACACCTCGGTGCTCGACCCGCAAGCGGTCACGTCGCTGAAGTTCACCACGTCCTGGCGCGCCAACCGCGGCGTGGTCTGGCGCACGTGGCCGTTGAGACCCCAGTTCTTCGCGCGCGCCGTCTCGCCGACGACGATCACCAGCACGTGCGGGCGCGGCGGCTCGCCGTGCGCCAGCCGTGCGTCCGGAGCCACGATCTGCCGCACCCGCGTGGTTGTGCCGCCCAGGTCGCGCGCCAGCACCGTGGCGGTGGACACCATCGCGTTGGCCGGCGTCACCAGATACCGCAACGAGGTGTTCGTACGCATCAGCGCCGAGACATCCTGGAAGCGCGCCAACGCACCGACCAGCAGCAACAGCAGCGCGGCGCCCAGGCTGATGGCAAAGCCGCGCCAGGCCTGGGTGGTGCTGCGCGGCGCCAGCCTTACCCATGACAGCAGCGCGATCGGCACCCCGCCGTACAGCAGCAGGTGTCCGATCAGGGCAGGCGTGACCAACTCGAAGGCCTCCCGGCGATCGGTGGCGAGGCTGCTGCGGGCGATGGACGTGTCGTAGTGCACGCCGTAGTGCCAGGCGAAATACGCCACGCCGGCAGCCAGCAGCAATGCCGCTGACAGCACGGGCTTGAGCAGCCGGCGCCACGCCAGCGGGCGCAGCAGGAGCACGTGCAGGCTGGTGGCCAGGATCAGCAGCGAAGCGGCGGTCAGCAGACCGCCGGAATCGGCGAATGCCCCGGTCCGGTTCGCCGCCCGCCAGAACGCCGCGCTGCTCACCGTGGAGAAATACAGCGCGGCGGCCCACACGACGCCTTCGGCCGGCACCTCTGGCCGCCAACGACGTTCAGCCATGTGCGGGCGACTCCGCTGCCCGGCGCCCCGCCATGCGGCGATGCACCCACTGATAGAGCATGGGCAACACGACCAGCGTCAGCAGGGTGGAGGAGACGATGCCGCCGATCACCACGGTTGCCAGTGGCCGCTGAACCTCGGCACCCGCGCCGGTGTTGAGTGCCATCGGCACGAAGCCGAGCGAGGCCACCAGGGCGGTCATCAGCACCGGGCGCAGGCGCGAGAGCGCCCCCACGCGCACGGCATCGGTCAACGGCGTGCCCCGCGCGCGCAGGTCCCGGATGAAGCTGATCATCACCAGCCCGTTGAGCACCGCGACACCCGACAGCGCGATGAAACCCACGCCGGCGGAGATCGAGAAGGGAATGCCCCGCATCGCCAACGCCAGCACGCCGCCGGTGAGTGCCAACGGCACGCCGCTGTAGACGATGGCGGCATCGCGCACCGAACCGAATGCCCAGAACAACAGGGCGAAGATCAGCGCCAGCGTGACCGGCACCACGATCGACAGCCGCTTGCCCGCCGAGATCAGCTGTTCGAAGCTGCCGCCGTAGCCCACCCAGTAGCCCGCCGGCAGTTTCACCTGCGCTTCCACTGCCTGGCGAAGATCGGCAACGAAGCCGCCCAGGTCGCGGTCGCGCACGTTGGCGGTGATCACGATGCGGCGCTTGCCGTTGTGGCGGTTGACCTGGTTGGGTCCCTCGGTGGGCGTGAGCGTGGCCACGCTGGACAATGGCACGGCGCCGGGCGCCTGCGTGCCCTGTACCGCACTGCCAGCTTCGTCGCGTTGACCGCTGGCCAACGGGGCGGCCAGCGAGATGGGCAGGTTCGCCAGCGCGGCGGGATCCTGGCGCAACGTTTCGGGAAGGCGCACGACGATGTCGAAGCGGCGATCGCCCTCGAACAGCTGGCCAGCGACTTCACCGCCCACCGCGGTGGCGATGGCGCGCTGCACGTCCTCGGCATTCAACCCGAGCGCGGCCAACGCGCGCCGGTCCGGTTCGACCTGCAGCAATGGCAGGCCGGTGGCCTGTTCCAGCCGCACGTCTGCGGCGCCGCGTACGCCGCGCGCCACGGCTTCCAGTCGTCGGCCGACCTCCAGCAGTGTATCGAGATCATCCCCATAGAGATTGATTGCCACGTCCGCGCGCACGCCGGAGATCAGCTCGTTGGTGCGCATCTGGATCGGTTGGGTGAACTCGTAGTTGTTGCCAGGCACGCGGGCCAGGGCCTGCTCCACTTCGGCCACGAGTTGCTGCTTGGTCTTCGAAGGGTCCGGCCACTGCTTGCGGGGCTTGAGCATCACGAACACATCGGCGACCGAAGGCGGCATCGGGTCCGAGGCGACTTCAGCGGTACCCACGC
Organism: Pseudomonadota bacterium; assembly: GCA_023386795.1. GTDB lineage: Bacteria > Pseudomonadota > Gammaproteobacteria > Xanthomonadales > Xanthomonadaceae > Stenotrophomonas_A. The sequence goes on from JAEWJB010000040.1 coordinate 21,336, forward strand.
GCGAGAAAACGCGCGCCACCTCGGGAAACGTCGCGATGCGTCGTTCCACCTGCTTCTGCATGTGCACCGACTGGCTCAGGCTCGTGCCGGGTACCCGCATCGCCTGCAGGGCGAAGTCGCCTTCGTCCAGGTTGGGCACGAACTCGCTGCCCAGGCGCGTGGCCTGCCAGCCGCTGAGCATCAGCAACACCAACGCGCCCGCGCCGATCCAGCGCCCATGGCGCAGGCTCCAGTCCAGCGCGGGCTGGTAGGCGCGACGCATCGCGCCCATCAGCCGGTTCTCCTTCTCCTCGACCTTGCCGCCCACCAGCATGGCGATGGCGGCCGGTACGAAGGTGAGCGCCAACACCATCGCACCGGTCAACGCCAGCACCACGGTGATCGCCATCGGATGGAACATCTTTCCCTCGACCCCGCCGAGGGCGAAGATCGGCAGGTACACCGCAGTGATGATGCCCAGGCCGAACAGGCTGGGGCGGATCACCTCGGCGGTGGCCTCGGCAGTGAGGTCAAAGCGCTCCTCGCGCGTCAGCAGCCGCCCGAGCGCATGCTGGCGCTGACCGAAACGGCTCAGGCAGTGCTCGATGATGATCACCGCGCCATCCACGATCAGGCCGAAGTCCAGCGCGCCCAGGCTCATCAGGTTCGCCGAGACGCCGCCGCGCGCCATGCCGGTCAGCGTGAACAGCATTGCCAGCGGGATCACCGCGGCGGTGATCAGCGCCGCGCGGAAATTGCCGAGCAGCAGGAACAGCACCACGATCACCAGCAGCGCACCTTCGATGAGGTTCTTGGCCACGGTGGCGATGGTGCGGTCGACCAGGACGGTACGGTCGTATACCGGCGTGGCGGTGACGCCCGCTGGCAAGCTGCGCGCGGCCTCAGCCAGCCTGGCAGCCGAGGCATGGGCGACATCGCGGCTGTTGGCGCCGGTGAGCATGACCACCATGCCGAGCACGACTTCTTCGCCGTTCTCGGTCGCCGCACCCGTGCGCAGCTCCGCCCCCTCCACCACGCGCGCCACGTCGCGCACGCGCACGGCGATGCCGCCGCGGCGGCCGAGCACGATCTCGCCGATCTGCGGCAAGCCTTCGACCTGGCCGGGGACGCGCACCAGGAACTGCTGTCCGTTACGCTCGATGTACCCGGCGCCGACATTCTGCGTGTTGCGCTGGACGGCCTGGACGATATCTTCCAGCGTGAAACCCAGCGAGCGCAGTCGCTGCGGGTCCGGGGTGACGTGGATCTCGCGGCGGAAGCCGCCGAGCGTGTTGACCTCGGTCACGCCGGGTACGTTGCGCAGCTGCGGGCGCAGCACCCAGTCCTGCAGGGTGCGCAGGTCGGTGGGGGTGTAGGGGGTGCCGTCGGGCTTGCGTGCCTTCGGGTCGGCCTTCACCGTATAGGAAAAGATTTCGCCCATGCCCGTGGCGATCGGACCCAGCGAAGGCTCCACGCCTTCGGGCAACTGCGCTTTCGCTTGCTGCAGGCGCTCGGCGACCTGCTGGCGCGCGAAGTAGATGTCGGTGCCGTCCTTGAAGACCACCGTCACCTGCGACAAGCCATAACGCGAGATCGATCGGAAGTATTCCATCCGTGGCAGGCCGGCCATGGCCAGTTCCACCGGGAATGTCACGCGCTGCTCGGATTCGAGTGGTGAGTAACCCGGTGCGGCGGTATTGATCTGCACCTGCACGTTGGTGATGTCGGGCACCGCATCGATGGGCAGCTGGCGGAAGCTCCACACGCCCACGCCGATGAGTACCAGCGTCAGGGCCATGACCAGCCAGCGGTGGCTGATCGACAGCCGGATAAGTTTCTCTAGCATCGTCGGTCTCCTAATGCGCGTGCGACGCGCCAGCCTTTTCGATATCGGCCTTGACCAGGAAGCTCTGCTCGACCACCACCTGCTGGCCGGCGCGCAGTCCTTCGGTCACCTCCACGTTGCGGCTGTCGCGCTCGCCCAGGTGTACCGGCTGCGCGTGGTAGCGATCGCCTTCGCGAACGAGCACGACGTCGCGGCCGTCCATCGTCTGCAGGGCAGTCAGCGGCACGCTGACGGGCACTTCGCGGTCACCGATGCGGATGCGTGCGGTGACCGCGGCGCCGGGGCGCCAAAGGCCGTCGTCGTTGGCCAGCACCGCGCGGGCCACTGCACTTTGGCTGGCGCTGTCGGTGTCAGGCAGCACGCGTTCAAGCGTGCTCTCGCGCATGGCGCCGTCGTAAAGCCGGGTGACGGTCACCGGAGCGCCGGCCCGCAGATAGCCCACATCCGCGCCGAAAGCATGTACGTCGACCCACACGCGGGAGAGATCGGCGATCTCGAACAACGACTGTCCCTCGGCCACACCCGCGCCAACCTGCACCTGGCGCGCCAGCACCTGGCCGGACAGCGGCGCGGTGACGGGGTAGGGGGTCAGGCTGAGGTTGCTTTCGATGATCGCCAGCACCTGGCCGGCACGCACCTGGTCGCCGACGTTGGCACGCAGCGAGCGTACCTGGCCTGGAAAACGTGCCGTGGCCGCGCCGTTGCTGCCATCGATCGGCGCGAGCAGGCCCTGCACCTCGAGTTCGCGCATGATCCGGCCGGTGGATGCCGGTGCGACGAGAATGCCGCTGGACTCGGCGACATCGGCGGCAATGGTGGTGCTTTCGAGGGCTTCGGCGGCGCCCGTTTCAGCCTGGGCAGCGTCGGCCTGCTCGGGGCTCTCGCCTGGAGTGCCACGCGTCGCGTCGATTGGGGCCGGCGTTTCTCCGCAGGCGGTGAGGGCCGCGGCGAACAACAGGCACAGGGGGAGCATGCGATAGCGGGAAGGGTTCATGGGGAGACGGTTTCCTGCGAAGGAGAGACGGCCGCGACGATCGGCTGGCCGGTGAGGCGCTGGATTTCGATGAGTGCCTGCTGGGCCTGCACGGCCACGTCGAGCTGGCGCCTGCGTGCGCTCACGCGCATCGCTTGCAGCTGCGACCATTCGAGATAGCTGATGGCGCCGGCGCGCCAGGCACGTTCGGCGGCGAGTTCGGCGCGGGTCAGGCGCGGCAGCACGTCGGTGCCCAATCGCGCAGCTTCCAGCCGTGCAGTGGTGTACTGGCCATGTGCGGCCGCCAGCAAGGCGTACAGCCGGCTCTGCTGCGCTTCGTGCTCGACCGCGTTCATTGCCAGGGCGGCTTCGGCGGCCTGGATGCCCGGCGCGGCGCGTGCCGCGCTGCCCAGCGGCAGGCTGACGCCCCCGACGAGTGCCACCGCATCGTCACCCTGCAAGTTGCGCATGCCGGCCTGCCATTGCAGGTCGGGCAGACGGGCGGCACGCGCGAGCTGTAGTTCGGCCTCGCGCACGCGTGCGGCGCCTGCAAGGACCGCCAGTTCCGGTGTGCGCTCGATCAGCGTGGCCAGCTGCTGGAAATCCTCCAGCGCAGGCAACGCCAAGGGGTCGCCGCTGGCGGTACGGAATCGGCCGTCGCGACCGTTCCACAAGGCCGCCAGGTGAAGGCGTGCCGATTCTTCGGCCTGGTAGGCGCGATCGCGGTCCAGCCGGGATTGCGCAAGGGCGGCTTGTGCGGTCAGCAGCGTGGACTCAGGCGAGGCGCCGGCGCTCAGGCGTTGCTGCGCGGCGTCCACCGCGCGCTTGCGCTGGGCGATGTCTTCCAGCGCGATATCTCGCTGGCGCTGTGCCGCAGTGACGGCGAGATAGCGGCGTGCGGTTTCGGCGAGCAGGTCCAGTCGCACGACCTCGCGTTGCGGCGCTAAGGCATCCAGGTTGGACATCGCCACCGCGCGCCGGGCTTCGAGCTTGCCCCCGCGCTCCAGCACGCCGGCCAATGTGACGGTGAGCTCGGCACGGTCGAGGCCGCGGTACGGACCATTGCCGGCAAGGTTTTCGATCATGGCGCCTGCCGTCAGCGGCGGGCGCAGGCCGGCCACGGCGAGGTCGGCCTCGCGCAATGGACGTTGGGCGTCGGACAGACGCAGGTCGGGGTGGACGCGGGCGACGCGTTCCAGCGCGTCATCCAGCGTGAGGGAATCCAGGCGCGATTGATCGTCCTGCGCATACGCGCAGGGCGCAACCGCGATGACGACGCATGTCGCCAGTCGCAACCACATGGGGAATCTCCGGGTAAGGGAACGAGTTCAACCGGCGTCGATGCGCCGGGAAATCCGCTTACCCGATCGGAGGACGCAGCAACGCCGCGCGCCGCGTATCCAGCGGCAACGGCGCGGGCCGGGGCAGGCGCTCGGCGGCGGGCCACCGCACCGCCGGAAGCGCCAGCAGGGTGTTGTCGGCAGTCACATGCACACAGCAGTGGGCGGCATGTTCGAGCGCGAACAGCAGTGAATCAGGGGCAGGTTCGCTGGCTTGCGCGCGTTCGGCCGGGTTGACCTCATGCGCATGCAGAGCGGCGCCAAACAGCGCCGCGTGTGCATCGCCGATCACCGAGAGCGCGGGACTGGCCAGCATCGCCAACGCCAGCAGCCACAGCGCCCAAAGGCGCTGCGGTCGGCGATGTCGTGCGGGGCGAAGGCGATGCCACATGAGCCTGAATCCTAAACGGCGCGCAACAGGTTAGACAATTGCGTTCGCGCCTGGGCTTCAGACTTCGCGCAGGCGCTCGAACTGCAGGCGGCTTTCCACGGGGACGGCGACCAGGTTCTGGTGTACCCAGCCCGGAAACAGGTTCTCTTCCTGCCCGTTGAAGTTGTCCGGGTTGTACAGATAGGGCAAGTGCGACCAGCAGCGATAGCCGCGCTCCTTCAGGGCGCGAACGTCCTGCACGGCCTGTTCCACCGCCGGGCCCAGGCGCAGGTAGAGGGTGGGGCGATGGCGGCGCAGGGTTTCATCGGCGCCGGCCAGTACCGAGGAGAGGCTGCCGGGGATGTTGACCTTCAGCAGGTGCAACGCAGGCAGTTCCAGGCTGTCGACACTGATGCAGCGCACCTGTTGCGCTTCGCCGCCCTGCGGGACGAGCTCGACCACGCCACCTTGCTCTCCCAACCACGCGCCATGCGTATGGGCGTTGGTCACGCCGTTGAGCGCGAGATTGGCACAGGCGCGCTGCAGGTTCAGTCGATGTGGCTCGGCGAGGTGCACGGTGCCGCGCTCGCCCACGGCGCGCGCGAGCCACAACGCATGCGCGCCGAATTCCCCGCCGAACTCCAGCACGGTCTCGCCTTCCTGCACGAAGCTGCCGAGCAGGTCCAGCTCCTGCTCCATCCATTCGCCGTAGCGCATCAGTGAGCGCGCCACGGCGTTGTCCTGGGGCAGGGTGGTGCTGATGCCGTAGCGGATCGGGGTAAGGCGGTGCTCGGCAACGTCGGTTTGCGCGGTGTGCTGCATGTCCATGGTGTGTTCTCCTGCAAAGGAAGTTTCGGGGGGCGTGTCGTCAGTGCGAGCTGGCGGCCAGGCGGAGCAGACGGTGCTGGTGTTCCCAGGCACTGCGTTCGGAGGTTTCGACAAGCTGGCGTGCCCAGGCGGCGTCGGCATGGCGCCAACCAGGCAGCAGGACATGGCCTTCCGCGCCGGCTTCCCAGGCGGCGGCGCTCAGCCGGGCGGCCTCGGCCATGTCCTGGCGCGCGAGCGCGGCGGCGGCGAGCAGCCGCAGTGTCTCTGCAGCGGGCGGCGTGTCGGCTTGCACCAGCCACTGAGCGACGACACCAATCTGCTGCATGCGTGCCGCCGTGGCCTGACGCTGTTGCCAGCCCAGCAGTGCCGCCAGCAGCACACGGAAGGCCGCCACACGGGTCTGCGGCTGGTCTGCCGCTGTGCCGGCATGTTCGGCGGCTTCCTCGAAGTGCGCCTGGGCGTCGTGGCCTTCATTGGCGCGTGCCAGCGCGATTTCCGCCTGTTCCATGATCACGCCGGGCTGTGCCGGGAAGTCGGGGTGGTCACGCAGGCGTGCCAGCAGCCGGGCAGCCTGCGCCAGCACTTCGCGACGACTCCCTGCCGGTTCGTGCGCTGCACGCAGGCGCAGGTAATAAGCGCGCGCGAAGGTCACCGCTTGCTGTTCGCCCGGTACATCGCCGTGGCGGGTTTCGAGGCGGGCCAGGATCGTGTCCGCTTCGCCAAGGCGCTGGCGCGCCGCAGGCCCTTGCAACCATTGCGAGGTATCAGCCAGTACATGGACCCAGGCGAGCCATGGCGCAGTGCCCTGCGCCGCCTTCAGCGGGGAATGGGTGCGCTGGGACAGTGAGCGATAGCCGTCGCTGCGCGCCGCGGGCGACAGCAGCGCCAGGTGGCGACGCTCGGCTTCGATCCATTCGGCAAGCCAGGCATCGCGCGAGATGGCGTCTTCCAGCGTGGCATGGGCACGCTTGGCCTGTTCGGCGCCTTCCTGGTGATGCCGACGACGTTCGGCGGCGTTCGTGGCGGCTTGCGCGTGCAGCCATGCAGCACGGGCGCGGTGACGACTCCATGCCGAAGATGCGTGCGCCGTGGCAGGGCCGCGGGCAAGGACGTTGTCGAGCCGCGAGAGCAACTCCGTGCGTGCCGCCAAGTGGTCGATGGCGGATTCGTAGAGCGCCTGCGCCCACTCCAGCAAGGCCGATTCGCTCGACATGCCCTGGTCGAAGCCGCGTTCGTAAGCCGCCACCGCCGCGGCGAGATGGGTGCTGCGCCGGGCGGGAACGTCCGCGTCGGCCTGCAGCAGATGGCAACGCCCCACCATTCGTGCCAGCGCGCCTTCCCTCGTGGGATCCATCGCCAGCGCACGGCCAAACGCGGACGCGGCCTCCTGCGCGAGCGCCAGCGGCGCGGCCGACACTTCCGCCAGATTCCAGGCACACCAGCCCGCCATGGCCCAGGCGGTGGCGGGCGCGTTGTCGTCCAGTACCGGCCGCAGGACGGCGAGGGCATCGCCCTGCCGACCCTGCGCGGCCAGGCGACGTGCTTGCGCGCAGGCTTGATCGATCGACAGTGCCGGCCGGTCGCCCACGGGCATATCGGCTGTTGCCGGCTCCTGTGCTGCATCGTCGGGGAGCGGTGCACGCATCTCGACGTCATCTGCAACGGCGCCGATGACGGTGGGCTCGGCCGAGGCCGCATTGGCTTCGGCTCGTGCATAAGCCCTGGACGCCGGCGAAGCGACCTCGCTCGCATCGACGTGCACCGTGACGTGCGGCGTGGGCGAGGACATCAGCGAGGCGCCGCGCACGGGCGCGAGCCGCGTGGTAAAGCCCGCAGGCTGAGGCCGTGAGGTATGTGGTGTTTCAGGCGCCGACGGTGGCGGCTGCATCGGCACGACAGCCGGTGGGGTGACATCCGTGGCATCCACCTTCAACGCCGTCGATTGTTCTTCCTCGGACGGTTCCCTTACCGCCACGCGTGTCGCGTTGACGGAGGGAGCTTCTGCTCTGGCAGCGGAATCATCCATAGACGCCGCAGGCTTGGCAGGGGCGGCGGCGGCGGTAGCGACAGACCCGGTGGCTGCACCGGGCTGCGCACTCGCAGTTGGCGCAGCGGGATCTGCGGATCCCAGTGGCGCGGTGGGGGTGACGCGTCGACGGATGGTGGCGTTGGCCAGCCAGGCGGGCGGCTCGAGTATCTCGTCGACAGCGGCTGCCTGGCCTTGCACGTCACCCGTGCGGCCGGGGTGCCATACGCGCAGTTCGGCGCGCCGGGCCCGGCGACGGCGCATCCGCCCCACCGAGAACAGCACCAGCATCAGCAGGGCCAGGGCAGCGAGGCCGCCATAGAGCAGCACGGGACTGGAAGGCAGCAGGCGATCCATGAAGGCAGGAAGGGCGAAGGACATGGCGGACACTCCGGCCCGGTGGGAGGAAAGGGGCGGCGAGGAGGAAGCTGGCATGCCGGCCGGTGTAGGCATCGGAACGGCAGAAGAAGCTGGGGGAACGTGCGGATAAGCCGCGGTGTCGACGTTGTTGCCGGCCGTTGCCTCAGGCGCAATCTCGAACGCACTGCCGGGCGCGGTCCCGGAGGGAGGCGGGAGGGTCGACGCAGAACCCGCGGCCGGGCCGGCAATCATCGGGGCAGGGGCTGAGGACTGAATCTTGCGCACCTTCGACGAGGGGGATGCCGCTGCGCCGCGTGACGTGGACGCCGGCACAACGGCGCCCGCCATACCCGACGCCGTCGGCGCATCCCGCCCGTTCGCCGGACGAGCGGCAGCCGCTGGAGACGAGGCAGGACGGGCCTTGCCGGCGGGGGAATGGGAGGGCGGTTGATGCGCCTGCCCTTGTGCGCCGCGCGCGGTCTGCGTGCGGGTATCGGGCGACAACAGGCAGCCCGCGATCAACAGGCAACAGATCCAGCCAGGCAGCATGATCACAACGAACTTCATGTTCGTTCCCTCCGCGTCGCGTCGCGGAGGGCGCGGCGCGCGGAATGGGCTAACCAGCAGGGCCGAAGTGCAGCGCCACCGACGCCGGGAGGCGCTGCGGGAAGGAATTGCGCGGGACATTAGCGCATCCGGGGCGCTCGTGGATGCGCGAGTTGGCAGTTGTGCGGATTCATGATCCGCGCATCGTAGACAGGCAGCTCTGAAAGTCCGCCTTCGCCTGCAAATGACGTTTGATTCTTCTAATGGCCCTCTTGAATAGAAGGACATTCGGAAAAAAACAAAGCCCGGCGCAAGGCCGGGCTTTGAAGAAGTGGCGTCCCCACGGGGATTCGAACCCCGGTCGCTACCGTGAAAGGGTAATGTCCTAGGCCTCTAGACGATGGGGACGCGGTGAAACTTGTACTGACGGACAGGCCTGGTGTCCGAAAGTTGGTGGAGCCAGCCGGGATCGAACCGGCGACCTCTTGCATGCCATGCAAGCGCTCTCCCAGCTGAGCTATGGCCCCACGATGCTGCTAGCCGCCTATCATAGCGGCCTTTCGGAGGCTTGGGAAGAGGGTCGATCAGATCGATCCCCCTCCGTTTCCGCCGCGTTCCGCCGGGCTGATCCGGCGCGGAAGCGGGCTTCCATAAAAAGCAAAACCCGGCGCGAAGCCGGGTTTTGGCAGATGGCGTCCCCACGGGGATTCGAACCCCGATCGCTACCGTGAAAGGGTAATGTCCTAGGCCTCTAGACGATGGGGACGTTTTGATCTTTCGCGATCCGGACAGGCCTGTGTCCGGAGTTGGTGGAGCCAGCCGGGATCGAACCGGCGACCTCTTGCATGCCATGCAAGCGCTCTCCCAGCTGAGCTATGGCCCCACGTCGCTGAGGAGAGAAATCATATCTGCGGGTTCATGCGTTCGCAAGTTTTTTTTCACGACGATGAAGCCGCGCGCCACGACGCGGGCATGCAGCGCGATACCCACGTCGTGGCGCATCGGTCAATGCACCAGCGTCTGGATCGCGTGCGCCGGGATCTCCACCTGCGCCGACTCGGTGCCCACGTAGAAGTTGTAGGTGATCGCCTTGTCGCTCGGGTTCATCACGATGGTGGCGAGCTTGCCGTCCTGGTTGACGAAGCCGGTCGCGAGCAGGTTGCTGCGGCTGCTGGCCACGCTCACGCGGCGCGCCTCGGGACGCACGAAACGCGAGAAATGTCCGATGACGTAGTAGCTCGGGGTATAGATCAACTCGCCGGTGCGCGTGTCGGCGTGGATCGGCGCGAAGCACCAGTTGCCGACGTGGTTCGGGCCGCCTTTCTCGTCGAGCAGGATGTTCCAGTCCGTCCAGCCGACGACGCCGTTGTTGAAGTCGTTGATCATGCTCTGGCCGTAGCGCTCGCCATTGGCCCAGTCCTGCAGCCGCGCCGGATCGTATTTTTCCACCGAGGCCTCGGTCAGCAGGATGGGCTTGTCGGCCCAGGCTTCATGCACCTTGCCGACGTTGTCGAACATCGGGTTGAAGCCGGCCCAGGTCTCGTACCAGTGGAAGCCCATGCCCCAGGCGTACTTGGCTGCTTCCGGGTCGCCGAAGATCACCTGCGCGCGGTAGTTCATCATGTCGCGGTTGTGGTCCCACACGATGATCTTCTTGTCGCCATAGCCGGCCTTGGCCATCACCGGGCCGAGGTGGTCCTTGAGGAAGTCGCGCTCCTGTTCGGCGGTGTAGATCATCGACTCCCATTTCTGCACGGCCATCGGCTCGTTCTGCAGGCTGATGCCCCAGATCGGGATGCCCTCGGACTCGTAGGCCTTGATGAACTTGGTGTAGTAGGTGGCCCAGGCATCGGCGTACTCGGGCAGCAGCGAGCCGCCGCGCAGCATGTTCTTGTTGGTCTTCATGAAGGCCGGCGCGCTCCACGGGCTGACGAACATGGTCAGCTTGCCGCCCGCCGCGGCGATGGCCTGCTTGATCAGCGGAATGCGGTACTGGCGGTCGTGGTCGATGCTGAAGGTCTTCAGTGCCTTGTCGCCTTCCTTGATATAGGTATAGCTGGCCGAACTGAAGTCCGAGCTGTGGATGGTGGTGCGGGCCAGCGTGTAGCCGATGCCCTGGGTCGGATCGTAGTAGGCCTTGAGGAACTCGGCCTGCTTGTCCTTGGAGAGCTTGGCGAAGACCTCGGCGCTGGAATCGGTGATCGCACCGCCGATGCCCATCACGGTCTGGAAGCGCTTGGTCGGGTCGACGAACACCGAGTTCTCCACTTCGGTCAGCGCATGTCCCGGCTTGAGCTGCACGTCCTGGCCGCGGGCCAGGCGCTGGTCGGTGCCGGCGGCGGAGGTGAACACCTGTACCGACATGGCGCCGGACGACGCGGTCTGGGCCAAGGCCGGCAACGAGGCGCCCAGCAGCAGGGCGGACAAAAGGGCGGTGTGCTTCATGGGGTCGAAACCTCTCCTTGCGGGGCGCGTCACCCGCGCCGGCACGGCCTGCCGGCGCATTCATCGCGCATGGGAAGCGGGTTGTTTAACGGCTGGGGGCGATGAAGTCTTGCCGCATTGCGGCATGACAAGCCAGGCCGGACGTGGGCCATGACAGCGCTTGGCATCGCCGCCCCGGTATACCTTACGATCCGTCACCGCCTCCCTCCGCCGTCGACTTGATGCCCACGTTCGTCTCCCTGCTGCTGGATGCAGCGATCTTCATCGGCCTGGCCTGGGTCGTGTGGCGGCTGTGCGGGCGTGCCTTCCCGTTCGCGATCGTGCCGATCGCCATCGGGCTGGCCATTGCGGGGTTTGGCGGCCTGCCGGCGTCCTGGGGCGTGCCCTCGGCGAGCGGGCAGGGCATCGGCTGGCTCGGCGTGCTGCTGCTCGCCTTCACCGCAGGCCTGGAAACGCGCCATGCGATGAGCGAACGGCCTTCGGCGGTGGAGCAGGGCGCCACCGCAAGGCGCGTGATCGCCTCGGCCGGCGTGGCGATGCTGCTGCCCTTCGTGGCCGGCGCGCTGCTGGCCTATTGGGTGCTCGATGGCATCGCGCAGTGGTCGGCAGGCACCGCACATCCGGTGCTGGGCGCGCTGGCGGTCGGCCTGTGCGTAGCGGTGAGCGCGCTGCCGGTATTGATCGGCATCGTGCGCGAATTGACGCCCGCGCATCGTCCGTATGGGCGAATCGCGGTGCGCATCGCGGTCATCGACGATGCCGCGCTGTGGATCGGCCTGACGGTCCTGCTGTTGTTTGCGCGCGGAGAGGCGGGCTGGCGCTTTTCCGGCTGGCATGTACTGGCGCTGTGCGTGCCGGTGCTGTTGCTGGCGCTGGGCCGTGGGTTGCGCGACTGGGTGCCGCCGGCCTGGGCGCTGTTCCTGCTGTTGCCGGCGTATCTGGCAGTGGGCGCATGGGCCAGTACGCAGTGGGGCCTGCACGAGTTGCTCGGTGCCTATTTCGCCGGCACCGCCGTGCCGGCCGCCTGGTTGCGCCGCGTGCCGATCGAACGCCTCGGCCAGCTGGCGCTGATGGGGCTGGCGCCGATGTTCTTCGGCCACAGCGGCCTGAAAGTGCACGGTGATGCGCTCAACTGGAATACGTTGCAGGTCGCACTGCTGGTCCTGGGGGTCTCGGTGTTGGCCAAGCTGCTTGCGGTGGCGCTGTATCCACCGATGCGCGCGGGGACGCGCCGGGAGACGATGGCCATCGGCGTGCTGCTGCAATGCAAGGGACTGATGGAGATCGTCGCCGCCACCATCCTGCGCGATGCCGGCCTGATTTCCGAATTCGCCTTCGCCGTGCTCACGACGTTGGCCATCCTCTCCACGCTGATGACCGGCCCGCTGTTCCGCTGGCTGATGCGAGGCCCGGCCACGCGCCCGGCCAACGCACCGGCGCATTGAGCAAACCGCCCGCGGCGCGTCAACGGGTCGTCACGCTCCCGTGACAGGGGCGTCCATCATCCTGAACCGTCCGCAACGGCGAGGGAGCACCGACCATGTCGTCGCCCGTGCAAACGATGTCGCGTACGCAGCTCACTGCCATGGTGGTGGGCGGCATGATCGGAGCGGGCATCTTCTCGTTGCCACGCACCTTCGCCGGCGCCACCGGCCCCTTCGGCGCCATCATCGCCTGGCTCATCGCTGGCACCGGCATGTACATGCTGGCACGGGTGTTCCAGTTCCTCGCCGAGCGCAAGCCGGAACTGGATGCGGGCGTATTCGCCTATGCGAAGGAAGGGTTCGGCGACTACGCCGGCTTCCTGTCCGCGTTCGGCTACTGGATCGGCAGCTGCATCGGCAACGTGTCCTACTGGGTGCTGATCAAGTCCACGCTCGGGGCATTCTTTCCAGTCTTTGGTGATGGCAACACCGTCGTGGCCATCCTGGTGGCCTCGGTCGGCATCTGGCTGTTCCATTTCATGATCCTGCGCGGCGTGCAGCAGGCCGCGGCGATCAACAAGATCGTCACCATTGCCAAGGTGATCCCGATCCTGGTGTTCCTGGTCATCGTCGCGTTCGCGTTCAAGATGGACGTGTTCCGCTTCAACTTCTACGGCGGCGACCTCACCAACGGCGTGTTCGAGCAGGTCAAGGCGACCATGCTGGTGACGGTGTTCGTGTTCCTGGGCATCGAGGGGGCGAGCGTCTATTCGCGCTACGCCCGCGAGCGCAAGGACGTGGGCTTTGCCACCATCAGCGGCTTCCTCATCGTCACCACGCTGATGGTGCTGGTGACGCTGCTGCCCTACGCAGTGTTGCCGCGCGCGGACATCGCCGGCATGCGGCAGCCTTCGATGGCTGCACTGCTGGAGGCGGTGGTCGGGCATTGGGGGGCGATCTTCGTCAGCGTCGGCCTGCTGATCTCGGTACTCGGCGCCTACCTGACCTGGTCGCTGATCTGCGCCGAGGTGCTGTTTGCCGCCGCCCGCACCGGCGACATGCCGAAAGTGTTCGCGCGCGAGAACGCCAATGGGGTGCCCTCCGCCGCGCTGTGGGCGACCAACATCGTGATCCAGCTCATCGTCATCAGCACCTACTGGTCGCGCGATGCGTTCTCGCTGATGCTCAACCTGACCAGCGCGATGTCGCTGATCCCGTTCCTGCTGGTGGCCGCCTATGGCTGGCAGATCACCCGGCGCGGCGAGGGCTACGACGCGGCCGCTTCCACGCGCAACCGCGACCTGGTGCTGGCCGTGCTCGCCACGATCTACACCGTCTTCCTGCTCTACGCGGGCGGGGTGAAGTTCATCGTGCTCTCGGCGGTGCTCTATGCACCGGGCAGCCTGCTGTACTTCTGGGCACGGCGCGAGCAGAACGCGCCGATCTTCACCAAGGTCTCCGATGGCGTGGTACTGGGGCTGGCGACGATCGGCCTGGTCGTGGGCGTGTGGTGGATCGCCACCGGCTACATCGAGATTTGAGCCGGGCGATACGCGCCCATGAGCCAGTTGGCCCCGAACAAGCAGCTCTCGCGGTTCGAGCTGACCGCGCTGGTGGTCGGCTCGATGATCGGTTCGGGCATCTTCGCGCTGCCTGCCGCGTTCGGCCGAACGACGGGTATCTACGGCGCGCTGCTGGCGTGGGCCATCGCGGGCGGCGGCATGCTGTGCCTGGCGCTGGTGTTTCAGTCGCTGTCCCGACGCAAGCCGGCGCTGGATACCGGCATCTATGCGTATGCGCGCGCCGGCTTCGGCGATTACGCCGGTGTGCTATCCGCGCTGGGCTACTGGATCGGCTGCTGCCTGGCCGACGTTGCCTGCCTGATCCTCATCAAGGCCACCCTCGGGCAGTTCTTCCCGATACTGGGCGATGGCTCGACGGCAGCGGCGATCGCAGCGGCTTCCGTGTTGCTGTGGGGCTTCCATTTCCTGATCCTGCGCGGCATCAAGCAGGCCGCACTACTCAACACCATCGCCACGGTGGCCAAACTGGTGCCGATCGCGGTGTTCCTGTTCGTGGTCGCACGGGGTGTCCAGCGCGAGGTGTTCGCCTGGAACCTGTGGGGCAGCGAACCGCCGGGCGCCGCCACGCTGTGGTCACAGGTCCGGGGCACACTGCTGGTGACGGTGTTCGTGTTCGTCGGCATCGAAGGTGCCAGCGTGTATTCGCGCTTTGCCCGCGACCGCCGCGATGTCGGCGTGGCGACCGTGCTGGGTTTTCTCGGCGTGTTGTGCCTGCTGGTATTGGTGACGATCCTGTCCTACGGCGTCCTGTTGCGTCCTGACCTGGCCGCGTTGCGCAATCCGTCGATGGCGGGCGTGATGGAGGCGGTGGTCGGGCCCTGGGGCAGGGTATTCGTGAGCGTCGGGCTGCTGGTGTCGGTGCTGGGCAACTACCTGTCCTGGTCGCTGCTCGCCGCCGAAGTGCTGCACTCGGCGGCACTCAATGACGCCATGCCGCGCGGGCTGGCGCGCGAAAACGCCGCCGGCGTGCCGGCTGCCGCGTTGTGGCTGACCAACACGGTGATCCAGGTATTCCTGCTCGTGACCTGGTTCGCCGAATACGCTTTCACGCTGGCACTGAAGATGACCAGCGCGATGACCCTGGTGCCATACCTGCTGGTCGGTGCTTACCAGTTGAAACTGGCGTGGCGGGGCGAGACCTTCGAGGACGACCGCGCGGCCGTGCGCTCGCGCGCCGGTGTCATCGCGGCGGGCGCCACCGGCTATGCGTTGTTGATGCTGCTGGCTGGCGGCAGCCGCTACCTGCTGCTTTCCGCGCTGCTCTATGCACCCGGTTCGCTACTGTTCTTCCTGCGGCAGCGCGAGCGTGGTGCGGCCGGATTCAACCGCTACGAGGCCATCGCGTTCGTCCTGCTCTGTGCGGCGGCGCTGTGGGCGACGTGGGCGCTGGCCAGCGGCCGCTTGCGCCTGTGAAAGCGGCGCTGCCAGGGAGGGGGCGGTGGGGCCGACTGGCCACGAGCGCGCGCAGGCGCTTCGGTCGCCGGCCCTGCATCGCCGGCATGCTGCTGGCAACGCTGTTCTTCATCTGCTCGCTTTCCCCCAGCCTGATTCCCCGAGGTTCGATCGCACAGGGCCTGCTATCGGGCGTGTGCATGGCCGTGGGCTACGCGTTGGGCGCGGCGCTGCAATGGTTGTGGACCTACCTGCAACTGCCGCGCGTGCTCCGCCACGCGCGCCTGCGGCACTGGCCCAGCGTGCTGCTGGCGCTGTGCGCGGTGGCCGGCATCGCCACGTTATGGCTGGCGAGGGCGTGGCAGAACTCGGTGCGCGCAGTCATGGCGTTGCCGCCCATCGACGAAGCCTATTCGTTGCGCCTGCTGGTGGTGGCTGTGCTGACGTTGCTGGTGCTGCTGATTTTGGGCCGCCTGTTCGCATGGATCGCCGGTGGCGTGGGACGGCGCGCGCAGCGCGTCCTGCCACCGCGCGTGGCCCGGGTGCTCGGCGTGGCCGCGGCCGCGCTGTTGTTCGTGCTGGTGACCGACGGCGTGATCCTGCGCGGCGCGCTGCATGCCGTGGATGCCTCGTTCCGGCAGGCCGATGCGCTGATCCCGCCGGATCGCGCGCCGCCGCAACTGCCCGGGCGCTCCGGCGGGCCCGGTTCGCTGCTGGCCTGGCCGGAGTTGGGCCGCACCGGGCGCGATTTCGTCAGCAATGGACCGACCATCGCCGACATCGAGGCCCATGGCGGCAAGGCCATGACGCCCATCCGTGTCTACGTGGGCCTGCCGGCGGCGCAGGATGCGCACGCCCGGGCGCGCCTGGCCCTGCGGGAGCTGCAACGCCAGGGCGGATTCTCGCGTTCGATGCTCGTGATCATCACCCCGACGGGCACCGGCTGGGTGGACCCGGCGGCGATCGATAGCCTCGAATACCTGCAGCGCGGCGATGTCGCCAGCGTCGCGATCCAGTACTCCTACCTCTCCAGCCCGCTATCGTTGATGATCGAGCCGGGCTACGGCGAGGAAAGCGCGCAGGCATTGTTCGGCGAGGTCTACGGCTACTGGCGCACGCTGCCCAGGGCGCATCGCCCCCGGCTGTACGTCCATGGCCTGAGCCTGGGCGCGATGAACTCCGAGCGCTCGATGACATGGTTCGAGCTGCTGGGCGATCCCATCGACGGTGCGCTATGGAGTGGCCCGCCGTTCGAAAGCCGCCATTGGCGCAGCTTCACTGCCGCGCGCGATCCCGCCTCGCCGCAATGGCTGCCCCGCGTCGGCGACGGGCGCTTCGTGCGCTTCATGAACCAGCGCGGCTCACCGCTGCCGCACGACACGCCTTGGGGGCCAACCCGGGTCGTGTACCTGCAGTACGCCAGCGACGCGATCACCTTCTTCGACGCCCGTGATGCCTGGCGTCGGCCGGACTGGATGGCGCCGCCGCGCGCGTTCGATGTCTCGCCTTCGTTGCGCTGGTATCCGCTGGTGAGCATGTTCCAGCTGGCACTGGACATGTTGCTGGCCGACGGCACGCCCATGGGCTATGGCCACGTCTTCGCGCCGTCGCATTACATCAACGCATGGCTGGAGGTCACCGGCGCGCGCGATTGGTCGCCGGCGCAACTGGAGGCGTTGCGCCGCCAGCTCGATGCCGAGCGCAACGCCCAGATCGAGGCCAACCGGCGCGCCGACTGACGGGCCGGCGCCGGTCGTGTCAGCGGTTGCGGGCCGGCAGTTCGGCCAGCGTCTGCGCGGCAATCGCATCCAGCCGGGCCTGGCTGCCATCGCTGCGTCGCACCGTGCCGCGGTTGATGCCGCCCCACAGCACGCGGGCCGAACGCGGATCGACCGCCTCGACCTGCAGTGCGCCTTCCACATAGCTCACCCGACGCATGTCCAGCGTCAGCGAGCCATCGTTGCCGGGCACCACCAGCTGCGAGCAGCCGCTGCTGGTGCACTGGATGGCATTCATGCGCGTCGGACCGCTGCCACCGCCTTGCGCGGCAGGCACCATGCGTTCCTGGTCGCGCACGCCAACGCGGTAGGCGGCCAGCCAGTCGGCCTGCGCCGCGTCCTCCACGCGCTGGTAGCCCTTGGCGGCCAATGCGCTGTCCATCGCGTTGCGGAGGCGCTGGCGGAATGCGGTATCGAGCACGCGAGGGTCAGCCTGCTCGGTGTATTCGGTGGGCATGGGGGCCCAGGCATAGCGCGCACCGGGCAATTGCGTGGCTGCCACCGTGACTTGCACGGCACTGCCCTGCGGCGCGCCTGCGCCTCCGTCCGTGGCGCAGGCGGACAACCCCGCCGCCAGCAGCGTGGCGGCCATCAGGCGGGGGAGGGAAGAGCGGCGGGGTACGGCAGCATGCATGGTCCAGGCTCCATCGGCAGGAAGGGAAGGTTGTCAGCGGCCCGCAGGTGGCGCGGGTGCAGCGGGGGCGGAAGGCGTACGGGGCGAGATGCGGTCCGAAATGGCCAGCACCAGCGCCGAAAGCATGAGCGTGCCGTGGATGACCGTCATCCAGATCAGCGTGTAGCGGTTCATGGGCGCGCCTTCCTCCAGTTTCATGAAGATGCGCAGCAGCGCGATGGCGGAGATGGCGGTGATCGAGCCCATCAACTTCATCTTCATCGCGCCGAAGTCCACCGTTCCCATCCATGACGGGCGCTTTTCCTCGCCGGAATCGATGCGTGCCACGAAATTCTCGTAGCCGGCGAGGGTGACGATCAGCAGCAGGTTGGCCACCAGCGACAGGTCGATCAACGCCAATGCCATCAGGATCACACTCGTGGGCGTGAGCTCCAGCAGGTGCGCCAGGTGCCAGAACAACTCGCGCAGGAACACGAACAGCAGCGCGACCAGCGCCAACACCAGTCCGAAATAGAACGGCGCCATCACCCAGCGCGCATCGAACAGGCTGCGCGAAAGGATGCGATTGAGCCAGGAGCCGGCGCTCATCGCACGCGTACCCACGACGGCCGCGGCGAGCCGCGCACAGGCGCAGTGCGGCGCGCGCCCGACCCGCTCAAGGCATGCCACCGGTATCGGTGGCGCCTTCCTCCG
The DNA here is from genome assembly GCA_023386795.1 of Pseudomonadota bacterium. Taxonomy (GTDB): domain Bacteria; phylum Pseudomonadota; class Gammaproteobacteria; order Xanthomonadales; family Xanthomonadaceae; genus Stenotrophomonas_A. The sequence continues at coordinate 39,553 of JAEWJB010000040.1, forward strand.
GCTCCGGTTGCACGTCCTGCGGTCGATCGGTGAACTGTGCCTCACGGATCTCGTGCTTGGCTTCGCGCAGCGCTTGCCCGTCCAGCGGGCGGATGCGGCTGATGCGGCAACCCGGCGACACCGAGCTGAGCGTGCCCGGCGAGCGGATGATCACGCTGTCGAAGCGCGCGGACACCGTGCCGAACTGGTTGGTGATGCTGATGCTCTGTGCCGAGGACAAGCCACTGCAGCGGCTGCGGAACTCCAGCAGGTGGCCCCGGCTGGCGCTGCTCCACAGCGCCATGGCCTGGTCGCCGAGCGGTGTCCAGTCGCTTCGCCGCACCATGCGGTTGAGCTGCAGCGAGGGCACCGGCGCGCCGGCGTGCTGCTGGTACAGCGCCAGGCGCTGGTCGGGTGTCATGGTGGACGTATGCGCGCAGCCCGCCAGCAGGACGGCGAGCACGCTCAGGGCAAGGACCTGGCGCATGTCGGGCTCCTAGTGCGTGGTGCCGCCGTGCAGGCCGGCGGCTTGATTCAGCGGGTCACGCGGGTGGTGACCCCGTCGCTGGCGACCTGTACGCGATCACCCACGCGGAAGTCATTGGGCTGTCCGTCCTGGGTCACCGCAATAGTGCGTCCGGACTGGTCCAGGCGCACCGTCACCTCCACGCCGGCGCGGGCCGAGCGCGACATGGCGTTGCCCGCCGCGCCACCGGCCACCGCGCCGGCCACCGCGCCGGCCGCATTGGCGCGGCTGCTGCCACCGATGGTACTGCCGGCGATGCCGCCCAATACCGCGCCGGTCGTGGTGCCCACGCCGCGGGAGTCGTTCTGGATCGTGACCTGTCGTACCGCCTCGACCACGCCCCATTCGACACTCTGGGCGCGCCCGACTTCGGAACGATTGAAGGTGGTGGGTGTGGTGTGCGTTGCACAGCCGGCCATCGTGGCCAGCACGAGCAAGCCGGTCGCACGTGCAAGATGCTTGGTGCTCATCGAGGTTTCTCCCAACGCATGCGGGTGGATGAAACGATTCGCCCCCGGCTGCCATGCCCCCTTCATCCGCCGGCAAGAGGCACTAACGCCTTCTTGCGTCAAACCAACGTGAATAACGCGGCGTGCCGGAAATGCGTCAAGGATTCTTCACGACGCAGTGACACCAGCGGCATTTACTCTCGGTTCACTCCGTCGCCGACAGCGCGCCCGCGTTGCCCTCGATATCGCGACCCACGCAAGGCCGAGCTCTCGCCGCGATGCGCGTTGCATCGCAATGAATGGAATCGCCAGGGAAGCACCACGCCTTCCTTCAGCGGCCCGCCGCGCCAGGCCCCTCCACGCCGACGCATGCCCGCCTGAGGCTTCCCGCGTTCCGCCCGTCCGGCGGCGCCCCCGCCGGCTCCCTCCAGGAGATCGCGTCCCATGTCCAAGCCACAGAAGTACGGCGTCCATTCCGAGGTGGGCCAGCTGCGCAAGGTGCTGGTCTGCGCCCCTGGCCTGGCGCACACGCGCCTGACCCCGCGCAACAAGGACGAGTTGCTGTTCGACGACATCATGTGGGTGGACAACGCCAAGCGCGACCACTTCGACTTCATGGCCAAGATGCGCGACCGCGGCGTCGAGGTGCTGGAGATGCACAACCTGCTGGCCGACACGATGGCGCTCCCGGAAGCGCGCGCGTGGGTGCTGGACCACCAGGTCAACGCCAACGAAGTCGGCCTGGAATTCATGTCCGAAGTGCGCGCCTACCTGGAGAGCCTGGCACCGCGCGATTTGGCCGAGATCCTGATCGGCGGGTTGAGCGCGCGCGAATTGCCGGACGACTTCTCCAGCAGCACGCTTTCGGTGGCGCGCGAGCATCCGGAGGTGGTGGGCTACCTGCTGCCGCCTTTGCCCAACACCCTGTACACCCGGGACACCACCTGCTGGATCTACGAGGGCGTGACCCTCAATCCGCTGTACTGGCCGGCGCGGCACGAGGAAACCATCCTCACCACGTGCATCTACAAGTTCCACCCGGACTTCGCCAGCGCAGATTTCCCGATCTGGTACGGCGACCCTACCCAGGACCACGGCAATGCGACGCTGGAAGGCGGTGACGTGATGCCCGCCGGCAATGGCGTGGTGCTGGTGGGCATGAGCGAGCGCACCTCGCGCACGGCGATCACCCAGCTGGCGCAATCGCTGTTCAAGCACCAGGGCGCCACGCGCGTGATCGCCGCCTCGATGCCCCGCCTGCGCTCGGCGATGCACCTGGATACCGTGTTCACCTTCGCCGACCGCGACGTGGCCACGATCTACAGCGGCATCGTCGACCAGATCAAGCCGATATCGCTGTATCCCAGCGACAAGGCGCCGGGCTTCGAGGTGGTCTTCGAGGACAAGCACTTCACCGAGGTGGTGGCCGAAGCACTGGGCCTGAAGAAGCTGCGGCTGGTGGAATCGGACGAGTACTACGGCGCCGAGCGCTCGCAGTGGAACAGCGGCAACAACCTGGTGGCCCTGTCGCCGGGCGTGGTGGTGGCCTACGACCGCAACACCTCCACCAATACCGCGTTGCGCAAGGAAGGCATCGAGGTCATCACCATCGTCGGCGCCGAACTCGGCCGCGGCCGTGGCGGCGGCCACTGCATGACCTGTCCGCTGGTGCGCGACGCCGTGGACTTCTGAGGACCCGGGCCTCGCCGGCATGGCCTGCCGGGAGGTCGCAGTGGGGGCACGGGCCAGGTTCGGCGGCCGCTTGGGGGAAGCGGCGAGGGCAGCCGGAGGTATCGCGGCATGCATACCAGGCAATGGATGGGGTCGCTGTGGCTCGGCGGCGCGTTGGCGTCGCTCGCCGGATGCGGGGGCAATGCAGGGCCGGGCGCTGCCATGCCACCGACGGTGGTGACGGTCGAGGAAGTGCATGCCACCGCCGTACCGAACCTGGTCGAACTGCCAGGGCGCGTGGAAGCGGTGCGCATGGCACAGGTGCGTGCGCGCGCCGATGGCATCGTCGAGCGGCAGCTCTATGTGGAAGGCACGGATGTCGCCGCCGGCACGCCGTTGTTCCAGATCGATCCGCGCGACCTGCAGGCACGCCTGCAGCAGGCGCGTGCCGCACTCGCGTCGGCGCGCGCGGCGCGGGGACAGACCGCCAGCCTGCGTGCGCGCCTGTCCACGCTGGTGCAACGCAAGGCGGTCAGTGTGCAGGAGTACGAATCGGCGCAGGCTTCGTTCCAGCAGGCCGATGCCGCGCTGCTCGAAGCCCAGGCCGCGGTGGATCGCGCGCAGCTGCAGCTCGACCACGCCACCGTGCGCGCCCCCATTGCCGGGCGCGTCGGCCGCGCGGCGGTCAGCGAAGGCGCGCTGGTCAGCGCCGCCTCGGCCACGCTGATGACCCAGGTCGACCAGCTCGACCCGGTCTACGTCGTCTTCCAGCCCTCCAATGCCGCCTTCACCGAACTGGAGCGCAGCGTCGAGGCCGGGCGCATCGTGCTGGGCGACGGCAAGCACATCGGCGTGACCGTGCTCGACGATGAAGGCACGCCACTGCCGGTGCGAGGCGTGGTCGATTTCACCGAGAAGGCCGTGGACCCGGCGACCGGCAGCCGCACGCTGCGCGCCTCGTTCGACAACACGCCACGCCGCTTGCTGCCGGGCCAGTTCGTGCGCGGCATCCTGGCCGTGGGCACGCTGCGTGACGGCATCAGCCTGCCCGAACGTGCCATCAGCATCGCCGAGGACGAGGCCAGCGTGATGACCGTCAACGCCGACGGCGTGGCGATGCGCCAGCCGGTGACCCTGGCCGGGCAGGCCGAGGGACGCTGGGTGGTGCAGTCCGGCCTCACCCCCGGCCAGAAGGTGATTGTGGACGGCTGGCACAAGGTGCAGCCGGGCCAGCACGTGCAGGCGCGCGCGGCGCAGGCGGCGGCGCCGGCCCCATGAGTGGATTCTTCGTCTACCGGCCTGTGCTGGCCTGGGTGGTGGCGCTGTTTGCGCTGCTGTTCGGCGGCATCGCATTGCATTCGCTGCCGGTAGAGCAGTATCCCGACGTCGCGCCGCCCTCGCTGAGCATCGCCGCCACGTTCGTGGGCGCCGACGCGCAGACGGTGGACCGCACCGTGACCTCGGTGATCGAGAACGAGCTCAACGGCGTGGACGATTTCCTGTTCATGACCTCCACCAGCCGTGCCAACGGCACCGCGCAGATCCGCGTGACCTTCCGCAGCGGCACCGACCTGGACCGCGCGCGTTCGCAGGTGCAGGACCGCCTGGCGCGGGTGGAGCCGCGGCTGCCCGAAGAAGTACGGCAGATGGGCGTGCACGTCACCCAGTCCTCGACCGGCTTCCTGATGCTGATCGCGCTGCAATCGCAGGGCGGCCAGCGCAGCGCACTGGAACTGGGCGACTTCGCCGCGCGCAACATCGCCGACGAACTGCGCCGGCTGCCCGGCGTGGGCGATGTCGCGCTGTTCGGGTCCGGCTACGCGATGCGTATCTGGCTGGACCGCGAAAAACTCGTCAGCTTCGGGCTGAGCCCGGCCGAGGTGATGGCCGCGATCCGTGAACAGAACGCGCAGACCGCCGGCGGTGGACTCGGTTTGCAGCCGGTGGCGCCGGGCACCGAGACGACCGCGCAGATCGTGACCCGCGGCCGCCTCAGCTCGGCGGCGCAATTCCGCCAGATCATCGTGCGCGCGACCCCGGACGGCGCCACGGTGCGACTGGGCGACATCGCGCGGGTGGAACTGGGCAACGATACCTACGCCTTCAATCTCACCCTCAATGGGCAGGAGAGCGCGGGCCTGGCGGTCTCGCTGAGCAGCGGCGCCAACGCGCTGGCCACCGCGCGGCGCGTGCGCGAGCGGCTGGAATCGTTGCAGGCCACGTTCCCGCCCGACGTGCGCTGGAGCACCCCCTTCGATACCACGCCATTCATCACCGAGTCGGTCAGCGGTGTGGTGCGCACGATGATCGAGGCGATGGTGATGGTGTCCATCGTGGTGCTGCTGTTCCTGCAGAGCTGGCGCGCGATGCTGCTGCCCACGCTGGTGGTGCCCATCTCGCTGGTCGGTACCTGCCTGGGCCTGCTGGCGTTCGGCATGTCCATCAATCTGCTGTCCCTGTTCGCCATGGTGGTGGCGATCGGCATCCTCAACGACGATGCCATCGTCATCGTCGAGAACGTCGAGCGGATCATGCGCGAGGATGGCTTGGAAGCGCGCCCGGCCACTGCCAAGGCCATGGGCCAGCTGAGCGGAGCGATCATCGCCACCAGCCTGGTGCTGTGGGCGGTGTTCGTGCCGATGGGGTTCTTTCCCGGCTCGGCGGGCGGCATCTATCGCCAGTTCGCGGTCACCCTGAGCGTGTCGCTGGGCGTGTCGACGATCCTCTCGTTGACCCTGGCCCCGGCGATCTGCGGCGCCACGCTGCGCCCGCACGACCCCGCCGCCCCCGGACCGGGGCGACGCGTATTCGGTGCGATCAACCGGGCGCTGGACAAGAGCAGCCGCGCCTATGCCGATGGCGTGGGCCGCCTGTTGAAGCGGCCCTGGCTGTGGGTGGGCGTATTCGTCGTTGCCGTGCTGCTGACCGCGCTGCTGTACGCGCGCCTGCCCGGCGGCTTCCTGCCGGAAGAAGACCAAGGCTATCTGTTCGTGGCCTACAACGGTGCACCCGGCGCCACCGTGGCGCGCACGCGTGAAGCGGTGCGCCAGGCCGAGGCGATCCTGCGCCAGCAACCGGAAGTGCGCAACGTCGCGACCGTCGTGGGCTTCAGTTTCTTCGGCCAGGGACAGAACGTCGGCATGTCGTTCGTGGACCTCAAGCCGTGGGCCGAACGCGACGGCGCGGCGCACGGCGCGTCCGCGCTGGCACGCCGCATGAACGGCGCGATGCTCGGCATCCCGCAGGCGCAGGTGTTCGTGCTCAACCCGCCGGCAATCCAGTCGCTGGGCAATGCTTCCGGCTTCACCCTGAAGATCGAGGACCGGGGCGGGGCGGGCGAACGTACCCTGCAGGCCACCGCGATGGCCTTGGCCCAGCGCGCCGCTGCCAGCGACCGCCTGGCCGGCGTGCGGCCCGAAGGCATGCCGCGGGCACCGCAGCTGTTCGTGGATATCGACCGCACCCAGGCGCGTGCGCTTGGCGTACCGCTGTCCCAGGTCAACCAGGCGCTGGGCGTGATGTTCGGGTCGGCTTACGTCAATGACTTCGTGCACCAGGGCAACGTGGCCCGCGTGTTCGTGCAGGGCGAGGCCGCCCAGCGCATGCGCGCGGAAGACGTGACCGACCTGCGGGTGATCGGCAGCAGCGGGCAGTCGGTGCCGTTCTCCGCATTCGCGCGCACGCACTGGACGGTGGGCGAGCAGCAGGTGGAGCGCTACAACGGCTTCCTCGCCGCCACGGTGTCCGGGCAGGCCGCGCCGGGCGTCTCCAGCGGCGCGGCCCTGCGCGAGATGGAGCGGCTCGCCGCCGAGGTGCTGCCACCGGGCATGCGCTTCGAATGGACCGGCACCGCGCGCGAAGAGCAGGAAGCCGCCGGACAGGTCGGCCTGCTGCTGGGCCTGGCGCTGCTGGTCGCGTTCCTGCTGCTGGCCGCGTTGTACGAGAGCTGGACCACGCCGGTGGCGGTGCTGCTGGCGGTCCCGTTCGGCATCCTCGGCGCGGTGGTGTTCACCGGCGCGCGCGGCATGTCGGCCGACGTGTACTTCAACGTTGGGCTGGTGACCATCATCGGCCTGGCCGCGAAGAACGCGATCCTGATCGTGCAGTTCGGCCTGGACGAGGAAGCGCGCGGCGTGCCGACCGACCAGGCCATCCTCGCCGCCGCGCACCAGCGCCTGCGGCCGATCCTGATGACCAGCCTCACCTTCATCGTCGGCATGCTGCCGCTGGTATTCGCCGCCGGCGCCGGTGCGGCCAGCCGGCAGGCGGTGGGCACCGGCGTGCTCGGCAGCATGTTCACCGCCACCTTGTTCGGCATCTTCTACACGCCATTGTTCTATTACCTGCTGCGGCGCCGGGCCGGCGCGCGCACGCTACCGCCGCAGGCCACGCCATGAAGCGCCTGTGCGTGGCGGTTGTGGGTGCGATGCTGGCCGGCTGCAACCTGGCGCCCACGTATGCGCCGCCACCGCCGGATGTCCCCGCGCGGTTTCCCGGTGCCGGCGATGCCGCGCAGGCGGGAAGGGCCGCCACGCAGATCGCGTGGCCGGCGTTCTTCCAGGACCCGATATTGCGCGGGCTGATTGACCAGGCGCTGGAGAACAATCGCGACCTGGGCGCCGCCACCGCGCGCATCGAACAGGCACGCGCGCAGTTCCGCATCCAGCGCAGCGAACGTCTGCCGGGACTGGAAGCTGGTGCCTCGGCGCAGCGGCTGCGCGCTCCGGTCAGTGCAGCGGATAACGCGGCACGCTTCACCGTGGACAGCTACGGGGTGCAGGTCGGCATTCCCACCTTCGAACTGGATTTCTGGGGCCGCGTGGCCAACCTGAGCGAATCGGCGCGGCGCCAGTACCTCGCCACGGTGGAGGCCCAGCAGGCATTCCGGCTGTCGCTCATCGCCAACGTCGCGGCCAGTTACTACGCGTTGCGCGCCAGCGAGGAAGGCATCGTGCTGGCGCAACGTTCGCTCGACAGCCGCAAGGAAACGCTGGAGCTGGCGCAGCTGCGGATGGAGGTCGGGCTCACTTCCTCGGTGGATTACCACCAGTCCTACGCGCTGGTGACGCAGGCGCAGACCCAGCTGGCGCAACTGCAGCGCAGCCGCGAGCTGGCGCAGCACCTGCTGCAATGGCTGGTCGGCGTGGCGCTGCCCGACCCGCTGCCGCCGGGCCTGCCCATCGGTGACGAACACCAGCTGGCCGCGTTGGATCCCGGCCTGCCGTCGGCCCTGCTGCAGGCTCGCCCCGACATCCGCATGGCCGAGCATCGGTTGTTGGCCGCCAACGCCAACATCGGCGCGGCGCGAGCGCTGTATTTCCCGATCATCGGGTTGACCGGCAGCGGCGGCTACACCTCTTCCGAACTCTCCGGGCTGGTCTCGGATAACAACAAGGTGTGGTCGTTCGGTGCCGGCGCGGTGCTGCCGCTGTTGGACTGGGGCCGGCGGCGCGCGCGCGTGGACCAGGCGCGTGGCGAGCGCGACGAACGCGAGATGGCCTACCAATCCACGGTGCAGAACGCTTTCCGCGAGGTGGCCGACGGGCTCAGCGCGGCGCGGCGCAACGCCGAGCAGATCGCCGCGCAGCAGCAGGCGGTGGAAGTGCAGGGCGCCCTCGTGGCCACCGCGCAGGACCGCTACGAAGTGGGATTGACGCCCTACCTGGAAGTGCTCGACGCCGAACGCAACCGCTTTTCCGCCGAACAGGCGCTGCTGCAGCTGCGTGCCGGCGCGCTGCAGGACCGCGTCAACCTCTACACCGCGCTGGGCGGCGGCGACCTGCCGCCCCTGTCCGAATAAGCCCCCGCAGGAGATCCCTCATGACGATGTCCCTGCCGATCCGAACCCTCAGCGTGGCCCTTGCGCTCACGCTGCCGGCCGTCGCCCAGGCGCAGTCCACCGATGCACAGCGCGACGCGGAAATCGCCCGCCTGCGGCAAACCGTGGACAACCTGATGCAGCGCATCGAAGTGCTGGAATCCGAACGCGGCGCGCCCGCACCGGTACCCGTCGCAGCAGGCGCGAACAGGGGGCAGGCCGCCAGCCCGCCGGCCACAGCCACCGCCCCGCCAACAGTTCCCGGGGCGCCCATGGTGGCTGCGCCCGTCGCCTCGTTGGCCACGCTGGGCGTCGAAGCTTCGCCCTTGCCGGCGCATACGCCGTTCGACGAAGACGACCAGGCCGGCGCCCGTCCCGACAACGAAGCCCCGCCCGGAGACAACCTGGAAGGCTTCTTCGCCATCCCGGGGACCACCACCTGGCTGCGCCTGAGCGGCTACGCCAAGCTCGACGCGATGATGGACGACGATGACGCGGGCGACAGCGACCAGTTCATCACCTCCGACATCCCGGTCGGCGACCAGCGCGGCGACGCTCGTTTCAACATGCACGCGCGGCAGACCCGCTTCACGATGGAAGCACGCCGCGAGACCAGCGCCGGGCAGCTGCGCTTCCTGCTGCAGAACGACTTCTTCGGCTCCGGCGGCAGCTATGGGTACCGCCTGCGGCACGCATGGGGGCAACTGGGCAACACCTACGCCGGGTTCGGGTGGTCAGCTTTCATGGACCTGGACTCGGGCCCGGACACGCTGGACTTCGCAGGCCCGGGCGCCTCGCCCTCGGCGCGGCTGGCCAGCATCCGGCAGTACTTCCCGCTGCGCGGTGGCAACCAGATCATCCTGGCGGCCGAACATCGCAGCGGCGAAATCCAGTTCGACGACCCCGACGGCCGCGAGCGCACCGCCGCGCCCAACCTCGTGCTGGCGGCACGCCACGAAGCCGACTGGGGCAACGTGCAGCTCGCCGGCCTGCTGCGCTACCTGAGCTACGACGCACCCGGCGGCAGTGACAGCGCCGTGGCCGGCGGCGCGGCGCTGACCGGCAGCTGGGGTGCGGAAAGCGGCGACTACTTCGTCTACGGCCTGATGGGCGGGCAGGGCATCGCCGCCTATGTGGGCGACCTCGGCGGATTGGACCTGGACGCGGTGGTCGATGCGCGCGGGCAGCTCGACACGCTGCAGGAATGGGGCGGCTGGCTGGGCTATACGCACCTGTGGAACAGCCGCTGGCGCTCGACGTTCACCTACAGCCGCCTGTACCTCGAGCGCGATGCGCAGCTGGCGGCCAGCGCGTTCCGTCGCAGCGACTACGCCGCCGCCAACCTGGTGTGGGAACCGGCGCCGAGCTGGAGCTGGGGCGTGGAGCTGTTGTACGGCAAGTTGCAGCAGCAGGATGGCGAGTCGGGCGATGCGATGCGCCTGCAGACCTCGCTGAAGTACGACTTCATCAAGTAGGGGCCTGCGATGAACTTCCGATCCTCCCGCTGCCCGCGCGGCTTCGCCGCCCGCACGTTATGCATGGCGATGCTGGCCTGCGTGGGGCCGGCCTGTGCACAGGATGCCATGCTCGGCAACCTGCTCGAAGATCCGGGCAGTGGTGCCGCAGGCCTGGGCTTCCTCGGTCGCATCGAGAGCTCTCCCTATCGCGGCGCCGATCCGCGCGTGGATCTCATGCCGCTGTATCTCTACGAGGGCGAGCGTTTCTTCCTGCGCTCCAACACCGCCGGCGTGCGCGTCACGGGCGACCAGGCCGCCGGCCTGGAGCTGTTCGTCGAACGCCGCCTGGAGGGTTTCCCGGAAGACGAGACGCCGGACGTGCTCGAAGGCATGGAGACGCGCAACAGCGAGGCCGACCTGGGAGCGCGTTACTACGGAGAGAACGGCCCGCATCACTGGGATGCCAGCGTGCGCCAGGACATCTCCAGCACCTCACACGGCACCGAGCTGCGCGGGTCCTACGGCTACCTGTGGCAGGACGACCGCTGGAGCGTGCAGCCCGTGCTCACCGTCGCGTGGCGCAGCGCCAAGCTCAACGACTATTACTACGGCGTGCCGGCGGCCGATTCCACGCCGGATCGTGCGGCGTATTCGGCAGGTTCGGGCTTCAACCTCACCGCCGCGCTGTATGCGCGCTACCGCATCTTCCGCCACTGGAGCGTGCTGGGTGGCGTGTTCGTCACCGGCTATTCGAGCGAGATCCGCGACAGCCCGGTAGTGGACGAGAACGTCCAGTGGGGCGCGATGCTGGGCGCCGCCTACGATTTCGGCAACGGCCAGGTGCGCTGGGATGACGCGCACGTGCCCACCTACGTGAAGCTGTTCTATGGCCGCGATACCGGCGAAGGCTGCCACCTGATACGGATCATGACCTTCAAGTGCGCCAGCTTCAACGACGAGGACGGCACCGACATCTGGGGCATCCACGTGGGCCGTCCGTTCGTGTCGCGACTCAACGGCTGGCCGCTGGACCTGGTCGGCTATGCCGGCATCGTGCGCCACCTGGAGAAGGGCTACCAGCCCGACGCCTGGCAGATCGACGCCTACATGAAGGGCTACTACTACGGCTTCCCCTGGTCGCACCGGGTGATGACCCGCGTCGGCTTCGGCTTTGGCCTGTCCTACGCCGAGCGCGTGCCGTATGCCGAAGTGGTCTCGCAGGCGCGACGCGAACGCAACACCTCCAAGCTGCTCAACTACCTGGACCCGAGCATCGACATCAGCCTGGGCGACCTGTTTGGCAGCGAGCGCTGGCACGAACTGTATTTCGGATTCGGCGTGTCGCACCGCTCCGGCATCTTCGGCACCGCGCAGATGCTGGGCACGGTCGATGGCGGTTCCAACTACCTCTACGCGTATATCGAAGCGGCGCTGTGAAGCACCGCCCTTGCGTTCCCTTCCTTCATTTTCCGAGCCGGAGCCGCCATGAACATCGCACCTGGACACCTCGCCGCCGCCTTGCGCCTGGCCGCGTTGCTGCTCGTCGCGACGGGCCTGGGGGCCTGCGGTGGCAGCGGCGATCCCTCGCCGTTGCCCGCCGCCACCCAGCCGGCGAGCGCAACACCGGCCACGCCGCCTGCCATGCCGTCCGCAGCGCCGGCCAGCGCGCCTACGCCCCCGCCGCCCGCAGCCGCTGCGCCATCCCCGGCCGCCACGGTGATCGTCTTCGACAACGTGCGCATCTTCGATGGGCAGCATGGAAATCTCAGCGGGCCCAGCAGCGTGCGCGTGCGCGGCCACGTCATCGAGAAGATCGGACCTACCGGCAGCCTGGCGGTGGAAGGCGCGCAGGTCATCGACGGCGAAGGCCGCACGCTGATGCCGGGGTTGATCGACGCGCACTGGCACAGCATGTTCGTCGGCCTGCCGGTGCAGATCGCGTTGGGATCCTCTTCCGGTTACCTCAACATCGTGGCCGGCGTTGAATCGCGGCGCACGCTGATGCGCGGCTTCACCACCGTGCGCGATGTCGGCGGCGCGGCGTGGGGCGTGAAGCAGGCCATCGACCGCGGCGACATTCCCGGCCCGCGCATCTTCCCCTCCGGCGCGATGATCAGCGTCACCAGCGGCCACGGTGATTTCCGCGACGCTACCGACCTGCCGCGCACGCTGGGCGCGCCTGCATCGCGGTACGACATCGAAGGCGAGTCGGCCATCGCCGATTCCCCGGATGAAGTACGCCTGCGCGTGCGCGAGCAGCTGATGCGCGGCGCCAGCCAGGTCAAGCTCACCGCCGGCGGTGGCGTGTCCTCGCCGCACAGCCCGCTGGACGTGGTGACTTTCAGCGAGGACGAACTGCGCGCGGCGGTCGGCGCGGCCAGCGACTGGGGCACCTATGTCACCGTGCACGCATACACGCCGGCGGCGATCCAGCGTGCCATCCGCGCCGGCGTGCTGTGCATCGAACACGCCAGCCTGATGGACGAGGCTACCGCGCAGATGATGGCCAACCAGGGCATCTGGCTCAGCACGCAGCCATTCCCACCGGAGCTGGCCAACGCGTTCCCGCCCGGGTCGGACGAGTACGCCAAGGCACAGGAAGTGTTCGCAGGCACCGACCAGACCTATCGGCTGGCGATCAAATACCACCTCAAGACCGCCTTCGGCACCGACGTGCTGTTCTCCAGCGCGCTGGCCAGCCAGCAGAACGCGATCCTTGCCAGCCTGATCCGTTGGTACACGCCGGCCCAGACCCTGGTGATGGCCACGGGAACCAACGGCGAGTTGCTGGCCCTGTCGGGCAAGCGCAGTCCGTATGCGGGGCGGCTCGGCGTGGTGCAGGAAGGCGCGCTGGCGGACCTGCTGCTGGTCGACGGTGATCCGTTGCAGGACATCGCGGTCATCACCCAACCCGAGCGCAACTTCCGCGTCATCATGAAGGACGGCGTGATCTACAAGGACACGTTGCCCGGCGCGCCGCCCGTGGCACGGACGCCGTGACGGCCGGCTAGAACGGCATGCCGCCACCACTCGTCTTGAACAGCAGCACGAGTTGGGCCAGCCGCCAGGCCAGGAAGACATAAGCGGCGGTCAGGGCGATCTGCCACGCCAGGTGCGAGCGCAACCTGGCCAGTCGCCACAGGCCGTCGATGAAGTTGAGCACCAGCAACGTGATGCCGATTGCCGCCGCCACGTAGCCGGCGAAGCCCGGCGGGGTAAACACCGCGGTGGCGCCGTGGCGAACAAACTGCAAGCCGGCGGCAGTAATCACCGAGGCGATGGCGACGTTGCGCGCGTGCTCGAACACCAGCCGCAGCACGCCCTCGTCGAAGAGTTTCACCGCCCACGCATGCAGGGTCCGCGCGAATCTCATCGGGCGGGCCTCGTGTGGCGGAACCATGGGCCTGCGGACGAAGTCCGGCGCGCCCCTGCGGGCTTACTGGTCCGAAGCATCCGCTGAGGTCGGGTCGTGTTGTGCGGCGGTCTTCGCGTCACGTGGCACCTCCTGCAGGCTGTCGCGGATCTTGCGCACCTGGCGGGCCGTCACCGCGGGCGCGTGGTTTCCGTACTCGCTACGCAGCCAGCTTGTCAGCGTGGCCACTTCCTCGTCGCTCAGGCGCCAGGCGAAGGACGGCATGCCCAGGTTCGAGGGCCGGGCCTGGGTGGAAGGCAGGCTGCCGCCAGCCAGCACCAGCCGCACCAGCGAGCTCGCATCGGGCGCCAGCACGGTGGGGTTGCCGGCCAGCGCCGGGAAGGCATGCGGATTGCCGCGCGCATCGCTGCGGTGGCACGCCGCGCAGTTGTCGGCATACAGCTCGGCGCCTCGGGTGTCGTTGACCCCGGCGACCATGGCTTGCGCGGTGGCGTCGTCCTGCGCATAAGCGCGCTCGCGGCTGCCGCGCACCGGCAGCGACTTCAGGTACGCCGCGATCGCCTGCAGGTCGTCCTCGCGCAGGTGCTGGGTGCTGTGCACGACGACATCGGCCATCGGCTGGCCCACCACTGCCGCGTGCGGGTTGCGCGCGGTCTTGAGGGTATCGACGATGTCCTGCGCGCTCCACAGGCCGAGGCCTTCGCCGTGGTCGGCGCGCAGCGACACCGCGTTCCAACCGTCGATCACCTGCCCGCCGGAAAGATAGGCCGCGCCGGATTCGTCCAGCGCCTGTTCCTGCAGGCTGAAGGCGCGCGGGGTGTGGCAGGCGCCGCAGTGGCCCAGGCCCTGCACGAGGTAGGCGCCGCGGGCGATCTGCGGGTCGGGGTAGCGCTTGGCGTCGAAGGCGACCTGGTCCGGGTCCGGCGCGAAGGTCTTGCGCCAGATCGCCAGCGGCCAGCGCATCGACAGCGGCCAATGGATGCCGCTCGGGCGGTTGGCCTCGCGCACCGGTTGCACGCCGTGCTGGAAGTAGGCATACAGCGCCCGCACGTCGTCGTCGCTCAGGCGCGCATAGGACGGGTAGGGCATGGCCGGATACAGCGTGCTGCCATCGGCGGCGATGCCGTGGCGCAGGGCACGGTCGAAATCGTCCAGGCTGTAGCGGCCAATGCCGGTCTCCGGATCGGGCGTGATGTTGCTGCTGTAGATCGTGCCGATCGGCGAGGCGATCGGCAGCCCGCCGGCGAACGGCTTGCCACCGGGACGGCTGTGGCAGGCGAAGCAGTCGCCTGCGGTGGCCAGGTACTGGCCCTGCGCGATGAGCGCCGGGTCGGCGGCGCCCTGCGCGCCGCTGGGGGTGCCATCGGCGATGGCGCGCGTGTGCGAAGGCCAGAACGCCCACGCCAGCGCGATGGCCAGCACCAGCACCGCGAGCAGCACGAGGGCGATGAGGAATTTCTTCATGGCCGCCCCCTCACGCGTCCACCAGCGGGCCGGGCGACTTCAGGTACTTCTCGCGGATCGCCGTGGCCGCCCAGTACGCCAGCCCACCGACCAGTCCGGTGGGGTTGTAGCCGTTGTTCTGCGGGAATGCATTGGCGCCGATCACGAACACGTTCGGCACGTCCCAGCTCTGCAGGTAGCGGTTGAGCGCGGAGGTCTTGGGGTCGTCGCCCATGATCGCCCCGCCGCAGGTATGCGTGCTCTGGTATTTGGTGATGTTGTAGTGCTCGCCGTCCTTCTTCGCATCGCCGGACATCGACAGCGGGTTGAGCAGCTTGCTCATCGTCAGCGCCTGCCCGACGAAGAACTGCGAGGCCTTGATCTCGTTCGGATGCCAGTCGAAGGTCATGCGCAGCAGCGGGCGGCCGAAGGCATCCTTGTAGGTGGGGTCCAGGCTCAGGTAATGCTGCCGGTAGGACATGCACGCGCCCTGTACCTCGTAGTAGAACGAGTGGCGGAAGTTGTCGGCCACGGCCTTCTTCCAGTCGTGGCCCCAGTTCGGCGTGCCCGAGGGCACGTTGATGCCGCGCACCGGGCCGGCGCCGGGCTGGCGCGCCCACACCAGGCCGCCTCCCACGAAGCCGAGCTTGCCGTTGTCGAGCTGGTTGCCGTTGAGGTCGTCCATCGTGGTGCCGGCGCCGCCGATGCCGATGAACGGATTGGCCTGCACGTCCTTGTCGAAGAACAGCACCACCCGGTTGAGGTTCTGGTAGGAGTAGTTGCGGCCCACCGTGCCGGTATTGCTTTCCGGGTCATACGGCGTGCCGATGCCCGATACCAGCATCAGGTGCACGTTGTAGAGCGAGAACGCGCACAGCAGCACCATGTCGGCGGGCTGGTGTACTTCGCGGCCCTGGGCGTCGAGGTAGGTCACGCCGGTGGCCTGGCCACGCGTGCTGTCCAGGTCCACGCGCAACACCTGCGAGTGCGGGCGCAGTTCGAAATTCGGGCTAGGGCGCAGCGCCGGCAGGATGCAGGCGTTCGGGCTGGCCTTGGAGTAGTTCAGGCAGCCGTAGTCGCTGCAGAAGCCGCAGGCGTTGCACGGCCCCATCTGGCAGTTGTACGGATTCACGTACGAACGCGAGGTGTTGGACGCCGGGATGGGGTACGGGTGCCAGCCCATCTCCCTGGCGGCCTTGTAGAACAGTTCGGCGCCGAGGTAGTTCGGATTCGGCGGCAGCGGGTATTCGGACGCGCGCGACCCCTCGAACGGATTGCCGCCTTCCTGCACCACGCCCTGGATCACGCCGGCCTTGCCGGAGGTGCCGCAGACCTTCTCGAACATGTCCAGGTGCGGTTCGAGTTCGTCGTAGCTGACCGGGAAATCCTGGATGGTCATGTCGGCGGGGATGAAACCCTTGCCGTAGCGCTGCTCGACATTGCTGCGCAGGCGCATGTCCTCCGGCAGCGGCCGGAAATGGCAGCCGGACCAGTGGCTGCCGGCGCCGCCCACGCCGGTGCCCGGCTTGAACGAGCCCATCTGCCGGTACGGCACGGCCGTATCGCCCACGCCGTGGCGCACGGTCACCGTTTCCTGCGCCAGGCTCTGCAGGAAGCGGCGGTGCACCGAGCCTTCGAGCTCGTCCACGACCTTGGGGTAAGCGAAGTCGGGTTGCGTGTCGCGGTCGCCACCGCGCTCCAGCGCCACCACTTTCAACCCGGCATCGGTGAGTTCCTTGGCCAGGATGGCCCCGGTCCAGCCCATGCCCACGATCACGGCATCGACCTTCGGTTTCGTCGTCACGTTCGCCATCGATCAGCCCCGCTTCCCGGACAGGTCGACCGGTCCCAGCGGATAGGCCTTGTCGCGCACGCCGATCCAGTCGATGTAGTCCGCGCGCATGCCCGGGTAACCGATCATCTTCCATGCGCCCATGTTGCGGTTGCCGCCGTACTTGGGATCGGCGAAATAGCCGTTCTTCACTTCGCCCAGGAAGTTGGAGAAGAAGAGCTTCGAGGAGATGCCCTCCAGTTCCAGCTTGCCGCCCTCGGCGGCCTTGAGCAGGTCTTCCTGCTGCGCGGCCTCGAGTTGGGCGAAGGTCTTGCCCTGGAAGGCCTGCTTGCAGTGGGCGTCGATGGCGCCGATGCCTACCCGCACGATGTCGCGCAGCGCCAGGCGGCCCTGGTAGCCGAATTCGGAAGGCGCTTCGAGAAACGGTCCCTGCATGTACCAGATCGCGCCGCTGGCATACGGGGTGAGCATGTGGCGGTCGAGGAATTCCGGCACGCCGGCTTCCACTGCGCCCGGTCCGATGTCGTCGTGCGGAATCAGGCGCTCGCACGCGGCGACCACGAAGGCCCATTCGGCGGCACTGAAGAACTGCGGGCTGTACTTCTCCTCCTTCGGGGCGGCCTTCGCCCCGGCCGAGGGAGCGGGATCCGAACAGCCGGGCAGCGCCGCGGCCAGCGGCAACAGGCCCAGGCCCTTGAACAGGGAGCGGCGGCTCAGGGAGGGGGAGGAATCTGGCTTGGACATGGCGGGCTTCCCGAAGGGGCTGGCCAATGGCGCGGAATGCGTCAGGCGAAGAAGGGAACGATGGAAGCCATCACGCACCGAAAGCGCGTGGTGCATCGCGGTGGGGGCGACTCGTTGACGAGGCTATCACCTGAACATGTCAGCAGCCGATGAATGCGAGGTGCGACGCTGTGCCGAATCGGGCCATTGGCCTTCGGCATCAGAAGCCGCTTTCGCGCAGGAACGTCGCGGCCATCCAGCGTCCCGCGCTGCCGAGCAGGCTGCGGCGTTCGCCCGATACCTGGACTTCGCCCGGCGCCTCCAACGCCTGCACCGGTGCGTCGTGCAGTTCCACCACCACATGGAACACCGGCAACCGTGGCACCAGGCCCTCTTTCTGTTGTGCGGTGGCAATCGGGCCGCCGTAGCGGTCGGCCAGGGCGGGCCAGTCGAGCTGGCGTGCACGCGTGCCGGCGATGGCGGTCACCGTGCCGTCGTAACGTCGGGCGCTGCCCTTTGGATAGAAGTGCACGCGGTCACCGACCGCCATGCGCGACACGTCGTCCTGCCGCACATAGGCATCCACGCGCCAGTGCGAGGGATCGTACAGCACGCCCAGCGCCTCGCCCGTGCCGATCCACTGGCCGGCCTGGCGCTGCGGATCGATGTCGCTCCACACGCCGGCAAACGGCGCCACCAGCCGCAGGCGCGCAGTCTCGGCGTGCGCGGCGCTCGCTTCGTCCACCTGCACGGCGGCGCGCTGGCGCATTGCCGCCTGCTGGCCGATACCCTGCGGGTCGGCCAGCAGCGCGGACAGCTGGCCTTCCAGCGCGTGCAGGTTCGCCTGCGTGCCCTGCAATCGCGCCGCGATATCCGGCTGGTCCAGTTCGGCCAGGTTGGCGCCGGAGGCCACCGGGCCCGGCGCATGCACCTGTTGCAGCCGCGCGGGGAAGGGCGTGTACACCCGCACCTGCTGGGTGGCGCGCGCCACGCCGTAGCCATGCACGTTGGCACGCCACGGCACCAGCAGCACGAGCGCGGCGATTCCCAGTGCGATGAGATGCCCGCGTCGCCAGCGAGTGGGGATCGCCGCGCGATGCCGCCACCAATGCCCGAGCTCGCGCATGACCGGCAGCACGATGAACCAGCCCACCTCGACCACGAACAGCGCGATGCCCAACGCCTTGAAGAAGAAGTGGTAGACGGCCAGGGCGATGCCCAGGAACAGCACGAAGCGGTAGATCCAGGTGACGAAGGCGAATGCCACGAGCCCGCGCCGCCAGCGCGCGGGCAGGGGCTCTGGCCACGGCTCGCGCAGGCCCAGCACGCCGCGGCGCAGTGCGGTGCGGGCCTGGGCGAATGCGCGTTCGTGCAGGTTGGGAAAGTCGAGCAGGTCCGAGAGGATGAAATAGCCGTCGAAGCGGGTGAACGGGCTGGCGTTGAGCGCCAGGCTCAGTACCCAGCCGGTGGTGGCCAGGTACAGGAAGCCATCGCGCACCGCGCCCGGGTCGCAGAGCGCCCACGCCAGCGTCGCCACGCCGGCCAGCGCAAGCTCGGCCAGGATGCCGGCGCTGGCCACGGCCAGCCGCTGGCGCGCGTGCGGCAAGCGCCAGGCTTCGCCGGTATCGGTATAGAGCATCGGCCACATCACCACGAACGCCACGCCCATGTGGGCCACGCGCAAACCCAGGCGCGTGGCGACCAGCGCGTGGCTGAGTTCGTGCAGCAGCTTGGCCAGGCACAGCGCGACGGCGAAGCTCAACAGCCCTTCGGTGCTGAAGGAATCCACCACCGCGCTGGAGAACTCGTCCCACTGGCGGCCTACCAGCGCCAGCCCCAGCACGCTCAGGGCGAGGATCACCGCCACCGTCCATGGCGTGAACAGCCAGCCCAGCCGCGTGGCCGTGCGTTGCAGCCAGCGCTGCGGATGGGCCAGCGGAATACGGAAGAACAGGTAGTGGTGCAGCAGCCAGTTCGCACTGAAGCGGCGCCGCGCCTCGCTGTCCACGCGCAGCTTCTCCAGCGCGAGCGTGGGCAGGCGCAGCAGCTGGTGGCGCTCCAGGAAACGGGTGAACTCGGTGATCTGCTCCACCGTCGGGCGCAGCGCGGTGTGTCCGGCGATGCGCGTGGCCAGTTCGCGCGCGGTGCCACCCCACCGGCTCAGCGCTTCGAATTCCAGCCAGCCGATGCGATAGAAACGGTTGACCACCGTGTCCTGGATCACCCAACCCGGCTGGCCGCTGCGATCGGCTGGCAGCGGCTGCAGGCGCAGGTCCTCGCGCAAAGGCGGCAGCGGCAGGTCGCCGGCATCGACGCTGATCACAGCCCGCTCCAGCCGCGCAACGCGGCGATGGGCCGGCGCAGCAGGTAATAGCCCAGCACCACGCGCCCGCCGTAGACCTTGGCAGTGCCGTGCAGGCCCAGCCGCGCGTGCGTCGGCGCGTCCTCGATGCTGGCGAGCAGGCGGTAGGACACCACGTTGTCGTCGCTGGGCCGGGCCTGGTAACTGGTTTCCAGGATGCGCCCGCGCAGCGGCCGCAGCGGATAGGCGCTCAGGAACAGCGTCACCTGCGCGCCACGCTCCAACGCGATGGCATCGGCCGCCGGCAGCTGGATCAGCATGGCCGGCCGGCCAGGGTCGGCCACCTGCATGATGCGTTCGCCGGTGTTGACCGGCCGGCCGATCCAGTCATTCGGATCGGAGAACACCGCCACGCCGTCGCGCGGCGCGGTCACCTCGGTGCGCTGCAGCTGTGCCTCCACCGCCGCCAGCTCGGCGCGCTGCTGCTGCGAGCGGCCGGTGAGCAGCAGCAGTTCGGACTTGCTCTGCGGGTTGTCGAACGCACTCTGGCTGGCAGCCATCAGTTCGGCATCGGCCACCGCCACCTGCCGGCGCAGCACTTCGGCGCGATTGCGCAAGGTGGTTTCATCCAGGCGCAGCAGCGGCTGGCCGGCGCGCACGCGCTGGTTCGGGCGCACCTGCAATTCGGCGACGACCCCGTCGAGCGGCGCGCTGATGACCTCGCTGTTGCGCGAGACGATCTCCGCCGGCGCCAGCGCGGTCTGCCGCACCGGCAGCAGCAGGATCGCCAGCACGATGGCCGCTGCGATCCAGCGTTGCCTGCGGCTTGGCCACCAGCGGCGCCGGCGTGGGCCGGCCAGCGCCTGCCAGCAGTACGCCCACGTGGTGCGCACCGGTTGCAGCTGGCCGAGCAGGCCGGGGTCGGGCGCCTGCTCGAACAGGAACACGATCAGCCCGAGTCGCGCGCCATCGCGTGCATGCAGGGGTACGCACCACACATGCCCGGGCCACCATTCGGCCCAGCCTTCCTGCAGGGCTTCGGGCACGTCCAGCGTGTCGCGCGCCAACAGGATCGCGTCCTCGCCCTGCACCTGTTGGGCGAGCCAGCGCGAGGCGCTTTCCAGCCACACCAGGTACGGCGAGGCTTCCTCCGGCATCGCCAGCCCGGAGACCGCGCGCAGGCGCGGGCGCAGGCCAGTGAGATCGAATGCCAAGCCTTGGTAGTAGCGCAGCAGCGGGTGGGGGTCGTTGACGATGGAAAACGCCAGGGCGTTCAACGACTCCGCCGCCAGCGCCCGGTCGCGTAGCGCCGACAGCGCCATCAGCCATGGCGCGGAGGGCAGGGCGGCGGGGCCGTTCATGGCGCCGCGTCGAGGCGGGCGATGCCGCTCATGCCGGCGATCAACTCCGGATGCTCGGCATCCAGCCGGCCTTCCAGTTCCACCGTCTGCGCCACCGCGTCCACGCGCGCGTTGACCGCGCTGATGTGGGCCGGATACGTCTTGCCGGTTTCCAGCACCTGCAGCTGGAACGGCATGCCGTCGCGCAGGCGGCGCATCTGGCTGGAGGGCACGTTCAGGCGCAGCTTGAGCGGGCCGTCACCCACCAGGTCGAACAGCGGCGTGCCGGCGGCCACGGTCTGGTAGCCCCGCACGTAGACCTTGGCGATACGCCCGCCGAACGGCGCGCGCACGCGGCAGTAGCCGGCCTGGGTGTTGGCCAGCGTGCGCGCGCCGGCCGCCTTCTGCATTTCAGTGCGGGCGCTGGCGACCTCGATGTCACCGACCGCATCGAGCTTGCGCATGCTCTGCTTGGCGGCGTAGTTCTGCCTGGCCATGGCCAGTTCGGCCTCGGCGACCTGCGCGCGGGCGGTGGCTTCGCTGCATTCCAGCGCCACCAGCGTGTCGCCCTTGGCCACCTTCTGCCCGAGGCCGGTTTTCAGCGGCCCGAGCGTGCCGTTCATCTGTACCGACAAGGTGGTCTCGTTCTGCGCGCTGAGCAGCACGCGGATCGCGTTGGGGTCGCTGTAGGGATCCTGCGCCTTGCGCGTCTGCGCGATGGCGGGAAGGGCGAGGGCGGCGAGCAGCAGGGTCATGGCGCACGTGCGAAGGCTCATTCGCGCGCCCCCGGCGCCGGGGCGGCCAGGCCGGCCTGTTCGTTGTTGCGCATCGTGCGTTCGATCTCCGTGGCCAGGGTCTTGATGTCGTGGGACTGGATCTCGTCGGGGAACACGTCCAGCCCAACCGAGTTGTAGAGCCGGCCCCAGGCGGCCTGCGCGCTGGAATACGCTGCCTCGCGCTGGTAGCGCGA
Organism: Pseudomonadota bacterium; assembly: GCA_023386795.1. Classification (GTDB taxonomy): domain Bacteria; phylum Pseudomonadota; class Gammaproteobacteria; order Xanthomonadales; family Xanthomonadaceae; genus Stenotrophomonas_A. Next base: position 61,396 of record JAEWJB010000040.1, read on the forward strand.
AAGCAGGTAGCGGCTCTCGGCACGGATCACCTCCAGCTCCGAGCCCAGTGCGGTGCCGCGCGCGGCCTGCGCGTAATCGAGCAGGCTCTTGTCCACGCGCAGGCTTTCATCGGCGAAATGCACTTCCTGTTCGGCCAGGTCGTAGCGCATGGCGCCCACGCGCACCTGCGTGAGGACCGCCATCGACAGCGCGATGCGCCGGTAGTCGTCGGTATTGGCCTGGGATTCCTGGGCACGGTTCAGCGAGGGCAGCTGCAGCAGGCGCAGCAGGTTGATGGACACCTGCAGGCCGGTATCGCTCCAGTGGTTGTTGTAGAGGTACTTGTTGGAGTCGTACTGGTAGCCGGCGCTGACCGAGATGTTCGGCCACAGTTGCGCCTTGGCGATGCGGATGTCGTTGAGGTCCACGCGCTTGCGGTACCACTCCTCCATGATTTCCGGACGCTGGCGCAGCGCCACCTGTTCCAGCTGGTCCACCGGCGCGAGCTGGGCTGGCAGGGCCGGTTCGGGCATATCGGCCAGTTCCATGCGCGAACCCGGCGGCAGCGACATCAGCGCGGCCAGTTCGGCCTGGGCGAACTCCAGGTCCTGCCGGCGCACCGTGAGCATGTACACCGCATCGAGCAGCGAGCGCTGGTAGGCGAGGATTTCCTGCCGCCCGGTGACGCCATCCCGCTCGGCCTTGCGCGCCGAGTCCAGCGCCTGCTGGGTGCGCGCGAGCAGGCGATCCACCTCGGGCATCAACCGCTGCGCGGCGAGGGCGCGCCAGTACGCATTGCGCACGTCCTGCAGCACGTTCTGCGCGACTTTGCGGCGGCGCTCCTCGGCCATCATCACCTGGTCGATCTTCTGCTGGTTGCGGTAGTACGCCACGCCGAAATCGAGCAGGCTCCAGCTCAGCCCCAGGCTGTCCAGGTTGCGATAGCGCTCCTCGGAGGTGGACGGGCGCAGGCTTTCCTGGCGGTCCTCGATGCCGATGGACGTGCCGCCGGAATCGTTGCTGCGCCCGGTCCAGCCGGCCGAGGCGACCAACCGCGGCAGCATCTCGTGGCTGGAGACGTCGCGCAGGTCGGAAGCCAGCGCGCTTTCCATCAGCTTGAGCCGGTAGTCGAGGTTGTACTTGAGCGCCCGCGCGGCGGCTTCGTAGAAGGTGATGGGCGCGGCCACCGGCTCCTGGTCGGCATACATGCGCTGCTGGTCCTGTACCACGCGGTCGCGCAGCTCCTGCTCGCTGTACGGCCGGGGCTTCTGGCTGGCGCAACCGGCCACGCACATCGCCGCGAGGCAGGCGAGGCCAAGCGCGCTGGGCTGGATCACTGCGGAACGTTTTTCCATGGAGGCGTGGTCTCAGGGCGTGGGCGTGGGCAGGCGGCGTTCGTCGGCGGCACCGCGCAGCTGGCGCGAGAAGCCGCGCGCGGCGGGCTCGGAGGGGCGGGGAGCGAAATCACCATGCAGCAGCCCATGCGGGGTCAGCGCCTGCAGCCCGGGAGTGGGCAGCAGGCCATCGGCCGACAGGCTGGCGCGGCCTTCGCGCTCGTTGAAACGTGCAAGCTCGATCGCGCTGGCCATGCGGCTTTCGGCCACCGCGCGGGCGACGAACTGGCCGCTCACGCCCCCAAGGCCGGCGGCCGTGCTGGTGCTGGATCGGTAGCGCTCGGGATCGATGCGCCAGCCGGCGGCGGGGTCGAGATTGCCGGCCAGCGAGCGTTCCAGCGCCAGCCGCTCCACCGTGGGGCCGACGAATATCGCCGGTTGCACGTCGGGCAGGTTGCCGGGAGAAGGACGCGCCTCGTCGTAGCGCGAGAAGTACTGCGGATTGCCGCCCGGCGGGATGTAGGGCGCGGCAATGTCCAACTGGATGGTCAGCACCGCCTGGCTGGTGGCACCGGCCAGATCGGCAATGGTGTAGGTGAAGGCGTCGCTGAGCACGCGGCCCAACCCGGCGGCGGCCAGCACCTCGGGGTTGCCCATGTCGATGTCGTAGCGGTAGCTGCCATCGGCCTGCAGCACCAGCGTGCCGTAGCGGCCCGCCAGCGCCTGCCCGGCGGCGACGTCGCCGTCCTGCGTGCCGGGGCGCACGGCGATCACGCGGAGCGCATCGCCGCCGTCCACGTCGCTGTCGTTGGGGAGCACGTTGCCGGTGGCCTGCGGTGCGGGCACCTGGTCGATGGCCACGTTCTGGTCATCGCGCGCCACCGGGGCATCGTTGGCGCCCTGCAAGGTGAGGGTAAGCGTAGCGCTGCGCACCAGCCCGCCGGCATCGCGCACCTGATACGTGAAGCGTTCGACCAGCTGCTGGTCCGGCGTGCGCAATGCCTCCACCAGCGGGTTGCCGTTGTCGACCACGTAGCGGTAGCGGCCGTCGGCATCGATCACCAACTGGCCATACAGGCCCGCCAGCATGCCGCCTACCGAGGCGCCGCCGCCAGCGCCCTGGTAGCCGACGACCGCCAGCTGCTCGCCGTACTGCGCGCCGTCGGGGTCGCTGTCGTTGTCGAGCACATTGCCGGTGGGATTCACGCCCGGCGTGGTGTTCGCAACGCCACCGGCCTCCACGGCGATGGCGGCATCGTCCAGCGGCACCGGGGCGTCGTTGGCGCCGCGGATCAGCACGGTGATGGTCGCCTGGTCGGTGGCGCCGTCGGTATCGGCGTGGGTATAGGTGAAGCGGTCCACCAAGGTGTCGTCCGGGCCGCGCAGCGCCTGTACCTCGGCCATGTCGTTGTCCAGGCGGTAATGCGTGCCGCCGTCGGCGTTGACGGTCAGCCAGCCGTACTGCCCGCGCAATTCCACGCCCACGCTGCCCGCGCTGCCCGCTTCATTCTCCGCGCCGGTGCGCACTGCGATGACGGTGGCGGTCTCGCCGTACTGCGGGCCATCGACATCCACGTCGTTGTCGAACACGTTGGCCGACGGATCCACGCCCAGCGTGGCATTGCCGTCGCCGCCGGCCTCCACCGCCACCAGGCTGTCGTCGGCATCCTTGGGGGCGTCGTTGCGGCCTTCCAGCGTGATCACCAGCGTGGCCGATCGCACCAGCCCCGCGGCATCGCGCATCTGGTAGACGAAGCTTTCGCTGAGCTGGTCGCCGGGCCCCCGCAGGGCCTGCACCGCGGCGTTGAGGTTGTCGACGGTGTAGCGGAACGTGCCGTCGGCGTTGATGACCAGCTGGCCATAGCGCCCGGCCAGCACGTTGCCCGCGAGGGTCGCGCCCTGGTCACCGCGGTAGGACACCACGAACAGCTGCTCGCCATACTGCGGGCCGTCCACATCGGTGTCGTTGTCGAGCACGTTGCCGGTGGGGTCCACGCCGGGCGTGCCGTTGTCCACGCCGCCGGCCTCCACCGCGGTGGCCGCGTCGTCGCGCGGCACGGGGGCGTCGTTGGCGCCGTGGATGACCACGGTCAGCGTGGCCTCGTCGCTGGCGCCGGCGGTATCGGTGTGGGTGTAGGTGAAGAATTCCTCAAGCGTGTCGTTCGGCCCGCGCAGCGCCTGCACGGCGGCCATTTCGTTGTCCAGCCGGTAGCGGGCGCTGCCGTCGGCGTTGAGGGTCAGCCAGCCGTACAGGCCGCGCAGTTCCACGCCCACGGTGCCGGCGGTACCGCTGCCGGCCTCGGCGCCGGTGCGCACGGCGGTCACCCGCGCGGTTTCTCCATACCCCACGCCGTCCACGTCGCTGTCGTTGAGCAGCACGTTGCCGGTGGGATTCACGCCGGGCGAGTGATTCTCGTCGCCGCCGGCCTCGAAGGCGTCGGCGAAATCGTCGCTGGCCACCGGGGTGTCGTTCTGGCCATGGACCACCACCAGGATCACCGCGCTGGCGCTGGCGCCGTGCGGATCGGTGACGGTGTAGGTGAAGCCATCGAACAGGCGGTCGCCATTGGTGCGCAGCGCTTCCACGAGCGGGTTGTCGTTGTCGACGAAATACTGGTAGGTGCCATCGGCGTTGAGCAGCAGCTCGCCATACAGGCCCTGCAAGCGCTGGCCGACGGTGCCTTCGACGGTGCCGTTGCCGAACGCGGTGACGACCAGCGCGGCGGCGCCATCGTCCACGTCATCGAGATGCGCCAGCAGGCTGCCGGCCGGGTCCAGGCCCGGTGTGCCGTTGTCCACGCCACCGGCCTCGACGGCCACCTCGTCGAAGCTGCTGGCGGTCGGCGCGTCGTTGGCGCCCAGGATGGTGATGGTCAGGGTCGCGGCGTCCTGCGCGCCGGCCAGGTCGTGGAGGCGATAGGTGAACTGTTCGCTCACCACCTGGCCCGGCAGCAGCGCCTGCACGTTGGCGTCGCCATCGCGCAGCACGTAGGTGTAGGTGCCGTCGGGGTTGACCGTGAGGTCGCCATAGAGGCCACTGACCACCACGGCCCCCGACACAGCGGTGAATGCGCCGCCCGCCGCTTCGTTGCCGGTACGGATGCCGTCCAGCGTGCGGGTGTCGTTGGCATCGACGTCGCGGTCATTGGCCAGCAGGTTGCCGGTGGGGGCCACGCCAGGGGCGTCGTTGTTGACGCCGCCTTTCTCCAGGGCGAAGCCGACGTCATCCATCGCCACCGGGTTGTCGTTCGCGCCCCGGATCGTGATCGTCAACGTGCTGTTGCCGGTGGCGCCCGCCAGATCGGATGCCTGGTAGGTGAATACCTCCACCAGCGTATCGGCACTGGTGCGCAATGCCTGCACGGTGGCATTGCTGTTGTCGACCACGTAGGCATAGGAGCCATCGGCATTGACGGTCAGCGTGCCGTAGCGCCCGGCCAGCGACTGCCCGGCCAGTACCTGCGTGCCGCCGAACTGCACCGCGCGCACCACCAGCGAATCGCCGGCATCCACGTCGCTGTCGTTGGCCAGCACGTTGCCCGTGGGATCGGTGCCGGCCGTCCCGTTGGCCACGCCCCCGGCTTCCACCGCGGTGGCCACGTCGGCCACCAGTACCGGCGCGTCGTTCTGGCCGTGGATCGTCACGGTCAGCGTGGCAGTGCTGCGCGCGCCGACCCGGTCGGCGATCTCGTAGGTGAAGGTTTCGTTCAGGGTATCGGCAAAGGTGCGCAGTGCCTGCACGGCGGCCAGCGTGTTGTCCACGCGGTACACGTACTGGCCGTCGGCACCGAGCACCAGGCTGCCGTAGGTGCCCGCCAACGCGCTGCCGACGGTGCCGGCCGCGCCGCCGCTGTTGCTGAAGGCGACCACGGTGCGGATGTCGTTGGCGTCCACGTCGGTGTCGTTGGCCAGCACGTTGCCGGTCGGGTCCACGCCGGCGGTGGTGTTGTTGATGCCGCCGGCCTCGGTGGCGTCGGCGTTGTCCGCCTGGGCGACCGGGTTGTCGTTCTGCCCGACGATGATGATGCGGATGGTGGCCGAGTCGAATCGGTTGGTGGTGTCGCCGATGGTGAAGGTGAACACGTCCTGCACGTTGCTGGCGGAGGTGCGCAGCGCTTCCACGCGCGGGTCGTCGTTGTCCACCTCGTAGAGGTAATCGCCGTTGTCCTGGATCGTGAGCCAGCCATACTCGCCGCGCAGGCGCGTACCTACCGTGCCCTGCGTGCCGCCCGCCGGGTCCAGGCCGGTGCGGATGTCCACCACGAAGATCGGGTCGCCGTCCGGATCGGAGCTGTTGAGCAGCGCATCGCCGGTCGGATTCTCGCCGGGCGTGCCGTTGGCGACGCCGCCGGCTTCCTGCGCCACGTCGATGACGTCCTGCGCCACCGGCGGGTCGTCGGCCCCATGCACGGTGATGGTGATGTTGGCGCGGTCGGTGAGGCCGGTGGTGTCGGTGATCTCGTAGGTGAACACGTCCTGCAGCGTCTGGCCGGCCGAGAGCGCGCGCACGTCCGGGTTGTCGCTGTTGACGTTGTAGCGCGCCGAGCCGTCGGCGCTGATGTACAGCGTGCCGTATAGGCCCACGATGGTGGTCTCCACCCCGCTGGCCTGGTCGACGGCCACCAGCGTGCCGGTGACGTCGCCACCGAGGCCGGCGCCGATCACGCGCAGCAGGCTGTTGGGCTGGTCGCCGCCATCGACATCGTAGTCGTGGCCGTCGTCGAGGGGATTGCCCGGGCGCGAGACCTGCAGGATCACGTTGCCGCTCGGATTGCTTTCCTGCGTGTCGTCGTCGGTGGAGCCGGCCTGGGCCTGCGCCACGTCGTCGCTGGCCACCGGATTGTCGTTGGCGCCGGCGACGTGGATGTCCAGCTGGGCCAGGTCGAGCAGCCCGTCGGTGTCGCGTACCGCATAGGTGAAGTGCTCGACCAGCTCCTGCCCGGCCATCAGCGCCTGCACCACGGCGTCGTTGTCGTTGACCACGTAGCGATAGCTGCCATCGGCCCCGAGCGTCAGCGTGCCGTACAGGCCGGTGATGACCGTGCCGTTGGCCGAGGTGGTGCCGGCCGCGATCGCGGTGAACGCACCGCTGCCGGTTTCCACGCCAAGCCGCACGTAGGCGGCGGCCTTGGTCTCGCCGTTGAACACGCTGTCCACGTCGGTGTCGTTGTCGAGCACGTTGCCGGTGGCGTCGCTGCCGCCGGTGCCGTTGGCGACGCCGCCTTTCTCTACCGCGTCGCCGCGGTCGTCCACGCCCACCGGCGCGTCGTTGGCGCCATGGATGATGAGCGTGAGCACCGCCGAGGTGCCCAGCCCGCCGGTGTCCACCGCGTCGTAGAAGAACGTCTCGAACAGGCGCTGGCTGCTGGTGCGCAGCGCTTCCACGTCCGGGTTGGTGTTGTCCACTTCGTACTCGAACGCGCCGTCGGCATAGAAATAGAGCGTGCCGTACTGGCCGACCAGCGCGGTGCGGGCGTTGTTGGGCAGCGGGCTGGCGGCGTTGCCGGTGTTCTGCGAACGCAGCGCGGTCACGCTCAGGCTGTCGCCGTTGGTGGCGATGTCCACGTCGATGTCATTGGCGAGCATGTCGCCGGCCGGATCCACGCCCGGCGTGCTGTTGCTGTCGCCGCCGGCTTCGACGGCGATGAACTCGTCGTCCACGCCGATGGGCGCGTCATTCACCGGTTCCAGCACGATCGCCACGGTATCCACATCGGTGAGCGCGTCGGTGGATTGGCCGGGGAGGCCGTTGCCGTCGGCATCGCCGAAATTGCCCTGGTCGCTGGTGGTGACGGTCAGGGTGTCGTTGCCGTTGTAGTCCTGGTTGCCGAGATACTGCAGCAGGGCCAAGGCGGCGTTGAGGTCGGCGATGCTGCCGGTCAGGCGCAGGCTTGCGGTGCCGCTGCCGGTAACGGTGACGCCGGCAGGCACGCCGGAGAGGGAGAGCGTGCCGTGCGCCACGGTGAGCAGCACGTCGAGGCTGCCACCGCCGGCGTCGATATCGCTGACGCTGATGCCGGCGATCGGCAGGAGGACATCCTCCTGGCCGTTCTGCACGCCGGGCACCTGGTTCACCGGTGCGACGTTCTGGTGCACGTAGCCGGCATCCGCTTGGGCGGTGGCGCCCTCGCCAAGCGACACGCCGATCTGCCCGAGCACGCCCCCGTCGCTGTCGATGCGGATGCGCAACTCGCCGAGCGGCTGCGGGTAGTTCAATGGCCCGGTCGGCACGTCGATGCGGAACACGCCCGAAGGCAGCGCGCCGAACTGGAAGTGGCCGTTGGCGTCGGTGACGGTGCTGAAGCTCTGGTTGTCGGCGGTGGTGGCGAGGTCGTTGTCCACGCCCCCCCAGACCAGTGTCACGGTCTGCCCGGCCAGGCCGGTGCCGTCGGGCACGGTGCTCGCGGTGGCCGACTGGGTGTCGTCCCACAAGGTGCCGCTGATCACCCCCAGGCCGGCGCCTTCCTGCAGGACATAGGTATTGGGCACGCCGCCGACGCCGGTGCGCTCGCCTTGCGCGGTGCCGGCGGTGCCGACCGCCGAGCCGCCCCAGTTGGTGAAATCGTCCGGCAGGCTGGTCCAGGTCAGCGTGGCGTTGCTGTCGGGTATCGCGCTCTGGTTGGGCACGGTGACGTCGTAGCGCACCGACACCCGCGTGCCCGGATCGAGTTGCGCGAAACGCACGGTCACGCCGTTGCTGGTATCGACGGTGACCCCGGCGGGCAGGTTGCCGGGTGCGTAGGCGACCCCGTCCAGGGTCAGGCCGGTGAACGTGTAGTTGCTGCCGCCGGGGAACGCATCGGTCAGCACCACGTCGAAGGCCGATTCGCCGCCGTTTTGCTGGAAGCCGATGTCGATGGAGGCACGCCCGGTCGTGGCGGTGAGCGCCGGGTTGAACGCGTAGACGCGCTTGTCCAGGCCGGAGAACGAAGGCTCGACCACCCGCTGGTACACCGTCTGGCTGGTGCTCAACAGCGCCCCGGCGGCCGATTCGGTGGCGGTCACGCCCAGCAGCGCGCCGGCCGCGTTGGAGGCCTGGTTGAGCACGCGGGCACTGAACTCCACGGAGAACAGTTCGTAATCGGCATCGGCCTCGGTGTTGGTCAGCGTGCCGAGGCGGAACACCAGCACGGTGTTGCCGTTGGCGTCGGTGGTCACCTGCATGCGCGAAGGGTCGAGGATGCCGCTGAGCTGCCCGCCGGAGAGGTCCACGCGCAGCGGCTGGGCCTGGTCGCTGTTCTCGTCGCCGTCGAGGTAGAGCGTGCCGCCCGTCACCAGCGCCTGGTCACTGGTGAGGCCGCCATTGGAGATCAAGCCGATCCGCACGGTGCCGTCGTTGATGAAGCCCAGGCCGTTGGGCAGGGTGATGCGCAGCTCGAATTCGCTGGTGACACCCTGCGCGAGCACGCCGACCGCGCGATAGCGCACCACTTCGCCGATCGCCACGTCCTCCTGGGGACCGTAGGTGGGGTTGGCCGGGACGGTATCGGGCAAGCCGCCGACGCGCGAGATGTAGACGCCGCGCAGCACCGGCACGTCCAGCGTGGTGGCGGCGCGGTAGTCGTTGAGCACGCCGCTGTTGAGCAGCCCGTCCACCCCGGTGCGCTCGCCGGCCACCGCACCATCCAGGCTGCTCCAGCTGACCGTGGCGGTATTGGGGAAGCTGGGCAGGCCGGCGGCGGTGTCGTTCACCGTGCCGTTGACGCGGATGAGGATGCTGCCGCCGGCCGGCACATCGATCTTGACCCCGTCGGCCACGCGCAGCACGCCGTTGTCGATCACGAAGGGCGTGGCGCTGCTGGCGCTGGCGCCGCCGGAGAAGGTGACGCCCAGGATGCTGTAGCCATCCATCTGCGTGGGGAGGGGGTCGCTGAAGCCGATGTCGAAGGCGTTGTAGTCGCTGCTGACGCCGGCATTGCGGATGGTGATCTGGAAGGTCACCGGCACCGACTCGTCCACGCCCAGGGGCGGCAGCTGGTCGGTGACCTGGGTGATGATGAGCGTCGGCTCGCGCACGATCACGTTCGGCGTGCCACCGGTACGGTCCACGGTGCGGTCGAGGGCGACCGTGCCGTTGGGCGTGTCGCCGTCGGGGTCGCTGTAGGTCAGCTGGGCGGAGTTGACCAGGTTGCGCCCGTCCTGGTTGCCGAGGTTGTTGTCGGCGACCAGCCGCACGCGAATCACGAAACTGTTGTTGTTGGCCAGGTTGTCCGCACCGGTCTGCGCCCGGCTGAAGACCAGTTGCCCGTCTACGCCGTTCTCGCCGATGGTGCCGCCAACGCCATTGGCGGCGATGACTACCACGGTGCCGTTGAAGTCGGCCGACAGCGCGCCGCTGCCGCTGGCCAGGGTGATGAGCTGGTAGCCGGCGCCGTTGCCGAAGCCCATGTCCAGGCGCAGGCCGTCGGGAATCAGGTCCTGGATCCGCAGCGACTGCGTATTGCCCTCGGGCAGCGTCACCACGATGTCGTAGGTCATCGCTTCGCCGATGGCCAGCGCGTTGCCTTGCGTGTGCGCGGCGGTGGAGTCGCCGTTATCCAGCGAGCCGCCGCCGTAGTTGACCACGATGGTGGGCGCGGCGACCTGTTGCAGGGCGCGCTCGGTATCGCCTTGGGTGAAGTTGCTGCCGCCTTCCACGCTGGCGTAGCGGGCGAGGGTGGCTGCGCTCTGCAGCGTGCTGGAAGCGGCGATGCCGTCGGAGACCACCACGTCGTAGGTGACCACTACCAGGTTGGCGCCACTGGCGTCGGCGGCCGAACCGGGGCGGCCGGCGGCCAGCGCGCCGGTGCCGCCGTTGTCGATGAACTCGATGCGGTTGCCGCTGACGGTGAAATCCACGCCGAAGACCAGCTGCGAGCCATCGCCGCGGTAGATGAGCAGGTTCGCGTTCGCCAGGCTGCCGCCGACGAACTCCACGCCCGCCGGCAGGGTGATATCGGTGGTGACGTCATAGGCACTGCCGCCGCCGATGTTCTCCAGCGCGGTGGCCAGGCGCAGGCGGTCTCCGGCATCGATCCCGCGGATGTCGCCGTTGACCGCGAGCGGGTCGGTGACGCTGCCATTGAACGGCACGCCGGAGGTGCCCGGTGCGTTCCAGCTGCCGAGTACACCGGTGATGGTGCCCTGCGTGCTGGAGACCACGCCGTGGTAGACCAGCAGCGAAGGCTCGGCGATGGACTCGATGGTCGCCGCCGCCGCCGATTGCAGGTGGGTTTGATCGATGGTCGTGGTCTGGTCGGAGGTGGCCAGCACGGTGAGCTGGCGCAGGTCGGCGAACGGCTGGTCGCCCACGGTGAGCGTGAACACCAGTTCGATGCGGCTGCCGTTGTTCTGGTTCACCTCCCAGTTGCCGAAATCGAAGATCACCGCGTTGCCCGCGCCACTGCGCACGCTCACGGTCGGGTCGCCGTTGGTGTTGGCGCTGCCGAAATCCCATTGCCCACTGCCGCCGCCCTGGCTCCAGCTGATGCCCGAGACGTTGAACAGCGGCAGCGGCAGGTAGCTGGTGAGGACGAGGTTCTCGTAGTCGCCCGTCACCAGGTTGTAGCCGATTCGAAACGTGACCGTGTCGCCCGGGCGCAGCTCGCCGTTGCCGGGTACCGCGCCGCCGTTCACCGCGACCACGGCCATGTCCACGTTGCTGGTCGGCACCGTGCCGGTGACCGCGTCGTGGTCGGTGGCCACGTAGCCGGAGGTATTGATGCGATCCAGCAGCACCGAGGCCTGCACGGTGGCGTCGTTGCCGATGGTGTCGCCTTCGTTGATCTCGCTCTGCGGGTAGGGCGTGGTGTAGGCCTGGGCGATGATCGTGGTGTAGTTGATGATCACCACCGTTGCGCCCTGCAGGATGCCATCGTCCTGGATGTCGCCGCCCAGTTGGCCCGGATTGCCGAACAGGTTGCGTAGCGACAAGCCCACGTCGAAGGTCACCGAGGTCGAGCCGTCGGGATTGTTCGTGGTGAGGGTGACCAGCGCGATGGTGTAGTCCACGCCGTTGAGCGAGACGCGCATGGTGGGCGTGCCGCTGAGCACCTGCCCGTCGCCCACCGCGTCGAGGATGACGAAGTTGCCCTGGCCGATCTGGCTGATGCCGAACAGGTAGTAGTCGGAGAGGTTGAGCGTGAGCGTGTAGTTGAACGCATCGCCGGGCGTGGGACCGGGATAGCCGACATCGGAGCTGTAGCGGGCCTGCTTGTACAGCGCGATCGATTCGGCCACGAAGCTGATCGGCTGGCCGGTACCGGACAGTTCGATGGTGCCGTTGGTGCCGACATCGCGCGGGTCCAGTGGCACCCAGTCGGCCCCCGCGGTGGGCGCGGCAATGTCGATGTTCACCGGCGCGCCGGTATTCGGGTCCAGGATCGGATTGCCGCTCGCGTCGGGTTGCGGCACGTAGAAATCCACCACCACGCTGGCCGGCGCCGACAGGCTGGGTACTTCGACGGTGTAGTGAGCCACGTAGGCCCCCGCCGACAGCAGGATGCGGATCTCCGACTGTCCGGTGACCACGCGTCCATCGGCCAGAACGAGCTGCGTGACCTCGCCGCCGGCGGGCGGCGTGATGCCGGTGACGAGGATGTCCGGCGGCAGGTCCTGTTCCAGCACCACGTTGCTGAGCGTCTGCCCGGGCGCGGGCGTGGCGGTGACGGTGAGCTCGCGGCCGTAGTTCTGGCCGGTGGCGGTCTTGCCCTCCGGTGCGTCCACGGACTGGGTCAGGGTGATGACGGTGGGATGCACCTGGATGCCGCTGGTGCCCGCCTGCACGCGCGAAGGATCGGTGAGCGGGTTGTTGAGCGAATCGTTGCCGTACTGGAAGCCACCGCGCGCGACGATGCCCAGGTCCGGAGAACCGTTGCTGGCCGCCGTATCGGCCAGGTTGCTCACGCGGGCGGTGATCTGCACCGCGATGGCCGGCTGGTCCGCGCCGACCGAGGCATAGGGCAGCTGCAGCACCACGAGCTGGTCGCCGGCACGCATGCCGTAGGTCGCCGCGTTGATCACCACCAGCTGGCCGCTGGTGTCGCGCTGGAGCGGGTGCGTGGCCTGGCCGTTGGCATCGAAGGTCACCACGTAGGAGGTGACGGCCTGGCCCAGGTAGGTCGCCGAGACGAAGCTGGCGCCATCGTCGCCATCGCGACCGGTGGCGGGCAGGAACAGGTCGATGTAGGGCGCGTAGCCTTCCTGGGAGGAGGGGTTGGTAAACGTGGCGGTGAAGGTGAACTGGTCGCCGATGAGCACGTCGCCGCCACCGGCCAGCGAGACGGTGGGCGTGGCGTCGGCCAGCAGCGAGGCGTAGTGCGCCAACACGCCGGCGTCGATGGCCAGGGCGTGCTCGATCGTGCCGGCACGCGTCTCCAGGGTCCAGTCGCCGCCGGCCGTGGCCGCACCGGTGTCGTCATCGGAAGCGGCGACATCGGCGCCGGTCCAGTTCGCCAGCCGCTGCACCAGCCGCTGGCCCTCGATGCCTTCGCCGATCCGGCAGCCATACAGCAGGATGTCGGCGTCGGCGCTGAGCGCACCCTTCCAGCTGCCGAGCGCTTGCGCCAGGCTGGCATCGTCGGCGTTGAACTGCGTGCTGCCGAGCTGGAAGCTCCCCGGCGCGCCGTGCGAGAGGATCTGGATGCTGTCGACACGCCCCAATCCGGACAGCGCCTGGCTGATCGCCTGCAGGCCGTCTTCGCCGGGGTGCACCATCAACACGCGCGCGTCGGGCGCGGCGGCCGCCGCGAGCAGTTCGGCGCCTTGCAGGCGGCTGTCGATGACCAGCAACTCGCGCGTGGCCGACGCCGGCGCCGGCGGCGTGGGTTCGGCTTGCGTGGCCGGGCGTACCGCGTTGTCGGTGCGCGCCTCGGTGGCTTCGCGATGCCCGCCGTCGGTGGCATTGGCATGGTGCTGCGGATCGGTCGACGCGGCGGCGGCGCCATCGAACATCAGGCGCGGTTCCAGCGCCAGTGCATGCAGGCGAGGCATGACATGCCAGTTCGCAGACGTCCGATCCATCACGCTTCCCCGGAGACCATCGAAGTACCGCAGGTGAATGCTGGTGCAAGACGAGGTGAAGAGCGCGTCATCGGTATTCATGATGATGAAGCCTCGCAAGCGTCAGTAGATTTACGGATGACGCCCGCTTTCCCGCGGCAAATACTGCTGCGGTTCACTGGAGGACGATGATGGCGTTGCCCGCGCTTCCTTCATCGGCACTGCCTGCCGACCCGCACTACCTCCTGTCGTTGGCCGACGTCTTCCTGCTGTTTTTCATCATGATCGGGCCGATCAAGTCCATTGGCCCGTTCGCCGCGGCCACCGCGAGCCTGCCGCCCGCCGAACTTCGGCAGGCGGCGTGGAAGGTGTTTGCGATCAGCCTGGCGAGCGTGCTGCTGGCGGGATTGCTGGGCGCCAACATCCTGCACAAGTGGCACGTGCAGCCCCCGGTGCTGCAATTTGCCGGCGGGCTGGTGTTCCTGCTGGTGGCTCTGCAGATGGTGCTGGCCCAGTACCGCGCGCCGGCGGCGGCGCCCGCGGGTGTCGCGGCTGCGCCGCCGCCGGTGGCGCATCTCGTGTTCCCGGTGACGTTGCCGGCCTACGGCATCGCCGCGCTGATCGTGTTGATGGCGATGAGCGGGAGCATGGAGCGCATGATCGCCATCCTCGCCCTGGCGTGCGGCGTGCTCGTGCTGGATCTTCTGGTGATGCTGTTCGTGCGCCCGCTGCTGCACTGGGTCGGCCAGTTGCCGCTGCAGATCCTCGGTGCGGTGCTGGGCATGTTGCAGGTGGCGCTCGCCCTGCAACTGCTGGTGTCCGCGGTGCGGCAGCTGCGCGGCGGCTGAGTCGCACGAGCCGGACGGTAGAAATACTGAGGCATTGCCCGCCGGGTTTCGCACAGACTGCACATGACTCCGGCGCCGAGGCGACCATGGCCTTCTCCTCCAGCTATCCCTACATGCCGTTGTGGCTGTTCACCCTGCTGTTCTTCGCGCTGATGCTCCTCGCGCGCGAGGTGGGCATCTGGGTCCGCCGCCGACGTCCGGCACCTGCGGAGAGTGACAAGGAGAAGGACGAGGACGCCTTCGCCATGACCTCGGTGATGGGGCTGCTGGCGCTGCTGATCGGCTTCACCTTCTCGGTGGCGCTGTCGCGCTACGACGAACGCCGCGAGCTGGTGGTCAAGGAGGCCAACGCCATCGGGACCACCTGGTTGCGGACCAGCCTGCTCGAGGCGCCCGACGCCGAGCGCATGCGCGACGTGCTGCGCCGCTACGTGGACGCGCGCATTGCGTTCGGGGCGGCGCGTGACAACCACGAGGAGCGCGCGCAGTTCGCCCGCACCGAAACACTGCAAAACGAGTTGTGGGCGGTGATGAGCCAGGGCATCGCCAGCTTCCGCGATACGCCGCGCGCCTCGCTGGTCGTCACCACCACCAACGAATCCATCGACCTGGCCGCCGAACGCATCGCCACGCGCGAGGCGCACATTCCGCCGCGCATCCTGCGCATGCTGCTGCTTTTCGCACTGCTGGCCGCGGGCCTGGTGGGCTACGAACGCTCGCGCCAACGCAAGGAAACCACGCTGGTCCTGCTGCTGTTCGCGTTGGCGGTCGGGCTGGTGATCGACCTGGACCAGCCGAGCACCGGCATGACCAACGTGCCACAGACCCCGATGCTCGACCTGCGGCAGAGCCTGTCCGAGCCGCCGGCCAGCCTGCCACCCCGTTGAGCGGAGAGCAGCACATGGATACCCGTTTCCCGCGGCTGCTGGCCTGCCTGCCCTTGGCGTGGCCCATGCTGGCCGCCGCGCAACAAGCCGCCGCGCCGGCGCACGACGCCGACGAACTCGCCAAGGCGCTCTCCAACCCGGTGGCCGCGCTGATCAGCGTGCCGCTGCAGTACAACTACGACGAGACCTACGGCGACGACGGCTACAAGCACACGCTGAACATCCAGCCCGTGGTGCCGATCTCGATCTCCGAGCACTGGAACATGATCTCGCGGACCATCCTGCCGGTGACGTACCAGAAGGATGTCATCCCGGGTACCGACCAGGCCGGCATCGGCGACATCACCCAGAGTTTCTTCTTCTCGCCCAAGCAGCCCACCGCGTCCGGGGTGATCTGGGGCATCGGCCCGGCGATGCTGCTGCCGACCGGAACCGACGACCTCGGCGCCGATACGTGGGGCCTGGGTCCCACCTTCGTGGTGCTGAAGCAGGATCACGGCTGGACCTACGGCGCACTGGCCAACCACATCAGCGACGTGGGCGGCGTGGGCAGCCACCGTGCAGACATCAGCAGCACCTTCCTGCAACCGTTCCTCTCGCGCGCATTCGCCGGGGGCCGCACGCTCTCCTTCAACCTGGAGTCGACCTACGACTGGAAGGCCAGGCAATGGACGGTGCCGTTGAACATCGGCTATTCCAAGGTGACCCGGCTTGGCAGCCAGATGATGAGTTTCCAGGGCGGCGTGCGGGCCTATCTGGAAAAACCCGATGGCGGCCCCGATTGGGGCCTGCGCTTCACCGTCACGCTGCTGTATCCGCGTTGACGTTGCTCAGCGGTCCAGGAACAGCCATAGCGCGGTCAGTCCACCGAGCAACAGCAGGCCCAGGCTGAACAACGTGGTGGCGCGATGCCGCCCGACCATCACGCCGCGCTCGATGTCGCGCGAGACGTGCCAGTAGCGGCTGATCGACCACACCAGCAGGGCCAGGCCGAGTATCACCATGCCGATGCCGGCGTTGCCGGCGTCGCGCAACATCAGGCGGCCGCCCTGCGGCCCCTGGTCGTTCTGCACCAGGTACATGCTGAAACGATTGATGGTGATGCCGAAGCCGATCAACGACACCGTGGTACGCAGGTAGGCCAGGTGCGTGCGTTCGTTGGCCATGTGGGTGCGGCCGCGCGCCAGGTCGGTCGACAGGGAGCCGGATGCGGCGGGCGAGGGCGGGGCGGGGTCGTGCATGGCGGGTTCCCGAAGAAGGCGCGGCGGCCTGGGCCGCCGCGCGTGGGCCGGTCAGTTGCTGCTGCCGGCGGGGTTCTCCATCTTGCGCTGCGCTTCTTCCAGCGCCTTCTTCATGCTCAGCGTATCGGCTCCCTGCGAAGGCGGGAACTCCATCAGCGTCTTCAGGTGCGCGGCGATGAAAGGACCGGCAGCCGTGGGCGCCCACAACTTGGAGGCGAAGAACTTGCGTCCGATGTAGCCCCATTCGTGCGATTGCGGGTCCATCTTCTCCATCGGGTCCATCAGCAGGTTGAACACGTACGGCACGGAGGGGTAGTACTTCTCGTCCCACCAGCTGCCTTCGCGCTTCACGCCGATGTGCATCTTCCAGTGGTCCACGCGAACCGCCATCAGGTCGGTCTCGTCGTAATAGAAGATTTCGCGACGGGCGGACTTGTCGGACTTTCCAGTCCAATGGTCCAGGTTGTTGTAGCCGTCCAGGTGCACCTTGTACTTGGTGCCATTCAGGGTGTGGCCCTTGAGCAGTTTCTCCTTCAGGTCCGGCAGGCCGGCCGCGGCGGCGAGGGTGGCGAACACGTCTTCGTGGTTCTGCACGCCGTTGGACACCGAGCCCGGCTTGATCTTGCCCGGCCACTTCACCAAGTGCGGCACGCGCACGCCGCCTTCCCAGGTCGTGCCTTTCTCGCCGCGGAACGGGGCATAGCCGCCGTCCGGCCACAGCATCATCTCGTTGCCGTTGTCGGTGCTGTAGATGACGATGGTGTTGTCCTCGATGCCGAGTTCACGCAGCTTGTCCAGCAGCTGGCCTACCTGCGCGTCGTGCTCGAGCATCTTGGCGCGCACCACGTCCTCCTCCGCGCGCCCTTCGTCCACCGCCTTCTGGATCCACTTCTTGGGGCTGTGCGAATGGATGTGGATGGCCGTGGTGTTGAACCAGCAGAAGAACGGCTGGTCGCCGTCGGCGACGCGGTCTAGCCATTCCAGCGTGGCATCGGTGACCTCCTGGTCGAAGGTCTCCATGCGCTTGCGCGTCAGCGGGCCGGTGTCCTCGATCTTCTGCTTGCCGACGCGGCCGAACTTCGGGTCGGTGGTCGGGTCATCCTTGTCCGTCGCCCAGGCATGCAGCACGCCGCGCGGGCCGAAGGTCTTCTTGTATTCGGGGTTCTTCTGGCCCGGATAGTCCAGTTCCTCCGGCTCCTCCTCGGCGTTGAGGTGGTAGAGGTTGCCGAACCACTCGTCGAAGCCATGCGCGGTGGGCAGGAACTCGTTGCGGTCGCCCAGGTGGTTCTTGCCGAACTGCGCGGTGGTGTAGCCCACCGACTTGAGCACCTCGGCCAGGGTCGGGTCGCTCTTCTGGATGCCGCGGGTGGAACCCGGGATGCCGATGGTGGTCATGCCGGTGCGGATCGGCAATTGCCCCATGATGAAGGCCGCGCGGCCGGCGGTGCAGCTGGGCTGGCCGTAGTGGTCGGTGAACAACATGCCCTCGTAGGCGATGCTGTCGATGTTGGGCGTGTGGCCCATCATCCCGTGGGTGTAGGCACCGACGTTCCACACGCCGATGTCGTCACCCCAGATCACCAGGATATTGGGCTGCTTGCCGGCGCCGGAAGCGCTGGCGGCGGATTTCGCCTTCGGGGCGGACTTGCTTGCGGCGGTCTTCGGCATTGCGTTCTCCAGGGAGCGGACATAGGTGCGATGAAGACGACGGCCCGGCGAGCGGGCCGCCGCAGGGCCAGGCTCAGTCGGCGGCAAAGGCGGCCGCAGCCAGCTTTTCGAGGTCCAGGTACTGCGTCTTCTCGACCGTCACGCCGACGGCCAGGATCTGCCCGCCCTTGAACTCGCCGGGCGTGGTGTATTCCTCGCTCACCGCATCGCCGCTGTCGCGGCCGATGCACAGCCCGTCGCCAGAGAGGGTGAACTTGCCGAGCTGGGTCTTCATGTCGCCCTCGGCCTCGAGCTTGTCGTTGACGTACAGCTTGGTCTTGCCGAGCGACTCGCCGTGCTCGCCCGCGCCGGTGCGCTCGAACTCCATGCCCAGCGAGTACTGGCCGGGCTTGAGTTCGGTCTTGGAGACGAACTTCTGTTCCGGCTTGATGCCCAGGAAGTTGTAGACGTAGTACAGCTTCCGGTTCTTGATGAACAGGGTGTGGCCACCGAAGCGCGAGCCATGGGCGAACAGCACGCCGGAGGCGTCGGCGTCGGTGATCTCCACGTCGGCGATGATCTTGTAGGAGCGCCCGCGCACGTTCACCGCCACGCCCTCTGGCACCGGCGAGGTACCCGGGTAGTAGACGTAGCGCTCGCGCGGCGCCTCGGTGCTGGGGCGTTCGGTGCCCAGCACCTCGGCAGCCGTGCGGTCATCCAGCGGAAGCACGTTGTTGGCGTCGGCTTCCTCGAACCAGGCGTCGATCAGCGCCTTGAGCTTGTCCGGGTGCTCCTTCGACAGGTCCCTGGATTCGGAGCGGTCCTCGTCGACGTTGTAGAGCTCCCATTCGTCCTTGTCGAAATGGCCCTTGCTGGTGAGCGGCGCGTGGATGGCCGCGGCCTTCCAGCCGCTGTCCCAGATGCCGCGCGTACCCAGCATCGCGTAGTACTGCCGTTTCTTCTGCGTGGGGCCGTCCTTCTCGAAGGAGTATTTCATCGACACGCCCGACAAAGGGTGTTGCTTCACGCCCCGATACGTATCGGGCATCTGGATGCCGATCGACTCCAGGATGGTCGGCACGATGTCCACCGCATGGTGGTACTGGTTGCGCACCTCGCCCTTGGCCTGGATGCCTTTCGGCCAATGGATGACCATCGGGCAGCAGGTGCCGCCGGCATACTCGGAATAGCGCTTGAACATCTTGTACGGCGCCGAGAACGCGGCCGCCCAGCCGGTGGGGTAGTGGTTGTAGGTCTCCGGCCCACCCAGCACGTCGATGTACTTGAGGTTCTCTTCCAGCGAGTCCGGGTAGTTGTTGAAGAACTTGTTCTCGTTGACCGATCCGGTCGGGCTGCCTTCGCCGGAGGCACCGTTGTCGGAGCAGTAGAAGATGAGGGTGTTGTCCAGCTGGCCGCTCTTTTCCAGGTAATCGACGATGCGGCCCACCTGCACGTCGGTGTATTCGGAGAATCCGGCGTACACCTCGGCCATGCGCGCGAACAGGCGCTTTTCGTCCGCGTTGAGGCTGTCCCAGGGTTTGACGTAGTCGGCGGGGTTGGCCTGGTCCTCGGGCATCGGGTTGAAATCCGGCACGGCCGTGCCCTCGGGCAGCAAGCCCTTCTCGATCATGCGTGGCACGACCCACTTGCGGTACGCGTCGTAGCCCTCGTCGAACTTGCCCTTGTACTTGTCGATGTATTCCTTCGGCGCGTGGTGCGGGGCATGGTTGGCCCCCGGGCAGAACCACAGGAACCATGGCTTGGAGGGGTTGGAGGCCTTCTGGTCGCGGATCATCTGCAGCGCCTGGTCGGTCAGGTCGCGGGACAGGTGGTAGCCGTCTTCCGGACCGTAGGGCTGGTCGATGAACATGTTGTCCTGGGTGAGATCCGGATACCACTGGTTGGTCTCTCCGCCAAGGAAGCCGTAGAAGCGGTCGAAGCCCTTCTGCAGGGGCCATTCGGATTTCGGCCCGCCTGAACAGATGTCCTGCTCAGGCACGTTGTGGTCCTTGCCGATCCAGAACGTGCTGTATCCGTTGTCCTGCAACACCTGGCCCACCGACATGCACTCCTCGGGCACGCGGCCCGACCAGCCGGGAAAGCCATTGGCCGTTTCGGTGATGGCGGACATGCCGTTGAGATGGTGGTTGCGGCCGGTGAGGAAACACGAGCGCGTGGGCGAACACAGCGCGGTGGTGTGCCATTGCGTGTAGGTCAGGCCGTTGTCGGCGAGCTTCTGCAATGTCGGCATGTTGATCGCGCCGCCATACGGCTGCCACGCGGCCTGGCCGGTGTCGTCGTAGAGCACGATCAGGATGTTCGGTGCGCCTTCCGGCGCCTTCGGGGGAAGGAAAGGCTCCCAGTCAGCCTTGGAATCGCGGATATCGAGCTTGATGACGCCCTTGAATTTCTTCTCGGCCATGGCGGCGGTCTCTGCGTGTGGACACGGGGAATGGAGGGCCGCACGGCGCGGGATCGGCGCGGAGGGAAGCTCCGGGGCCAGTCTGTACCGCCCCATCGCAGCGCACATGCGAGGGATTTCGGTATTTGTCTAAGTAAAAGTACCTAGCGCACTCAATCCGCACCGATGGTCAGCACCGGTGGTGGCGCGGTCTGGCCGGTTTCGGCCAGCGAGAAGAACATCATCATGAACGCGAACGCGCGCTTGGATGCCATGTCGTGGTCGTCGATCCAATACCAGCTGCCGCGATAGCGCACCGCCGCATAGGCATCGTCCGGTGCCGACACGCCGCTGTGGATCGTCGCCAGCCGCTGCGCGCTGGCTGCCTCGCCGGGGGCATAGCCCTCATAGGTACGCCCGCTGGCGATGTGCTCTGGAGGCACCTCGATGCAGTTGGAGAAATCCATCAGGATCTCCAGCATCGAACGAGTGAGCAGGGCGATTTCGTTGTCGCCGCGTGGAACCGAGCCGTAGACCAGATTGAACTCGGACGAGGGCTGGATGCCCAGCAGGTCGCGCACGGCTGCCACGTCGGCGGCCAGCTGCGGCGAGGCGCCGCTGCGGAAGAACAGCAGCGTGGCCTCGCCGTGCTCGCGTTGCTCGATGCGCATGCCCAGTCCTTCCGACTGCTGGATGCGCCGAAACCGGTTGGCCAGCTCCACGAATTGTGCATCGGCGGTACGCGCGTTGATGCCGGCCGAGCGGTTGTAGCGGCCGTTGATCGCGCGGGTCGTGGCGCCGAGGATGAAATCGGCCGGGTAGCCGGCCTGGATCATCTGGAACACCGCCACCGGCGGGATCGGGCGCAGCAGGCTCTGGGTGAACTTGTCGCCGGTCAACGGCGCGTAGGAGATCGTCGGCTTGTTGGTGTAGCGGCCGTAGCCCCCGATGGTGGCGTTCGACGACGCTTGCGAGGGAAAGTTGATGCCGGCATCGAGCTGCCCCTCGGCCGAGTACGAGGCCACCACCGAGGAGACATCCAGGAACATCGGCGCGTCGGCGTAGCGCAGCCGCACGATGTTGAGCAGTGTCTGTTCCTTCCAGGACTCGCCGATGGCGCTGGAATAGCCCTGGCGGTCGCGCGGGATGCTCTGCGGGCCCATCGTGGCGCAGCCGGCCATCATCGCGGTGCCGATGGCCACCGCGATGCGAGCCCACGCGCCGCGGGTCATTGCCGCTTCACGACGGGCGGCTGCCAGCTGCCGCCGGTAATGCCTTCCTTGCCCCAGTAAGCGCGGATGTAGAGCGAGAAGTTGCCTGTCGGCGCGGGAAGCCAATTCGACTCCTTGTCGGCGCCGGGAGAGGCGTGGCCGACATACAGCGTCAGCGATCCGTCATCGTTGCGCTGCAGGTCCTTGTTCTTCGTGCCCAGCGAATAGCGCTTGAGCGCATTGGGGTTGAAGAGGTGTCGGTCGTTGTACAACGTGAGCGACCAGAATCCCTGCACCGGCGGCTCTTGCCCGGGGGCAAACGTCACGGTGTACTGGTTGGCACCCGACAGCTGCTTGCCGTCGCCGTCCACATCCGTATAGAAGTACTGCGTTTCCGTCGGCCGGTTGTCGAACATGTTGGACTTGGCGGTGCCGGTGCGGTTGAAGTAGTCCAGGCCCGTCTGCGCGTTGCTGACCGAGCGGTTCCACCCATTGCCGGCCGGCTTGCCGTTGTGCTTCCACTGGAAGAACGGCTTGATCACGCCTTCCTCGGTGTCCTGTGCCACCTTCACCAACTGCTGCCTGATCGCCGGATCCTTTCCGGCGGCCTCCATCAGGGCACGGAACTGTGCGTAGAGCGCTTCCTCGCCTGGCAACGGCGGCACGATCTCCAGCACCTTGCCGAACTGGTCCGCATCGAAGAACTTCTCCGGGATCACCCATTTGGTCTCGCCGTCGCTCTTCGGGCCCGGTTTGGGGATGACCGGCGCGCTGGCCCATTCGATGGATTTCATCTTGCCGTCGAACTGCGACAGGGGATAGGCGACGATCTGGTTCAACAGGGGCTGGATGGCCTTGCGGTCTTCGTCGGTGTCGTCCTGGAAGACACGCGGAATGGCGTTGGCCAGTTCGGTGCTCGACCGCACCACGGCGGTGATACCCGCCGGGGCGTCGCCTTTCCAGTTCGGGCCGGCCAGCAGGTAGAAGCCCGGCTTGCTGCCATATGGCTTGCCCACCTCGCCGAACTGGTTGGTGCGCGCGTCGTACAGCGCGTACACCCAGAAGCGGTTGCCGAAGTCGGGCACCTGGATCACTACCGGCTCATCGTCCAGCGAGAAGAAACCCAGGCCATAGACCACGTCCTGGTTGGGGCAGGTGACGAATGTCTCGGCAGGGTCGATGTAGTCATGCAGCATGCCAATCTGGCCGCGCGGCGCGGCCGGCAGCACGCCGTCGAGCAGCCCCGGATGCGGCGCCTGGGTGATCGCGGCACGACGGTTGATCATGTTGACCATCGGCCATCCCCAGACGTAAGCCATCTGGCCGATCGTGCGGATATAGCCTTCGGACAGCAGCGCGTCCTTGTCCGGTTGGGTCAGGGACGCGGCAGTCGCGGGGGCAGGAGTGTTCATGTCGGCTCCAGGAGGCGGGGGCGGGGAAACGGCGCTGGCCGCAGGGGCGGTCGTGGGCGCGTGCGCGGGGGACAGGTCGGCCTGGTCCGGTTCCTTGCGGCAGGCCGCCAGGAGGGCGAGGACAAGCGCCGTAATCATTAGGTATCGCACGAAGGAACCTCCGGCCGCCGCATGATCCGGGAACGTTGCGGGCGCTTCCCGAAGCGACAGGCCCGTGGTGGAAGACGCAGGGTCGCCATCGCGCACCCCGGCAAGAGAGGCATGCGAATCGGCGATGCACGGGATGATGGGCGCACGGCGTGGCGTGCGGCATCGGAAAACGTACTTGTTGTGTCTAAGTACTTCTACCGATGGGCGCGCGGCGCGCTCAGGTGTCCAGCGAGATGATTCCGCGTCGTAGCGCGACGGTGACCGCATGGGTGCGGTCGCGGGCGTCGAGCTTGCCGAGGATGCTCTTCATGTGCGCCTTCACCGTCTGCTCGGAGATCGACATGCGCTGCCCGATCAGCTTGTTCGACTGCCCCGCGGCCACGTGCAGCAGCACCTCGGTTTCGCGCTGGGACAGCTGTTCGTCGGCGACGTGCGCGGCAATGCTGCCGGCGATGGCTGCTGGCATCTGGTGGCGCCGGCCCTGGTGGACCTCGCGCAGCGTATCGACCAGTTCCCTCCGCAGCGCGTCCTTGAGCAGGTAGGCGCTGGCGCCGGCCTGCAAGGCGCGCACCGCGCGCGCGTCGCCGCTGTAGGTGGTGAGGATGATGACGCGGGCCTGCGGGTCGAGCGCGCGGATGCGCGCGGTGGCCTCCACGCCGTCCACGCGCGGCAGCTGCAGGTCCATCAGCACCACGTCCGGGCGCAGCGCCTGGAAACGGGCCACGGCCTCTTCGCCGTCGCTGGCCTCGCCGAGCAGGCGCATGTCGGGCTGGTGGGCGATCATCGCTGCCAGGCCGTCGCGCAGCAGCGGGTGGTCATCGACGATCAGCACGCCTATCGACGCAGGGGAGGCGGACATCAGGTTTCTCCTTCTGTGAGGGGGAGCGCACGCCACCACGGGCGGCCACGGCGTCGGGCAGGGCGGCGGTAGGCCCGCGCGGCGGGCAGGCTCACCTGCACCTCGGTGCCGGCGCCCGCGCGCGACCACCATTGCAGGCGCGCGCCCAGCCGGGCGGCGCGTTCGCGCATGCCGCGCAGGCCCCAGTGTCCCGGCGCCTGCGTGGCGGCGTCGTCCAGGCCGCGGCCGTCGTCGCGGATACGCAGGCGAAGGCTGCGCCTGCCATAGCCCACTTCGATCTCCACCGCCTCGGCATCCGCATGCCGGAACGCATTGAGCAGGGCCTCGCGGCCAATCATGTAAAGCTCTTCGGCCGCCTGCGGCAGCAGCATGCGCGGCTTGCCTTCCACCAGCAGGCGCACCTGCGGCAGCAGGCGGCCGCCGACTTCGTCGCGGACCTGCAGCAACGCGCTGCCCAGGTCCTGGCGTTGCTGCATCACGCCGCGCAGGCCGCGCACGCGTTCACGGCCTTCGGCCATCGCCTGTTCGGCCAGGTCCATCGCGGTTTCCAGTTCGCCGCGCAGCGGGTCGTCGGGCGGCAGGCGCTCGCTGGCCGCGTGCAGGCGCAGGATTAGGCCTTGCGTGCCCTGCAACAGGGTGTCGTGCAGTTCGCGCGCAATGCGCTCGCGTTCCTGGTGGCGTTCGTCCAGCCGCGCACGCAGGCGCCCGGCCAGCTGTCGACCGCGCACGCGCACGGCCACGACCAGCGCTGCCAGCCCCAGCGCCACGCACAGCACCTTGAAGGCGGCGGTCTGGATGAAAGCCGGTTCGATGCGGAAACTGCGTGCCGCCGGTGCCTTGCTCCACACGCCATCCTCATTGCTGGCCTCCACCTCGAAGCGGTAACGCCCCGGCCCGAGGTTGCTGTAGGACGCACGGGTCAGTTCGCCGGCATCGTGCCATTCCTGTTCGAGGCCGAGCAGGCGATAGCGGTAGCGCACGCGGTCGGGATGCGCGAGGCTGCTGGCGGCGTAGTCGATCTGCAACTGGGTGGTGTGCTTGGGCAGCACCAGTCCGTCGCGCAACGGCACATGCGTATCGCCGTGCATGATCTCGCCGATCGCCACCTGCGGTGGCACCGGGTTGCGATGCGGCAGGCGCGTGTCCAGCCAGGCCAGCCCCTGGTTGCTGGACAGCCACAGCAGGCCATCGCCGCCGAGCACGGCGGTGGGCACCGGGCTGGTCTGGCGCGATATGCCGGGCAGTCCGTCCACGGCGTCGAACAGGCGCGCCGTGCGCAACGGCGTGTCGTCGGCGACGCTGCGCGCCAAGTCGTCGGCCGACACGCGCAACAGCCCGCGCATGCCGTACATCCAGTAGTAGCCGGCTGCGTCGCGCACGATGCCGTTGACGGCATCGAACAGGTTGGGCGCCTGGCCCTGGAGGACATGGAAGCGTCCGTCGGCGCCCAGCACCGCCACGCCGGTCTCGCCGGCCACGATCAACTGCGCGCCGTCGCGATACAGCGTGGTCACCGGGCCAACCGCCAGCCCCTGCGCCAGGCCGTAACGCACCACGCGGCCCGCGTCGAGTACGCGCACGCTGCCATCGGCGTAGCCGAACAGCGCCGTACCGCCCGCCACCACCACCGACGAGCAGGCCTGCGCCGGCAGCCGCGTCTCGCGCGCCCATTGCTGGCCGTCGTAGTGGAAGACATGGTCATCGCCGAAGCACACCCACGCGCGCGCGCGGCCATCGAAGGCCATCGCGTGCAGGTAGCGGCGTTCGGGGAGCTGCGGCAACGGGCGCGCTTCCAGCGAACCGTCGTGCCATAGCGCGACATCGCTGAGCACCGACATCCAGATATCCGCGTCGGGGCCGGGTGCCTCCACCGGTCGCGCGTCCTGCAGGCGCACGATATTGTCCCGATCCAACCGCAGCGGCCGCATGTCCTGCGCGTAGGCGTAGACGCTGCCGTCCTGGTCGCCGAACAAGGTTTGCAGGGGTTCGCGGTCCGCCGGCAGGCCCGCCAGACGATGTACCGCGTGCGCACGGAAGCGGTCCAGGCCCAGGTTGGTGCCGACCCACACATTGCCTTCGCGATCTTCCAGCAACGGCGCGGGGTAGGGCGAACTCAGGCCCTGCGTGTCGGCGAACCGGGAGACGCTCGGCGGTGCGCCGTCGGTGAAGCGGATGCGATATACACCGCTGCCCTGCAGGCCGCTGGCCCACAGGCTGCCATCGCGAGCGAACAGCACGCGGCTGGCCCGCACCTGCGGGAGCAGGCCGGCGCGACGCTGGGCGGCGTCGAGCAGCACGCCATCGCGCGCGACTGGCATCAACCCGAGTTGGCGGTCCGCCAGCCACAGTTCGCCCTGCGGGCTTTCGGCCAGCGTGGAGAAGCGCGAGACCGGCACGCCGGTCACTTCGAAGCGCGTGGCGCCACGCGGCAGGCGCAGCAGTTGCTTGTCGCTGGTCACCCACAAGGTGCCGCCGCGGTCGCGCAGCACCCATTGCGCGTGGTCGCCCGGAAAACCCATCGAAGCGGCAGGCGCCTGCCAGCGCTGTCCATCGAACCAGCGCAGGCCGCCGTCGCTGGCGGCCCACAGGCGGCCGTTGGCATCGCGCGCCAGGCGAGGCAGCAGGGCGGTGGGCATGCCCTGCGCCGGCTGGAAGTGGTCGAGCCTGCCGGCGCCGAGCCGGCTCAGGCCGGCGTTGTAATAGCCGATCCACAACGCGCCATCCGGCTCCAGCCGCAGCGTGGTCATGTTGCCGGAGAGGAAGCGCGAGCCCTGCGGTGCGTCCTGGCGGGTGAAGCCACGGCCGTCGAATCGGTACAGTCCGGCGCCGGTGGCCAGCCACAAGGCACCGTCTTCCGCCTGCACGATGTCCCAGATATCGCCTGGTGCGCCGCGCGCCACCGGCCATGCTGTGTGTTCGAACCCATCCAGCCCCGGGACCGCCGGCCCCGCAGCCGCCTGCGCATGCAGGCATGCCGGCAACAGCAACAGCAACGGCAGCACGACACGCAGGCGCGCAGCCGGCGGAGCGAACCGCAGGCTACGCGCAACGGTGGGGAAGAGAACGGACATGTCACATTCTGGCAGGGTCGGGGGAGCTGCCAACACCTCTTTAGGGGGATGCGCCGCCGGCCGCCGCGATGGCTAATGGCCGCGTGGGCGACGTCCGGACGAGGCAATGCAGCGACTCTATTCAATGTTCCCGGACCGCGGGCCGGGGCTGGGCCTGTTGCTGCTGCGCGTGGACGTCGCGCTGGTGATGCTGATCGACCCGCAGGGTGCCTGGCTACTGTTCGGTGGCCCTTGGCCGATGCGCGTGGCCTGGGGCGCGGCGGTGCTGCTGGCCTGCGGCTGGCTGACGCCGCTGGCGCTCGCGCTTGGTGTGCTGCTGACCCTCGGCCGCCTGCCCGAACCCGGCGGCTGGGCCGTCCTGGTCCTGCTGCTGGCCGCGCTGCTGCTCGGCCCGGGCGCCTATTCGCTGGATGCGCACTTCTACGGGCGGCGCGTGCTGCGCCGACCGCCCGGCACGTAGTCCTGCCTGTCCGTCCAACGGTGGCCGCGCGGGCGTTAGCCCCGCTTGCATCGCCATCCCGGCCGGCGCGTCCGCCGGCAGGGGTGACGGGCCGCACGGTCCTTCGCGCCACCTAGCACGTCCTTGTTGCCAAGCCATGAAATCCTTGTTACCAATTGCTGCAGTGCAGCACGGGACGAAGGGGAGTGCCGTGCGCACGCAACAGCCATCAGGAGCGCGTTAGCGGGAACACACCTTCCACATCGTCAAGGGGACGCACGCATGGGCAAGCACGTACTTCCGTACTCCCGAGTTCCGAAAGCGAAACTGGCGTCAGCCGTGACCTTCGCCCTGGCCATCCTCGTGGCCAGCGCACCCGCCACCGAAAGCCGGGCGGCCGAGCCGGACGATCCGCAGTCCGGCAGTGGACCGCCGGCCACCCTGGAAACCGTCTCCGTCCTGGGCAGCCGCGGGCAACCGCGCAGCATCGCGTCTTCGGCAGTCCCGATCGACATCATCACCGCCGAGGAATTCCGCAGCCAGGGCGCCACCGACGCGCTCGACCAGCTGCGCGTACTGGTGCCTTCGTTCAATGTCAGCACCATTCCCATCGACGATGCCGCCAGCCTGATCCGCCCGGCCAACCTGCGCGGCCTGCCACCGGACAACACGCTGGTGCTGGTCAACGGCAAGCGCTTCCACCGCTCGGCGGTGATCACCTTCCTCGGCCATGGCCTGTCGGATGGCTCGCAGGGCCCGGACCTGTCGGTATTTCCGTCGCTGGCGCTGGACCAGGTTGAGGTGCTGCGCGATGGTGCCGCCGCGCAATACGGCTCGGATGCCATTGCCGGCGTGATCAATTTCAACCTCAAGCGCCTGGACCACGGCGGCTCGTTCGAGGTATTCACCGGGCAGTACTACGCAGGCGACGGCCTGACCACGCAGTACTCGGCGCAGGTGGGCCTGCCGTTGACCTCGCGCGGCTTCGCCACGTTGACCGCCGAATGGCGCGAGGCCGACGACACCTCGCGCAGCGTGCAGCGCGCCGATGCCGCCGCCGACACCGCGGCAGGCTATCCCGGCGTCAAGGATCCCGCGCAGATCTGGGGCTCGCCCAAGGTAAAGGATGACCTGAAGTTCGTCGCCAACCTGGGCTACACCGGCGATGCGGTGGACCTGTACCTGTTCGGCAACTATGCCAAGCGGCGCGTGGACGGCGGCTTCTACTTCCGCGACCCGAGCGCGCGTTCGGGCGTGTACTCCAACGATGGCGGCCAGACCCTGCTGGTGGGCGACCTCACCGGCGCGGGCGGCTGCCCGACCATCGCCTTGCGCGATGGCGAGGGCAACCTGCTGCCCTACAGCACGGTCAGCGCCGCGGCCGGCGCGATGCCGGCCAACTGCTTCAGTTTCCTGTCGATGTTCCCCGGCGGCTTCACCCCGCGCTTCGGCGGCGACCTGGAAGACAGCTCGGTGGTGGCCGGCATCAAGGGCATGTGGGGCGACGGCTGGCAATGGGACCTGAGCGGCACCTACGGCCGCAACAACATCGACTTCTTCATCTACAACACGATCAACGCCTCGCTCGGCCCCGACCAGCCGGACGGCTTCCGCTTCAACCCCGGCGGCAACACGCAGACCGAGACCGGCTTCAACTTCGACGTCGGCAAGGACGTGGAAACCTCCTTCCTGGTGCAGCCGCTGCGGTTGAGCGCCGGTGCGGAATGGCGCAAGGAGGAGTTCCAGATCAAGGCCGGCGATGGCCCTTCCACCGCGATCGGCCCGCTCACCGACCAGGGCTTCGCGCTGGGTTCCAACGGCTTCAACGGCTTCAGCCCGCGCACCGCCGGCACGTTCGACCGCAAGAACTGGGCGGTGTACCTGGACCTGGAGGGGCAGGTGACCGAGCAGTTGCAGCTGGCGGCCGCCGTGCGCCACGAGGACTACGACGATTTCGGCAGCACCACCAAGGGCAAGCTCACCGGACGTTTCGACTTCACCCCGGCCTTCGCCGTGCGCGGCGCGATCAGCACCGGCTTCCGCGCGCCCACGCCGGGCCAGGCGAACGTGAGCCAGATCAGCACGGTGTTTGCCGGCACGGGGCTGGTGGACATCGCCACGCTGCCGCCGACCAACCCGATCGCCGAGCTGAAGGGCGCTCGCCCGCTGACGCCGGAGGAGTCGAAGAACTACTCGCTGGGTTTCGTCTACAACGAGGGCCCCTGGCTGGTGACGCTGGACGGCTACCGCATCGAGGTGGATGACCGCATCGCGCTGAGCACCAGCTTCGACCTCACCGACGCCGAGCGGGCGGCGCTGGTGGCGGCCGGCAACCCGGAGGCGGCGTCGATCTCCTCGGTGACCTACTTCGGCAACGCGTTCGATACCACCACCAGCGGCGTGGACCTGGTGACCAGCTACGAGGTCGAGCAGTGGGGCGGTGAGACCACCTACTCGCTGGCCATGAACTGGAACCGCACCAAGGTGGACAGCTACAACGCCGACTTCGTGGACGAAGCGCGGGTGTACAAGCTGGAGAACTCGCTGCCCAAGACCAAGGGTTACTTCAGCATCAACCACCAGCGCCAGGTGTTCCATGCCAACCTGCGGCTGGGCTACTACGGGTCCTGGTACGAGGACCACCTGGACAGCGGGGTGATCTCGGCGGCCGATGGCGGCCTGCCGATCTACGGCGATGCGCGGCTGATCGTGGACGCGGAGGTGGGCTGGAAGTTCGCCAACGGGATCTACGTCAACGTGGGCGCGCAGAACCTGTTCGACGAAACGCCGGACAAGAACCCGTGGTCGGATATCGCCGGTGCGGAGTATCCGGTGCATTCGCCCTACGGGTTCGCCGGCGGGTTCTGGTACGTGCGGGCGGGCTGGAAGTTCTGATCCCGGGGACCGGGGCGGGCACTGCCCGCCTCGGTGCTTCGCCGGTGCCGTTCGGTCGTGTCCGCGTATCACGCTTGGCGCCTGCAGGCTATCGCGCGGCGACCGGCGGCATGCCCTGGGGGGGGACGCCGAAAACGGCCCTCCTTGGCCACGCGCTCGTAAGGCGACGTCCTGTCGCCTTACGCCCCCGCCAGGGCATGCCGCCGGTCGCCCCCAAGGTGGCCGCATGTGCGGTGGGAGAAGCGGGCGTGGTGCGTGCTGTCAGCCGTCCTTCTTCTTGATCGTGCGCGTCTTCCTGGTGACCGTGTCCACTGCCGGCTTTGCATCAGGAGTGCTGTCGGTCCTGGTGTTCGGCTTGGTGTCAGTTGGCGTGTCGTTGCGCACGACGATGGCGTCGATCGGCGGCTTGGGTTGGCGCGTCAGCGCGCCACAGGTGCGGAACGGTTTCACCACGCAGCCGCAGGTCGTGCTGATGCCGGGGGCGCCGGTGGGCAGCAATCCCACGAAGCCGAGCGGGGCATAGTGGAACTCGGTGCCGTGCGGGGCGCGGGGCAGGGGCTCGCCGTCCTCGTCCTGTGCCCAGCCGGTGTCGCCGGTCGTGCGCACCGGGGTGTACCAGTAGTCGCCGGTGCGGTATTCGCGCGTGAGGTCGAAACGCACCTGCACGCCGTCTTCCAGGTCGATCCAGTCGTCTTCCAGGCCGGAGCTGGGGCGCAGGGGCACGGCGCCGTCGTCCAGCACGATGTCGTCGCGTTCCTGCTGGTCCCAGCGGCGGACCCTGCTTGTCGGCCCGACCACGCGCGGGGCGTCGGCGGCCAGCACCAGTTCGTCGCCTTCCACGCTCGCCAGCCGGCACAGGCTGCCGGGCCGGCCCAGCAAATCGTCGGCCTCTTCGCTCAGCTCCACCCATTGGGCGTCGGCGAAGCCGCGCGCGTTCGCCACGCGCAGGCGCTTGCCGCCGCCGGATATCCAGCGCGTTGCCACGCTGCCGTTGTCGCGCGACCACTTGAACGTCGGTGCGCCGCTGTCGCTGCCGCGGTGGATCTCGATGCGGTACAGGTGGTTTTCCGCACCGCGATAGGCCATGTCCGGGTCGGTGATGCAGGGGTCATCCAGCCGCTCCGGCGGTTGCAGGCGCAGGTTCATCTGCGGCGGATCGCGGTCGAAGGCGCGCAACGGCACCGCGCACGCTTCATCCGGCGTCTCGCGCAGTAGCGACAGGTCCGATTGCAGGGCGTCGATCGAGGCCTGGAGGCGTTCGATCTCGTCCTTGTCCTTGGCCTGGTCGAGCGCTTTCTTCAAGGCCTCCAGCTGGCCCTGCAGCGTCTTCTCGACGACGGCCATCTCCAGTGCGCGCACCTGCCACACCACCTGCGTGCGGCTGCATGTGTCCGGCCCGCCGAGCGCAACCTCGCGCAGGTGCGGCATCTCCAGGCTGGTGACGTGGCGCTCCCACACCTTCAGGTACACGAAGAAGCGGGCGCTGTCGCGGTTGCTGGCGCCGAGCCAGCGGCGCAGCGCATCTTCTTCGCCGTTCTTGCCGTCGCCGGGCGTGAAGTGGGGCTGGTCGAGATAGTCGCAGCCCTCGCTTTCGCACAGGATGCCTTGCACGTAGTAGCGACCGGCATCGATGCGCAGCGCCAGGCCGCCGTTGGCCTCGGCCAGCGTGAGCCCGAAGCCCGGCGCCATGGCCGGGGCGGCATACGGGCCGAACAGGTCCAGCGCCATCGTGCGCAGGTAGTGCAGGAGGATGGCGCCCTGTTCGTTGGGGTCGGCGTCCAGCGTGACGCGCCCTTGCTGCAGCAGCACCTGGCTGAAGTGATGGCGGGGGTCAAAGCTCACCCGCGAGAAATCGCCTTTCATGGGAGGGTCCTTGGGTCAGTCGGCGAACAGGAGCCCGACCGTCATGCCGGCCGGCGTGTGTTGGTCCAGCCGCGCGCGCAGGTTGGCCTCGCGCTGGGCTTCGTACAGGTCGTGGTAGGCGCCCATCTGCGCACCGTCGTCGGCACCGCGCAGGATCTCCGCGGCGCTGTCGGCGGTGAGCCGCGCATAGCCGGGCACCCCGTAGTGGCGCGACTGGAAGCGCGGGCGCACGCGCTGGCGTTCGGCCTCGACCAGCCGTTTCTCGGTCGCGGCCGGCAGATGCCGTGCGCGTACCGCGGCAGTGGCTTCGTCCGGCTGGCAGCGGTAGCGTCGCGGCGAGCGGCAATGGCAGGGGATGTGGCAATAGCGCATGCAACCGCGTTGGCGACGCACGACGTTGAGGCAGGCATCGAACAGCGTGTTGGAGGCCAGTTCGACTTCGTGCACCTCCACCGCGCCGAACACGGTGCTGTCGCGCACCGTCAGGCGCACGTGTGCCACGCCGCCGTCCACCCCACCCAGCGCATCGCCGCTGCCGGCGGCGTCCAGGATGCTGTCCTCGATGTGCAGCGGGATCGGGTCGCTCGCCACTTCGTCCTGGCGTACCTGGATCGAGCCGAGGATGCTGCGTTCGATACGCACCTTGGCCTGCACGCCGAGCAGTTCCAGGCTCGGCTCGGAAGGACGTTCCGGCCCGCAATCGCAGCCGATGCCCCAGCCCGGCACCAGCGTGCAGTGGCGGATTGCCAGTTCGGCGCCGCAGGCCGGCGTGCGCGCGGCGTCTTCGGCGTAGGCCTGCGGATCGTGTGGTGCGCTGACCTGCATCGGCCGCCCGGCCAGCAGGATGCCGTCGAGCGCGAAGCGGCTGCCGACATCCATTTCCACGCTCAAGGCATCGGGCAGGTCGGTTTGCCAGTCGATCAGGCGGATTACCGGCCGCGCCCCGTCGGCGGCGCGCAGTACCAGCGACTGCCCCGGCCGCAGCCGCACGTGCACCGGCTCCACCCACACGCCGCTGTGCGCCAGCTCGATCACCGCGTGCGCCGGCGCTTCGTCCGCCCACTGGCGCAACGCATCGCCGATGCGCGCCAGCGGTGCGCTGCCGGCCTGGCCCACGCGATACAGCGTGTACGCCGCGCTCGGCAGCGGAGCAGGGCGTGGATATTCGCCGCCCCCCAGCTCGGCCGCGAAGCCGTAGTGGTAGCTGACCCGCACGCCTTTCTTGGGCACTTGTTCGGGCGGAAACATGAGCCTGCCCAGTTCGGGGTCGATGGCGATCTGCCCACGCGCCGGCCGGTAGCGCCAGCCGCTCAGATCGGCCACCACCACGGCAGCGGCGGGCACCGGCTCGCTGCCGTCCTGCCCGTTCCATTGCTCGGCCCAGACCGCAAGGCTCTGGCCCGCGCCGTAGTCGGCCTGCAAGGTGTCGCGCAGCCCGCGCCGGCGCAGCGGCAGGGGCAGGTTCGCTTCCTCGGCCAGATGGAACGCGTCGGGCTCGGCGCGCGGCTTGCGGTACAGCGGGGCATCCTGGCCCAGCACGCTGAAGGTGTAGCAGTGCGCGCCGGCATCCTCCACGCAGTAGGCCGGCGTGCGCGTCACCGGGAAGCTGCGCATGCGCCAGACATGCACGCCCACGCTGGGGATGTTGAAGCGTCCGCGCGTGTGCGCCGACGCGATGCGGCGCAGGTCCACGCTGTGGGCGAGGGTATCGAACGGGGTATCGATGCGGTCCAGCCGCGCCATCGCGCGCACGTCGGCGGTGCCGAGGCGGTCGGTGTGCAGGTGGTTGGGATGCTGCGCGCGGTCGATCAGGCGGAAGTATTCCACCGCGCGCGCCGGCCAGCCGGCTACGTCGAAGGCGAGGTCCTCCAGCAACGAAACGGTGCCCTTGCGCCGCCGCTGCGAGATCAGGTGCGCCACTTCGCGGCGCGGCACGCGCACGCGCTCCAGCGCATCGCCGCCGTGCCCTCCGCCCAAGGGCGCCTCGACTGGCTGGTAACCCAGCAGCTCGGCGATGTACGGCACGGCCCAGTCGTCGGCGGTCTCGATGAACCAGTTTTCGTACAACTGCGCGATGTCGTCCTCGACCAGGTTCATTTGCTCGGCAATCACCCGCAGCAGTGCCTGCAGCGGATAGCCCTGGGCGGCGTCGCGGGTGCGGTGGATCGCCGGCAGCAGCCGGTACAGGCGATCCTCGCGCGGAAGGGTGTGCAGGGAAGGCAGGTCCATGGCGGCGCTCACGGGTCGGGGTTGATGATCAAGGTGTCGGCGACATCGGCCATGAAGCAGGCGATCTGTGCCGGCCGCGCCACGCCGTTCTCCACGCGACCGGGCAGGGCATCCACGCGGTCGGGCGGGCGGCGCAACGCGCTGGGGTCGAACGATCCCTTCTCGCCACCCTCGCCATGCACGATGCGCCGCACCTGCGCGGTGATCTGTTCCTGGCTCACCAGCCGCGGCGTGCCGGTCTGCGGGTCCGGTTCGGTATCGGCGATGCCGCCGAAGCTGTCCACGTCGACCCAATCCACGCCGGGCACGGACTGGATGGCGGCGATCACCTCGCACAGCAGCGCCGGTTGCGCGAGCGCGCGCGCGTCGAAGCCGAAGCGTTCCAGCAAACGCGCACGCACCGCGGTGGCGACCGGCTCCCAGCGGTAATCGGCCAACAGCCGCAACCGTGCCTGCAACACCAGCGCGATGCGCTCGCGCCAGGCCAGCCGCACCGGCAGGCCCACGTCGCCGAGCATGCGCAGCGCATCGGCGAGGTTGCGGTACAGGTCCGAGTCGATGTCGATCGGCATATCGTCCACGCCGGCGAAGCTGACGTACACGTATTCGCCGCCGGCATCGGCGAGCCGGCGCGCGTCGGCCTTGGCGATGCCGGCGAACAAGCGGGTGAAGTCGGCGTAGTCGGAGAGGGAGACCAGCCGGTCCAGTGCGATCACCGAACGCGGCGCGTTCTCGCGGATCAGCCGCTCGCTCTCCCGGTCCGCGCCGCCGGAGGCGCGCAGCGGGTTGACCACGTCCTTGAGCCCGAGCGGACGGCTTACCATCAGCGCAACCTGTCCGGCGCGCACGTTGCCACCGCGGCCGATACCGTTGCGGTATTCCGCGCGCAGGTTCTCCAGGCCGCTGGGCGGGCGCAGGCCGTGCTCGCCATCGCCGAACACCACGGTGGTGGCGTCATCGCCTTCGGTGCGGGTGACGAAGGCACGGTCATCGGGACCGAGCTGCGCCAGGCTGCCGGCCTCGTGCCAGGCGACATCGTTGACGTAGACCCGCAGCGTGCTGGTCGCGCCCACCGCGGTGGGCGCCGGACGGAAAGTCAGCGGCGGCTGGCGCAGCGTGAACGATTGCAACGGCACGCGCGCATCGCTGCCGCCGAGCACTTCGCGGCGGGTCTCGCCGTGGCTGGCCGCCACCACGTTGCCGCGCACGATCACCCCGGCGCGGTAGTAGCGGTAGGCCAGCGGCGTGGCGAGTTGCAGCGTGGTGTGCGGGCGGTCGCCCGGCAGGTCCGTGTCCTGGCCGTGGCGCAGGCCGGCGACCATCATCAGTTCCGACGCGCGCACGCCGCGCACGCCGGCAATGTCGCTGCGTTCGCCTTCCACCACCACCCAGCGGCCAGAGGTGAGCTGCTCGTGCAGCGGGGCGAGTTCCAGCGTGTCGCCAAACACCTCGTCGAGGATCGGCGCCTCGGCCAGCGCCAGCACGCGGCGCGATGGATGCAGCCAGGTCGCGCGCAGTTCGCCGATGGATGCGCGGCCTTCCTTGCCGGCTTCGACCTTGCGCCACTCGGTGGGTTTGCCGGCTGCGTCGCCGAAATCCAGCCGCGTGGTCTCGGCATTGATGCCGTAGGCGCTGCGCGGGCCACTGCGGGTGCGCGCCACGCGCAGCACGTCCAGCTGCGTGGGGTCGCCGAAGTCCTCGCCGGGGCGCGCGGCCAACACCCAGGCGCCCTCGGCCAGCAGCGCATCGGGACTGGCAAGGTACGCGTTGCTGTTGGTCTCGTCCTGCGCGTATTCCCAGTCATCCCACGAGGAGAACGACTTCAGGATCACCCCGCCGCTGTCGGAGGACACCGGCGTCGGCCGCGCGGAGGTGGCACCGAACAACGCCTGGCCCGGGCCGAGCAGGTGCACCGCCCGCAACGGCGCGGGCCGGGCGCCGGCATCGGAGCCGCGCCAGGCCGCGTAGTAGCTGTCGCGCAAGCGCGGGGCGAAGCGGGTGATCAGTTGCGGTTGCAGGTCGGCGCCGCGCGCGAAGGCGCTGTCGAGGTCGCGGCGCAGGCGCAGGCGGTTGGCGGCCTGTACCTGCGGCGGCCGCAGCAGCGCATCCACCGCCTGGTCTGGCGTGGAGGTCACCGGCGCGACGTCCGGGGCCTTGAGC
>JAEWJB010000102.1 GCA_023386795.1 Pseudomonadota bacterium
GGCGACAGGATGTCGCCTCACGAGCTCAAGACCATGGATGGTCGCTTTTGGCGTCCCCCGCCAAGGCCTTCCCCCCGGGCGCCGTGCAGTAGCCACCGAACAGCCGCTCCTAAAAGAAAAGCGCCCCGAAGGACGCTTTCCCGAAGAAACCAGAAGCAACGAACTTACGGCCAGCTGACAGTAGCCACCGCCGCGATCCGGCTATCCGAATTCTGCTTGCCGAAATCGTATTCGCCGCTGCTGTCGGTGTCGTAGTAGCCCACGGTGAGGTTGAGCGGCCCCCACGTCTTGCCAACCGTCACGCTGTAGTCGGTGTAGTCCTTGTAGTCGAGGCTCGACGAATAGGTCGTGCGACCCACGTGCACGCCGATGCTGAAATCCGACGGCAGCGCCCAATCCGCGCCCAGCGCGTAGTAGAAGCTGTCCTCGTCCAGGCCATAGACATCGTTGGTGTAGGCCACCGTCAAGCTGTAAGTATCCAGGAACGTCGTCTTGGTGATCAGCTCGTTGTAGTTCGACGCGCCCGCACCCGGATAGTTGTAGCGGTTCACCAGCACGTCGAAATTCCAGTTCTCCGCGAAATCGACGCCATACCCGATGAAGCCGTCCACTTCCCAGTCCGGATCACCCGCCCCGAAATCCACGTTCGATACCCATGTGCCCACGTACAGGCCGAACGGCGCGGTGTACGTCAGGCCCGCCTGGAATGCCGGGTCTTCGTTGGTCTGGGAAATGCCACGGAATACGTAGTCGTTGGTCACCGCGAAGGTGCCGCTGAAGCCCGAGGAATCCTCTTCTTCGGCTTCCTGCGCGAAAGCGGTGGCGGACAGCGAGGACAGCGCGAGCACGGCGGCGCACGCGAAAGGCAGCGACTTCTTCATACGGCACATCTCCTGTGGCGGGGTGGGCGAGGAAACTGCGGTGTCGATCCGTCTTTTACGGATTCTTAACCGAGGTTTCGTTGCAGTGCAACACCCGTGTCACTTTCGTGCCTGTTTCATCCGAAACCTTGTCCTGCCGGTGTCTTGGCCTTGTCCTGCCGCATCCGGGAAAGGTCACGTTCCCGCAGGAAAAACCCCGTAGCGACGCGCGGCCAGGCGCAACGGCTGGCCCGCCTGGAACGCTTCGCCGGCCGCAGGCAGATCCACCTCCACTTCCTCCGCCAGCGCGTCAAGCCGCGCCCGCAGGCGCAGGCGCGCGCCGCTGCGCTGGGTCGAGACCACCGTCGCCGGCCAGCCGGCCTCTTCCAGCGCCAGGTCCTCGGGGCGCACGTAAAGCGCCACCTCGCCCTCGCCCCCCGCCTGCCATGGCAGGCGGTGGCCCGCCACCTCGACCTGCCCACCGCCTGCACGCCCCGGCAAGCGGTTCACCTCGCCCACGAAGCCGTAGACGAATGGCGACGCCGGTCGGTCGTACACCGCCGCGGGGCTGTCGAGCTGCTCGATGCGCCCGCGATTGAGGATCGCCACGCGGTCGGCCAGCTCCAATGCTTCTTCCTGGTCATGGGTGACGAATACCGTGGTCAGGCCAGTGCGCTCATGCAGCTCGCGCAACCAGCGGCGCAGTTCGCGGCGCACCTGTGCGTCCAGCGCACCGAACGGTTCGTCCAGCAGCAGCACGCGCGGCTCGATCGCCAGCGCGCGCGCCAGTGCCACGCGCTGGCGCTGCCCACCCGACAACTGCGCCGGATATCGGCCCTCCAGGCCATGCAACTGCACCAGCGACAGCAACTCGTGCACGCGGTCGGCAATGCGCTGCTTCGGCCAACGCGCCTCGCCGCGCCGCACGCGCAGGCCAAAGGCGATGTTGTCGAACACCGTCATGTGCTTGAACAGCGCGTAGTGCTGGAACACGAAGCCCACCCGGCGCGATTGCACGCTCATGCGCGTAGCGTCCTCGTTGCCGAAGAACACCTGCCCGCCATCGGCGCTTTCCAGCCCGGCGATGATCCGCAGCAACGTGGTCTTGCCCGAGCCCGACGGCCCGAGCAGGGCCAGCAGTTCGCCCTGGTGGATGTCCAGGTCGATGCCATCGAGGGCGGCGAACTGGTCGAAACGCTTGTGCAGGTGTTGGATGCGGATGCCCATGCTCGCCTCAGTGACGGTGGTTGGACGCCAGCGATTCGCCATGGCGCCATTCCAGGTAAGTCTTCAGCGCCAGCGTGACCAGCGCGCTCAATGCCAGCAGCGCGGCGCAGGCGAAGGCCGCGCTGTAGGCGTATTCGTTGTAGAGGATCTCCACGTGCAGCGGCAGCGTGTTGGTGCGCCCGCGGATATGCCCGGACACCACCGACACCGCACCGAACTCGCCCATCGCGCGCGCGCCGCACAGCAGCACGCCGTACAGCAGGCCCCAGCGGATATTGGGCAGGGTGACGCGCCAGAACATCTGCCAACCGCCCGCGCCAAGACTGAGCGCAGCCAGTTCCTCGTCGCTGCCCTGTTGTTCCATCAGCGGCATCAGCTCGCGGGCGATGAACGGGAAGGTGACGAACGTGGTCGCCAGCACGATGCCCGGTACGGCGAACACGATCCTCGGCAGCTGGATCAGCGTCTCGCCCAGCAGGGGCAAGTGCAGTTGCCAGCCTTCGTCGATCAATGGCCAAGCCCAGCCATTGCGGCCGAAGATCAGCACGAAGACCAGGCCCGCGACCACCGGCGACACCGAGAACGGCAAGTCGATCAGGCTGACCAGCACGCGTTTGCCGGGAAAGCGATGCTTGCTCACCAGCCACGCGGCTGCCACGCCGAACACCAGGTTCAGTGGCACCACGATGGCGGTGACCAGCAAGGTCAGGCGGATCGCGGCGAGTGCGTCCGGGTCGCTGATCGCCTTCCAGAACACGCCCGCGCCGCCGCGCAGCGCTTCGGCGAACACCAGCACCAGCGGCAGCAGCAGGAAGCCGAGCAGGAACAGCAGCGCGCCGAGAATCAACAGCACGCGCGCCCAGCCCGGTTCGGTGGTGGCGCGGGCGGCGATGTCGCGTGACCGGCGCACCGGCATGGCGGACTCCTGCAGCGGGACGGAAAGACCGGAGGCGATCTGGCTCATCGTGCCCTACTCCCGTCCCTTGCGCTGCATCCAGCCCAGCAGCCCGTTCACCAGCAGCAGCACGCCGAAGGACAGCAGCAGCATCGCCGCCGCGATGGCGGTGGCACCTGCATAGTCGAACTCCTCCAGGCGGATGGTGATCAGCAACGGCGCGATCTCGGTGGCGTTGGGCAGGTTGCCGGCAATGAAGATCACCGAGCCGTATTCACCCACGCCGCGCGCAAAGGCCAGCGCGAAGCCGGTCACCACCGCCGGCCACAGTCCCGGCAACACCACGCGCAGCACGGTCTGCCAGCGGCCAGCACCCAGCGTGGCGGCGGCCTCCTCCAGTTCCTTCTCCGATTCCACCAGCACCGGTTGCACCACGCGCACCACGAACGGCAGGCCGACGAACACCAGCGCCACGGTGATGCCCAGCGTCGTATAGGCCACCTTGATACCCATGGGCTCCAGGAAGCGGCCGATCCAGCCGTTGCCGCCGTACAGCGCGGTGAGCGCAATGCCGGCCACGGCGGTGGGCAGCGCGAATGGCAGGTCGATCATCGCGTCGAACAGGCGCTTGCCGGGGAAGCGATAGCGCACCAGCACCCAGGCCACCCAGGTTCCCATCAGCGCGTTGAATGCCGCCGCCGCCAGCGCGGTGCCAAAGCTCACCCGCAGCGCGGAAAGCACGCGCGGCTCGGTCCACGCATGCCAGATACCCGCCCATCCAAGGCCACTGGTCTTCACGAACACCCCCAGCAGCGGGATGAGCACGATCAGGCCCAGCCACACAAACGTGATCCCCAGGCTCAATCCGAACCCGGGGATCACCCTGCGCCGCGGCGCGGGCCGCGGCGTGGAAACGACAGGTACAGCCATCGGCTACTTGCTCGCCTGGATCTGGTCGAAGAGCCCGCCATCGGCGAAGTGTTCGGCCTGGGCCTTGTCCCAGCCGCCGAACGCGGACTGGATCGTCACCAGCTCCACCTTCGGGAAGCGGGCGACATCGGCCGGGTCGGCAAACTCGGGATGGCGCGGACGGTAATAGTGCTTGGCCGCAATCTTCTGGCCCTCCGGCGAGTACAGGTACTTGAGATAAGCCTCGGCCACTTCCCGGGTACCGTGCTTGTCGACGTTCTTGTCGACCACCGCCACCGGGGGTTCGGCGAGGATGGACAGCTTCGGCACCACGATCTCGAACTTGTCCGGGCCCAGTTCCTCCTGCGCGAGGAAGGCCTCGTTCTCCCACGCGAGCAGCACGTCGCCGATGCCGCGCTGGACGAACGTGGTGGTGGCGCCGCGTGCGCCGGTGTCGAGCACCGGCACGTTGCGGAACAGCGCGCGCATGTAGTTCAGGATGCGCTCGCGATCGCCCTTGAAGATGCGGTCTGCATAGGCCCAGGCGGCGAGGTAGTTCCAGCGCGCGCCGCCGGAGGTCTTCGGGTTCGGCGTCACCACCGACACGCCCGAGCGCAGCAGGTCCGGCCAGTCCTTGATGTTCTTCGGATTGCCCTTGCGCACCAGGAACACGATGGTGGAGGTGTACGGCGCGCTGTTGTCAGGCAGGCGCTTCTCCCAGCCCGGCTGGATCAGTTTGCCCTTCTGCTCCACTGCATCGACATCATAGGCCAGCGCCAGCGTCACCACGTCGGCCTCGATGCCGTCGATCACCGCGCGTGCCTGCTTGCCCGAACCGCCGTGCGAGGTTTCCACGGTGACGTTGTCGCCCTTGGTTTCCTTCCAGTGCTTGGCGAAGGCGGCGTTGTAGTCCTTGTACAGCTCGCGCGTCGGGTCGTAGGACACGTTGAGCAGCTGCACGTCACGTGCGGTGGCCGGCGCCACCAGCGCGACGGTCAGCAGCGCGGCGATCAGCGGGGTGGCCCAGCGGGCCGCGTTCTTCTTGATTGTCTTCACCGAAGTCTTCTCCATGGTCAGAAGGCCACCTGGAGGCGGGAGATCACCGCCTTCTCGTCTTCGCGGTCGGCGCCATTGAGCGCACCGCCATCGAAGCGCGTCTGCGAATAATTGAATACCAGCTTGAGGTTGCTGGTGAGATACCAGTTCACGCCAAACGTCCATGCCTCGGCACGACGGGCCGCGACGTCGGCGCTGGCGAACAGCGGGAACGCGGCATCATCCACTTCCAGTACACCATACCGGCCCACCACTTCCCATGCACCCCATCCGCCGTTCTTGCCGAACGGATTGGAAGGCCTCGTCACGCCGCGATAACTTGCGTCCTCGCCGGTCAGCACGTAGCTGGCCGTCGCCTGCCACGCCTTGTTTTCCAGGTCCGCCCGGTTGGCGCCGAGTGCGACCTCTTGTCGCGACACGATGTATTCGCCCTGCAGGCCGAAGGCGTTGTGGTAGTAGTAGCCCTGCGGCGACCAGCGCAGGTTGCGGCCGTCGGCAGCCACGGTGCTGCGGTAGTTGAAGAACTGCAACTGGCCCGGCGTGCGGTAGCGCGGCAGGAAATTGTTGCCCACGCCGTCCTTGTCGCCGACGCTGGCACCGATGCCGAAGCCCAGGCCCGACCATGCATTGGCGGCGTTCTTGAACGGTTCGAAGAACACGCGGCCGGCATATTCGAATTCGTTGTCCGGATTGCTGGTCACGGCATCGCGGCCATCGACGGTGCCGTTGTAGATGCCCGCCGCGTAGCTGAAGGTGCCCCCGGCGACATCGCCCTGCAGCTGCACGCCGATGTCGCGGTTCGGTGCCAGTTCGCTCGGGAGTGCACGCTCGGTGTCGGCCAGCGCGGAGGAGGATTGCAGGCGTTCCAGGCCCACCGGCGAGGTGAACTTGCCCACGCGCAGCGTGTAGGCCGGGTCGAAGCGCACGTCGAAATAGGCGTCGACGATGCTGGCGCTGTCACCGGCGAATTCGGGCGTGAAGCGGAACGCCAGCAGCTTGCCGAGCGAGCCTTCGATGATCGGCCGCGCGGTGCGGATCAGGAAGGTGTCGTTCTGCGGTACCGCATCGTCGCCAATATAGAAGCGGCCGTCGCCTTGCAGCAGGCCGCGCAGGCGAACCTCGTAGGCGCCATCGGCGGACTTGAACGAGGCGCCCTTGTCGTTGACCGCCACCACCGGGGTTTCCTTGGCCTTGGCCACGCGCTCCTCGTCCTGGATTTCCAGCTTGCGTTCGATCACCCGCAGGCGCTGGTCCAGGTCGGCCAGGCCCTCGCCGGCCGGCGCTTCGGCCGGGGCAGCCCCCAGGCGACGCTCCAGCGCCTCCAGGCGACGCTGCAGTTCCTCCACCGTGGGCTGCTGGGCGGCCTGTGCCCAACCGGGCACGGCAGCCAACGCGCAGGCCAGGGCGAGCCCGGTCCTGCGTCCCACACGCTGTGCACCTCCGCCTGCCTGTCCTGCTCGCATTCCCCGTCTCTCCAGTGGTTGGGCCAAGCCCCCTTGGCCCGTGGAGCGACGATGCTGCAACCGCACAACAACGCGGGGAAATGACCAAAGACGCGCGGCTTATAGCCTTTGCGAATGAGGCGGCGGGCCGTTCGGGGCCGGCAGGGTAAAATAGGCGCTTTCCGCCTTGCCGAAGCCGCCATGACCGACGCCTCCCTGACCCGGCACTACGCCGAGGAACTTGATTCCATTCGCGAGCAGGGGCTGTTCAAGTCCGAACGCATCATCACCAGTCCGCAATCGGCACAGATCACCCTGGCCGACGGCCGCACGGTGCTGAACTTTTGCGCCAACAACTATCTCGGCCTGGCCGACCATCCCGACGTGATCCAGGCCGCCAAGGACGCGCTGGACACCCACGGTTTCGGCATGGCCTCGGTGCGCTTCATCTGCGGCACGCAAGACCTGCACAAGCAGCTGGAGCAGACCATCGCCGATTTCTTCGGCACGGAGGACACCATCCTCTACGCCGCCTGCTTCGATGCCAACGGCGGGCTGTTCGAGCCGCTGCTGGGCGAGCAGGACGCGATCATCTCCGACGCGCTCAACCATGCCTCGATCATCGACGGCGTGCGCCTGTGCAAGGCCAAGCGCTTCCGCTACGCCAATTGCGACATG
Organism: Pseudomonadota bacterium; assembly: GCA_023386795.1. Lineage (GTDB taxonomy): Bacteria > Pseudomonadota > Gammaproteobacteria > Xanthomonadales > Xanthomonadaceae > Stenotrophomonas_A. Next base: position 7,068 of record JAEWJB010000102.1, read on the forward strand.
GCCGACCTGGAAGCGCAGCTGCAGGCCGCCGACGCGGCGGGCTGCAAGACCAAGCTGATCACCACCGACGGCGTGTTCTCCATGGACGGCTTCATTGCCCCGCTGGACGAAATCACTGCGCTGGCAAAGAAGTACGGGGCATTGGTCCACATCGACGAATGCCACGCCACCGGCTTCCTCGGGGCGACCGGCCGCGGCTCGGCCGAGGTCAAGGGCGTGCTGGACAAGATCGACATCTTCACCGGCACGCTGGGCAAGGCCATGGGTGGCGCGCTGGGTGGCTTCACCACGGCGAAGAAGGAAGTGATCGAGTTGCTGCGCCAGCGCTCGCGCCCCTACCTGTTCTCCAACTCGCTGCCGCCGCACGTGGTGGCCGCGGGGATCAAGGCGTTCGAGATGCTGGAATCAGCCGGCGACCTGCGCGAGCGGCTGGTGGAGAACACCACCTACTTCCGCGAGAAAATGGTCGCCGCCGGTTTCGACGTGAAGCCGGGCGTGCATCCGATCAGCCCGGTGATGCTGTACGACGCGCCGTTGGCACAGCGCTTCGCACAGCGCCTGCTGGAGGAAGGGATCTATGCGATCGGCTTCTTCTTCCCCGTGGTCCCCAAGGGCCAGGCGCGTATCCGCACGCAGATCAGTGCCGCGCACAGCCGCGCGCACCTGGACCAGGCCATCGAGGCATTCACCCGCATCGGCCACGAACTGGGTGTGTTGAAGGGTTGATGCCCGCGGCGGGGCTCAGCCCTCGCCGCTGCCCTGACGGGCGGGCGCCTTGGCCTGGGAAACTTCCTTTGCCGTCGGCTTGGGCGCCGGCTTGGGCTTCGGCTTGGCGACGGCCACGGTAGCCGGGGCCGGAGCGGCGCCGGATTTTCCAGGCGCCGGCTTGGCCGCAGACACTTTCGTCGCGGCCGGCTTGGCCGTCGTGGCCACGGCGCCCTTCGCACGCGCCGGCTTGGCGGGTGCCTTGGCCTGCGCAGTCGCCCTCGACGACGCGGGCGGCACGGGCGCCCCCTTGGCGACGCGGATGCCGCGCGCCTTCATCCACGCATCGAACTCGTCGGCCGTCATGCGCCGGCCGTGCTGGGTCATGTTGAACCGATAGGCGCCCGTCGCATCACGCTCGCCGGTGGGCGGCAACGGCGGCGCCGTGCCGGCCTGCGGCGCGGGCCCATGCGTGGCGCACGCAGTGAGCAGCAACAGGCCCGCCAGGGCGGTCAGTCGAGCGGCACGCGGCCGCGGCAGTCGGTGTCCCCACATGGTCGTCTCTCCCCAGAGATGCGACCGAGTGTAGGCCGGCGTCGCGGCCCGTGGCGGCGCGTATCGCGATCTGCCCGGTGCGTGCACGCGACAAGCGTGATGCCGTCCGCAAGTTGCATGCACCTTCGTCCCGCCGGGACGTCGGTTGGCCCACGGCCCCTTGCTCATCCGACCAGCGCGCGCCACTCCTGCTCGCTCAGCGGCCGCCACGCGCCCTTGGCCAGGTCGCCCAAGACCAGGCCGCCGATCGCCACGCGCACCAGCCGCAGCACGCCGATGTCCTGGCTGGCGAGCAGGCGGCGGATCTGCCGGTTGCGGCCTTCCTCCAGCACCACTTCCAGCCAGGCATTGCGCTCGCCTTCGCGCAGGACGGTGATGCGGCGGGCACTGAGCCGTTCGCCTTCGTCCTCGATGCCCTCGTGCATCGCTCGCAGCTGCGCGGGCGTGGGCAGGCCATCTACCTGGACGTGGTAGGTCTTGTCGGGGCCCCGCTCGGGGTCGGTGATCGCCGCCGCCCATTGCGGGTCGTTGCTGAAAAGCAACAGGCCTTCGCTCGCCTTGTCCAGCCGGCCCACCGGTGCCAGCCACGGCAGGCCAGCCCCTTCAAGACAGCGGTAGACGGTGTCGCGACCCTGCTCGTCGCGCGTGCTGGTGACCAGGCCGCGCGGCTTGTTGAGCATCACGTAATGACGGGCCGGACCCTGCAACGGCTGGCCATCGACACGCAGCCGCGCGGCGATGTCACCGGCTTGCGTCATCGGGAATTCGGGGTCGCGGACGAGGCGACCATCGACCTGCACGCGCCCCTCGGCGATCCAGCGCGCGGCTTCGGTGCGCGAGCACACGCCGAGCTTGGAGAGCGTGCGCGCCAACCCATGGCGCGGCCCTGCGGCGATGCCGCGGACGGAAGGACGCGGCCGGGAAGCCGGCGGCGGACGCCGGTGCACGGCCACGTCCCGGCAGGCTTACTTCGATTCGGCCGGCTTGGTGTCAGCCGCCGGGGCGGCTGCGGCCGGCGCCGCGGTCGGGCGGGCCTTGACCACGCGCACGCCGCGCGCCTTCATCCAGGCGTCGAATTCCTCGGCGGTCATGCGCTTGCCGTCCTGGCTCATGTTGAAGCGCCACGGCGTGTTGTCGAACGCGGTCTGCGGCTTGTAGGCCGCCGGGTCGTTCGGGTTGGCCGGGCTTCCGGCCGGCAGGGCCTTGCTGATGTCCTGGCAGCCATCCAGGCGCAGGCGCAGCAGCACGCGATCCACGGACTGGTCGCTGGTGAACGGTTGGGCCAGCACGCCCGACGGCATGCCGAGCTGGCCATTGCGGGTGAACAGTTCCGAGGAGGCCGGCGCGATCACCGTGGCCGGCAGCGGCAGCGGTGCAGCGGCGGGCGACGGCGCGCAGTTGGTCGCGGCGTGGGCGGCGGGAACGAGGGCGAGACCAATCAGTCCGGCCAAGGCAGCGATACGCAGCATCGGAATTCCGTGGGGTGGGTGACGCGGCGAGTGTAGGCAGCGCGGACGGGGCTTTCAACCGCCGCGAGCGTGCGCAGGTGCGCGATTCGCCATTCACGCCCCCGTTTTTTTCGCGATGCTCGCGCCTGACGCGCAAAAAAAACAAAGCCCGGCTTTCGCCGGGCTTTGCCTGAAGCATGAAGCGTCCGATTAGTTCTGGACGTTCAGCTCGGTACGACGGTTCTTCTCGCTCTTACAGGCCGGGAAGGTATCCGGGGTCGACTCCAGCGGACGGCTCTCGCCGTAACCGATCGGACCCTGCAGGCGACCGGCGTCAACGCCGTTCTGGGTCAGATAGTTGTACACCGCGGTCGCACGACGCTCCGACAGCTTCTGGTTGTAGTCCGGCTTGCCGCACAGGTCGGTGTGGCCGGCCACTTCCACGCGCAGATCCGGGTAACGCTTCAGGATCTCGGTGGCCTCGCTCAGGATCGCCACGGCGTCCGGACGCAGGTTCGACTTGTCGAAGTCGAAGTTCACGCCCTTCAGGTCGATGGAGACCGGAACCGGGCAACCATCCGGACCGATGGTCTGGCCGGGCTGCGAGTTCGGGCACTTGTCGTCACAGTTGTTGACGCCGTCGCCGTCGTCGTCCAGGTCGGCGCAGCTCGGCGCGACCGGGGCCGGAGCGACCGGAGCGGCCGGCGGCGGGCCCAGCGGGATCACGACGCCCACCGAGGCCAGGATGTCACCGAACCAGCTTTCGTCCGGGGCGGCGATCGACTGGTCGTCGAAGTCGCCACGGTAGGCCACTTCGGCGCGCACGGCGACGCGCTTGTCGAAGGTGGTCTGCAGGCCGACGCCGACCTTGGCGGCGAACTCGCCGTCCTTGCGCTCGCCCGGGGAGTTCGGGTTCGGGAACGCGTCGTACTCTTCCTCGGTCTTCTGGTAGCCCACGCCGAACAGCAGGTACGGGTTCCAGCCACGGCCTTCCTGGATGAAGTGGCGACGCAGGTCGAACGAGATGCCGTACTGGCTCCAGTTCAGATCCTGGTTGGCGTCGAAGTTCGGGTTCTGATAGTTCAGTTCACCGTCGATCGACCAGTTCGGGCTGACGAACTTGCCCAGGCCCAGAGTGACGAACGGAGCATCATTGGTGGTGCGGTCGCTGTCCTGGAAGTTGAAACCGGCCGAACCCGTCAGGTACCAGCGATCATCAAACTCCTGCGCGGAGGCTGCCCCGGCGAAGGCCAGGCCGCCCAGCAACGCGGCAGTGAGGATTTTCTTGTTCATGAATACAGCTCCTTGTTTCGGGGGTATAAAACCGATAGAGGCATGGTTCAGTTCAGATGTCTCGTCACATCCAGACGGCCGTTCCGCACGCCATCGCGGCGCAGATTAAGCTCGCTTAAGTGAAGACCGCGTTAACGGTCACATAACAAGTGGGCGTTCGCGCAGGGGCTGGAAACCCACTCAATCCAACGTATACAGCTTCATGAAAGGCTGCGCCAGATTATCGCGACGGGCAGTGTGAAAAATCCCCCGACCGATTTTCGGGGCGAATGGGCACGGTGGCCGCACGCTGCCGGAGCGGTTAGGTTGGTGGCCCAGGCGGAGTTCGCGTCCGCCCCTTCCAGGCCCTGGAGGTGCCATGAAAGCCGTTGCCCTGACCCGGTATCTGCCGATCGACGACCCCCACTCGTTGGAAGACGTCACGCTTCCCGCGCCCGCTGCGCCGCTTGGCCACGACCTGCTCGTGCGCGTGCTCGCGGTATCGGTCAATCCCGTCGACACCAAGGTCCGCGCACCCAAGCCGCACGTCGAAGCGCAGCCGAAGGTGCTCGGCTACGACGCGGCCGGCGTGGTCGAGGCGGTGGGACCCGATGTCACCGCTTTCGTACCGGGCGACGAGGTGTACTACGCCGGCGACATCACCCGCGCCGGTGCCAATGCGCAGTTCCAGCTCGTGGATGAACGCCTCGTCGGGCGCAAGCCGGACACGCTGGATTTCGCGCAATCTGCCGCATTGCCGCTCACCACGCTCACCGCATGGGAACTGTTGTTCGAACGCATGCCGTATCGCTTCGACGACGTGCACAACCGCGGGCGACGCCTGCTGGTGATCGCCGGCGCTGGCGGCGTGGGTTCCATCGCCATCCAGCTCGCGCGGCACGCCGGCTTCGAGGTCATCGCGACCGCCTCGCGGGAGGAAACCGTGGCGTGGTGCAGGCAGATGGGCGCACACCATGTCATCGACCATCGCGAGCCGCTGGCTGCGCAGCTACGTGCGCTGGGCATCGAGGCGGTGGATGCGGCGATCAACCTGGCCGACACCGACCGCTACTGGGAAGCACTGGGTGAGCTGGTGGCGCCGCAGGGACACGTGGGCCTGATCGTGGAGCCGTCCGGCGCGCTGCGCATCGGCGATCCCTACAAGGCCAAGTGCATCGGCATCCATTGGGAAATGATGTTCACCCGGGCGCGTTTCCGCACCGAGGACATGGTCGAGCAACACCGCATCCTCGGCCGCGCGGGCAGCCTGATCGACGCCGGCGAGCTGCGCACTACCCTGACCGAGGTGCTGGGGCCGATCAACGCCGCCAACCTGCGCGAGGCGCACCGGCGCCTCGAATCGGGGCGCACCATCGGCAAGCTGGCGCTGGCTGGCTGGTGACCCCCTCCCCCGGCCGCCGCCTGCGCGCGGCCGGGCTTTGCGAACGCCGGCCGATCCCCGACAATGGGGGCATCCGTACGCCAGCGTATCCATATGCCCGCCGAGACGCCCGTTTCCGATTCGACCGCCTTCCCGCATCTGTTCGCACCGCTGGACCTGGGGTTCACCCGCCTGCGCAATCGCGTGCTGATGGGCTCGATGCACACCGGCCTAGAGGATCGCGCGCGCGATTTCCCGCGCCTGGCCGCTTACTTCGCCGAGCGCGCCGCAGGCGGCGTGGGGCTGATCGTCACCGGCGGGTTCGCGCCCAACGTGGCCGGCTGGCTGAAGCCGTTTGGCGGCAAGCTGTCGTGGCCATGGGAAGGTCGCCCGCATCGCCAGCTCACCGCGGCGGTCCATGCGCACGACGCGAAGATCTGCCTGCAGCTGCTGCATGCCGGTCGCTATGCCTATCACCCCTTGCAGGTCGCGCCGTCGAAGCTGAAGGCGCCGATCAATCCGTTCACCCCGCGCGCGCTGTCCGCCCGCGGCGTGGAGCGGCAGATCAAGGATTACGCCCATGCCGCGCGCATGGCGCGCGAAGCCGGCTACGACGGCGTGGAGGTGATGGGCTCGGAAGGCTATCTGATCAATGAGTTCACGGCGCCGCGCACCAACCGCCGCAACGATGCGTGGGGCGGCGACGCGGCCAGGCGCATGCGCTTCGCGGTGGAAATCGTGCGCCGCATCCGCGAGGCCTGCGGGCCGGATTTCATCATCATCTACCGGCTGTCGCTGGTGGACCTGGTGGACGAAGGCAACCAGTGGGAAGAGATCATCGCCCAGGCCAAAGCCGTGGAAGCAGCCGGCGCGACGATCATCAATTCGGGCATCGGCTGGCATGAGGCGCGCGTGCCGACCATCGCCACGTCCGTGCCGCGCGCGGCTTTCGCCGGCGTCACCGCCAAGCTGAAGCCGGAAGTCGGGCTGCCGGTGGTGGCGACCAATCGCATCAACATGCCCGAGGTGGCCGAACGCATCCTCGCCAGCGGCGGTGCCGACATGGTCTCCCTCGCCCGCCCGCTGCTGGCCGACCCGCAATGGGCGAACAAGGCGCGTGCCGGCCGCAGCCAGGCCATCAACACCTGCATCGCCTGCAACCAGGCCTGCCTGGACCACGTGTTCGACAACAAGCTGGTCAGCTGCCTGGTCAACCCGCGCGCCGGCCACGAGACCGAGCTCAACTACCTGCCCGCCGCGCAGCCGCGCCGGATCGCGGTGGTAGGCGCGGGCCCTGCCGGCCTGGCCTGTGCCACCGTGGCGGCAAGCCGCGGCCACCGGGTCACGCTGTTCGACGCGGCCAGCGAGATCGGCGGCCAGTTCAACGTGGCCAAGCGTATCCCCGGCAAGGAGGAGTTCCACGAGACACTGCGCTACTTCCGCCAGGAGCTGGAGTCGACCGGCGTCGAGCAGCGGCTGGGCCAGCCGGTGACCGCCACCGACCTGGCCGGTTACGACGAGATCGTGCTGGCGACCGGCATCACCCCGCGCGGCGTGGATTTCCCGGGCGCCGACCATTCCAAGGTGGTCACCTACCTGGACGTGTTGCTTGGCCGCGTCGACGTGGCCGACAAGGTGGCCATCATCGGCGCCGGCGGCATCGGCTTCGACGTGGGCGAGTTCCTGGTCCATCACGGTCAATCGCCCTCGCTCGATACGGGCCGCTGGATGGCCGAGTGGGGCGTGGACCCCAGCTTCGAGGCCCGCGGCGCGCTGGTGCCGCCGCGGCCGGAGGCCCCGGCCCGCGAGGTGTGGTTGCTTCAGCGCAGCCCCGGTCGACCCGGCGCCCGCCTGGGCAAGACCACCGGTTGGATTCACCGCGCCACGCTGAAGGCCAAGCGCGTGAAGATGCTCGGCGGGGTGGAGTACCTGGGCGTGGACGACGAAGGCCTGCACATCCGCGTTGACGGCCAGGAACAGACGCTGCCGGTCGGCCATGTGGTGATCTGCGCCGGCCAGGAGCCGCGACGCGAGCTGCTGGCCCCGCTACAGGCGTCGGGGGCTTCGGTGCACGTCATCGGGGGTGCCGACGTGGCCGCCGAACTCGACGCCAAGCGGGCCATCGACCAGGGCAGCCGCCTCGCCGCCCGCCTTTGAGCGGCCCCGCGTGACGGCCCGGCAAGCGGCCGCCACGCTTCGCGGGACGGCCTGCCGTCCCCGCCCCGGGCAGTTCCGGGGCTGGCCGCCGGGCCGGATGTCAAGCTGACGTATTCACGCGGCGTTGCGTGATGGCCGTCTACCTTGCGCGCACTTTCGGGCCGCCCCCAGTTCGGCGGCCCCCCCGGCCCCCTCACATTCCGGCCGGAACCCGGGCGGCCCGTCTGGCCGCCTCCCCATGACGCCAAGTCGTGACCCGCCCTGCTCCCGCCCCGCGTTGGAGGAAAAGCCGGTGTCGACCCATACGGAGCAAGGAGTCCCATGAAACTGGCCTGGATTCTCTGGCTGTCGCAGCTGCTGCCGCAGCCGGCCGCCGATTCGCTGTGCCTGAGCACCACCGTGTACCTGGAAGCCCGCGACCAGACCCTTCGCGGCCAGCAGGCCGTCGCCGAGGTCGCCCTGCGCCGCCTCGACAGTGGCCTGTGGGGCGATTCGATGTGCGAGGTGGTCACTGCCCGCAAACAGTTCGCCCCGACGATCGTGGCCCCCGGCACCGAGCTGAGGAACAACGCCGCCTGGAACAAGGCCGTCGGCGTGGCCTTCGCCGCCGAGGAGAACTGGGCGCTGCCAGTGGGCCAGCGCAAGGAGATCGTGCCCGGGGCGAGCCATTTCGCCGCCAGTGCGATCGCCAGCCCGAGCTGGCGCAACGCCTACCAGGTCGCGACGATCGGCGATCACACCTTTTATAGAGTGCAGAAGCTGCGCCCGCGCGCGTCCTGACGCGCCCAAGGGAAAGCAAGCGTGCCGGCCGCAACGCAACGTGCGCCGGCACCGCGCTGCCATCACCGGGGTTCATGCGGATAATGCGCGGTCCATCTACCGCGGAGTTCCCATGAAGCTTTACACCAAGCCCGGCGCCTGCTCGCTGGCCGACCATATCGTGCTGCGCTGGTCCGGCCTGCCCTTCGAGCTGGAAGTGATGGACGCCGAGCGCATGAAGGCCCCGGCGTACCTGAAGCTCAATCCCGCCGGTGCCGTCCCGGTGCTCACCGTGGACGACTGGGTGCTTACCCAGAACGCCGCCATCCTGGGCTACATCGCCGATACCGCCCCGCTGTCGGGCCTGGGCGGCGACGGCAGCGCGCGCGGCCGGGCCGAGATCGCCCGCTGGATCGCCTTCGTCAACGCCGACCTGCATCCCGCGTTCAAGCCGATCTTCGGTGCGACGGCCTATCTGGGCGATGAGAAGTACATCGACCTGAGCAAGCAGGACGCACTGAAGAAGCTGCGCGGGCTGTACGAGCGTGTGGACGCGCGCCTGCGCGAACACACCTGGCTGGCCGGCGAACGCTCCGGCGCGGACGCCTACCTGTTCGTGACGCTGCGCTGGGCGCAGCGCGTGGGCGTGGACCTCTCCGGCCTGGATGCGCTGGCCGCGTTCTTCACCCGCATGAGCGAAGATGCCGACGTGCAGGCCGCGCTCAAGGCAGAAGGCCTGTCCTGACCTGCGATCAGGCCCGTGCCGTCCTCAGGACGACACGGGCTGGCGGGTTTCCTCCAGCCATTGCTCGGTGAAGGCATCGCCGCGCGCCTTGCGCAGGGCCGCCTCCAGATCGGGCAACACCTGCTGGAGGGATGCGACATCGGTGCAGCGTTCAACCTTGAGCTGCAGGAAGTAGCCCTTCAGGCCGAGATAGCGACCTACCGCGCCACTCATGCGGTCGTGAAGCCATCGGTACTCGCTGGCCATGTCGCGCGGCGGTTCCGTTCCGGCCTCGACCGCAGGAGCCGGCGCCGATGCCGGGCCGGCCGCTGGCGTCGCCGCAGTGGCACCGGCGTTGGAAACCGAGGCCGATGCCGATACCGATGCCCGGGCGACCGGCTTGCCGGTGGCCAGGTTCCAGGTATCGGCGATCAGTCCCATGTCGTGCAGCTGCTCGAGCGCGTCGGGTGGCGCCTTCAGGCCTTCGATCAATGAACGCAACTCGGCGTCGCTGCGCTGTCCGTCGACCATCAGCAGGATCGAACGCAGCGCGGCCGGTAAACGACGGGTGCGCGCCTCTATCTCCTGGCGGCCCGCCTCGGTCTTTGCAAAACCCATGTTGTCCCCTCCCCCTGTAGGCGCGCCTCTCCGCGCGCCGGGGACAAGCGTAGCAGCATCCGGGGCGGTGGCGTCTGCCGGCCGCCCCGAGCGACAGGGAGGCGCTAGGGGCCCAGGACCCGGCGGATCTCCTCCAGCGCGCCCGGGTCGTCCAACGTGGACAGGTCGCCTGGGTCGCGGCGCTCGGCCAAGGCCTGCAGCGAGCGGCGCAGCAGCTTGCCCGAGCGGGTCTTGGGCAGCGCGTTGACGATGTAGACGTAGGCTGGACGCGCCACCGCGCCCAGCTGGTCGGCCACGCACTTCTGCAATGCCAGCGCGGTGCCCGCCGGGTCCTGCGGCGCCACCTTCATCGTGGCGAAGACGACCGGCACCTGGCCCTTGAGTTCGTCGTGCATGCCGATCACCGCCGCCTCGGCCACGCCGGGATGGCCGGAAATGACCTCCTCGATCTCGCGCGTGCCCAAGCGGTGGCCAGCCACGTTGATGACGTCGTCGGTGCGCCCCAGAATGAAGGTGTAACCGTCCTCGTCGCGGATTGCCCAGTCCAGCGAGCTGTAGAGCAATTCCTTGAAGTGGCTGAAATAGCTCTGCAGGAAGCGCGCATCGTCGTTCCACACCGTGCTCATGCAGCCAGGCGGCAGTGGCGGCTGGATCACCAGCACGCCCTTCTGCCCCGGCGCGACCTCCGCCCCGCTTTGCTCGTCGATCACCTTCATGCGGTAGCCGAGGTTGGGAAAGCCGGGCGAGCCGAACTTCACCGGCTTCATTTCCACACCCGGCAGCAACGTCAACGCCGGCCAGCCGGTTTCGGTTTGCCAGTAGTTGTCGATGACCGGCTTGCCGAGCGCGCCGTTGATCCAGGTGGCGGTGGGTTCGTCGAGCGGTTCGCCGGCGAGGAACAGGTACTTCAGCTGCGCGAGGTCATGGCGGCGAATGAAATCCACGTCGTGCTTCTTCAGCACGCGGATCGCGGTAGGCGAGGAAAACATCGTGCGCACGCCGTACTGCTCGCACAACGCCCACCAGATGCCCGGGTCCGGGTTCGTCGGCAGCCCTTCGTAGAGCAGCGAGGTGCAGCCGCCGATCAGCGGCCCGTACACGTTGTAGGAATGCCCGACCGCCCAGCCGACATCGGAGGTGGAGAACATCACCTGGCCCGGCGCGCAGTCGAACACCGTGCGCATCGACTGCGCCATGGCCACCGCATAACCGCCGACGTCGCGCTGCACGCCCTTGGGCTTGCCGGTGGTCCCGGAGGTGTAGAGCAGATAGCTCGGCTCGTTGGATTCCAGCCATTCGACCGGCACCTCGGCATCGCCGACCTGCGCGCGCAGTTGCGCATAGTCGACATCGCGACCTTCGATACGTGGCTGCGCCGCATCCAGGCCACGCGACACCAGCAGTACCTTCGGCGGCGCGTGCTTGGCCTCGGCGCACGCGGCATCCACCATCGGCTTGTAGGGGATGACCTTGCCGCCGCGGCTGCCGGCATCGGCGGCGATCAGCAGTTTCGGCCTGGCATCGTCGATGCGCAGCGCCAGGTTGTGTGCCGCGAAGCCGCCGAACACCACCGAGTGGATCGCACCGATGCGCGCGCAGGCGAGCATGGCGAACACGGCCTCGGCCATGTTCGGCATGTAGATCACGACGCGGTCGCCGCGATCCACATCGAGTGACTTCAACACCGCTGCAAATGCATTCACCTCGCGATGCAGCTCGGCATAGGTGAGCTCGCGGGTGACGCCGGTTTCGGTGGAGATGGCGACCAGCGCCAGCTGGTCGGCGCGATCGGCCAAGTGGCGGTCGACCGCGTTGTAGCAGAGGTTGGTTTCACCGCCGACGAACCAGCGCCGGAACGGCGGCTTGTCGTATTCGAGGATCTTCTGCGGGGGCTTGTGCCAATGGATGGCCTGGGCCGCCTCCGCCCAGAATTCCTCGGGCTGTTCGATCGAACGGCGATAGATGTCCTCGTAGCGCATACGGCCCCTCCCAGAACCCTTGGCTGCTTGCCGCAGCATAGGCCGGGGGCGCGACGCGATCCCTGCGACCTTGGTCGCATGGATCGCCTCGCGCAACATGTTCGCCCGCGCCATGCCAGGCGCGTTGTTTCAGATCAGCGATTTCGCATTCGACAGCACGTAGTCGCAGCCCTTCTTGCGCACGCTGCTCGGTATCGAATTCATGTCCAGCGTCTTGCCATCGCTGCCGGAAAGCACGCCGGTGAGGCCCTTGTCGTAACCGGCCTTCTGCTCTTTCTGGCCGCCGACCTTGCCCATCAGCTTGTCCTTCACGCCGCTCGCCGCGTCGCTGCTCAGATAGTTGTTCTTGATGCAGTACTGCAGCACGCCAGCCGCATTGCCGCCGACACCGGAGCTGATGGCCGGCATCGCGCCGCCACCCAGCGCACCGGTCAGCGCGCTGGCGCCCTGTCCGGTCGTCGTGGTCGGTTGCGGCGTCCAGCTGTCCTGCGCGGTGGGGGTAGCCGGCTGCGCGGCCAGCTTGTCCTGCGCGCTCTTGAGGTCGATGGCCGTGGCCGTGGCACTGCCCCCCAGCAACCCCATCGACAGCATGATGCATGCGATCTTCATGGCCGGCTCCTTCATCACGGATGGACGCGCGGAGCCTAGACCGCCCTACCTTCAGGACAGGTCAAAAAAAAGACGCCGGCGCGAGGCCGGCGTCCTGGGGTACCACTGCGGGCGCTGCTTACTTCAGCAGGTGCGCCACGCCGCCGCGCTCTTCTTCCAGCTCGGCCAGGGTCTTGTCGATGTACTTCTGGCTGAAGTCGTCGATTTCCAGGCCCTTCACCAACGTGTACTTGCCGTTCTCGGTGGTCACCGGGAAGCCGAAGATCACGCCTTCCGGGATGCCGTAGCTGCCATCGGACGGCACGCCCATCGTCACCCACTTGCCGTTGCTGCCCAGCACCCAGTCACGCACGTGGTCGATGGCGGCATTGGCGGCCGAAGCGGCCGAGGACAGGCCGCGCGCCTCGATGATGGCCGCGCCGCGCTTGCCCACGGTCGGGATGAAGGTGCCGGCATTCCATTCCTGGTCGTTGATCGCCTCGGCGATGGACGCGCCATCGGCGGTGGCGAAGCGGTAGTCCGGGTACATGGTCGGGCTGTGGTTGCCCCACACGATCAGCTTCTCGATGCCGCCCACCGGCTTGCCCAGCTTGGCCGACAGCTGGCTCAGCGCGCGGTTGTGGTCCAGGCGCAGCATGGCGGTGAAGTTTTCCGGCTTCAGGTCCGGCGCCGACTTCATCGCGATGTAGGCGTTGGTGTTGGCGGGGTTGCCGACGACCAGCACCTTCACGTCACGGCTGGCGACCTTGTTCAGCGCCGCGCCCTGGGCGGTGAAGATCTTGGCGTTCTCCAGCAGCAGGTCCTTGCGCTCCATGCCCGGGCCGCGCGGACGCGCGCCGACCAGCAGGGCGATGTCGGCGTCCTTGAACGCCACTTCCGCGTCATCGGTGCCGACCATGCCGGCCAGCAGCGGGAAGGCGCAGTCTTCCAGCTCCATCATCACGCCCTTGAGCGCGGCCTGGGCCTTGTCGACCGGCAACTCGAGCAGCTGCAGGATGACCGGCTGGTCCTTGCCCAGCATTTCACCGGAAGCGATGCGGAACAGCAGGGCGTAGCCGATCTGGCCGGCGGCACCGGTCACGGCAACACGTACGGGGGTCTTCATGGGTGTTTCCTCTGCTTGTAAAGCGAATCAGTGGGGATAAGAAGCAAACCGGCCCGGAATGACCGGGCCGGCGGGGAGGCGAATACGTCAGGCGGCGAGGATCTTGTTCCACTCCGCGACGCGGTCGGCCTTGGCGGCCAACACGGCGTCCACGTCGCCTTCCAGGGTGACCTTGTTGATCACATCGCCCTGGGCGACGGAATCCACCACGTCCAGGCCTTCGATCACCTTGCCGAACACGGTGTGCTTGCCGTCCAGCCACGGGGTGGCCACGTGGGTGATGAAGAACTGGCTGCCGTTGGTGTTCGGGCCGGCATTGGCCATGGACAGCACGCCGCGGTCGTGGCGCACGCCGTTGTTGGCCTCGTCCTCGAAGCGGTAACCCGGGCCACCGCGGCCGGAACCCTCGGGGCAACCGCCCTGGATCATGAAATCGGCGATCACGCGGTGGAAGTTCAGGCCGTCATAGAACCCGCGCTTGGCCAGGTTGACGAAGTTGGCGACGGTCAGCGGCGCCTTGTCGGCGAACAGCTCGATCTTGATCGGGCCGCGGGAGGTGTCGAAAGTGGCGATGACGGACATGGAAATCCTTGGGTTAATGGGCGATCGTCAGCTCAATAGGATACACCCGCGCCCGGTTTTGACGGCTGCCGTACCCACCCCTCCGCCTAAAGGATGAGTGCGCGCCTCAGCCCAGGGAAACCCCGCTTTTCGGCCCTCCACCGGGGTCCAAGAGGGTGTCGGGGAGCAGGCCCCCGCCTCCCCCTGGCAGCGCCTCGAGTTGGCCGAACCCGGCCACCCACCAACCTGAACAGCCCAAAATCCACCCTGTCATCGCCCGGCGCAGCGCAACGGGTATAATGGTCGGCTTACTTCCCACGTCTTGGCGCCACCCGGGCCCTCTTCCGCATGTCCATCGAAAACCTCCGCAATATCGCCATCGTCGCCCACGTCGACCATGGCAAGACCACGCTGGTCGACCAGCTCCTCAAGCAGTCCGGCACGCTGTCCGAACGCACGGTGCTGGCCGAGCGCGTGATGGACAGCAATGACCAGGAAAAGGAGCGTGGCATCACCATCCTGGCCAAGAACACCGCCATCACCTGGCAGGGCAACCGCATCAACATCGTCGACACCCCCGGCCACGCCGACTTCGGCGGTGAGGTCGAGCGCGTGCTGTCGATGGTGGACACCGTGCTGATCCTGGTCGACGCCATGGACGGCCCGATGCCGCAGACCCGCTTCGTGACCCAGAAGGCCTTCGCCATGGGCTTCAAGCCCATCGTGGTCATCAACAAGATCGACCGCCCCGGTGCCCGCCCGGAGTGGGTGGTGGAGCAGGTGTGGGATCTGTTCGACCGCCTCGGCGCCACCCCGGAGCAGATGGATTTCCCGATCGTCTACGCCTCGGCCCTGAATGGCTACGCCTCGCTGGACGAGAACGTGCGTGACGGCGACATGACCCCGCTGTACGAAGCGATCATGCAGCATGCGCCCAAGCCGGAAGTCGACCCGGAAGGCCCGTTCCAGATGCGCATCAGCCAGCTGGACTACAACAACTTCGTTGGCGTCATCGGCATCGGCCGCATCCAGCGCGGCACGCTGAAGAAGAACATGCCGGTGGCCATCATCGACCGCGAAGGCAAGAAGCGTCAGGGCAAGGTGCTGCAGGTGCTCGGCTTCCTGGGCCTGGAGCGCATCGAGCAGGACAGCGCCGAGGCCGGTGACATCGTGGCCATCTCCGGCATCCAGGAGCTGACCATCTCCGACACCGTCACCGCCCTGGAAGCGCCCGAGGCGCTGCCGGCCCTGACCGTGGACGAGCCGACCATCTCGATGACCTTCCAGGTCAACAACTCGCCGTTCGCCGGCAACAAGGACCTGTCGGGCGGCAAGTTCCTCACCAGCCGCCAGCTGAAGGACCGCCTGGAGCGCGAGACCGTGCACAACGTCGCGCTGAAGGTCGAGCAGCTCGAGGACGCCGACAAGTTCCTGGTCTCCGGCCGTGGCGAGCTGCACCTGTCGGTGCTGATCGAGAACATGCGCCGCGAAGGCTATGAACTGGCCGTCTCGCGCCCGGAAGTGATCATCAAGGAAATCGACGGCCAGCTGATGGAGCCGATCGAGCAGCTCGTCATCGACGTGGAGGAAATCCACCAGGGTGGCGTGATGGAGAAGCTCGGCACCCGCAAGGGCCAGCTGAAGAACATGGAGCCGGACGGCAAGGGCCGCGTGCGCCTGGACTACATGATCCCGGCGCGTGGCCTGATCGGTTTCCAGAACGAGTTCAAGACCCTCACCCAGGGCTCCGGCCTGCTGTTCCACGTCTTTGACCATTACGGCCCGAAGGAACAGGGCGCCATCGCCAAGCGCCTGAACGGCGTGATGATCGCCAACGCCCCGGGCGCCACCCCCGCGTATTCGCTGGGACCGCTGCAGGAGCGCGGCAAGCTGTTCGCCGCCGAAGGCGACAACGTGTACGAAGGCCAGCTGGTCGGTATCCACTCCAAGGACAACGACCTGACCGTCAACGCCATCAAGACCAAGCCGCTGACCAACATGCGCGCTTCGGGCAAGGATGACGCCATCCAGCTGACCCCGGCGATCAAGTTCTCGCTGGAGCAGGCCCTGGACTTCATCGACGACGACGAACTGGTCGAGATCACGCCGAAGGAAATCCGCCTGCGCAAGAAGCACCTCACCGAGAACGAGCGCAAGCGCGCTGGCCGCGCCGCGTAAGGTCTTTCGCTCCGGCCCCGTGACCGACAAGCCCTACAACCCGGATCCGCACGCGCATCCGGGGTTGCACCTGATCGCGCTGTTCGAGGCGTGCAAGGGGCTGCTGGCGGTGCTGGCGGCTACCGGCCTGGAAATCCTGGGACCGTTGCCTTTGCAGGGCGCGATCAGCCACCTGATCCGGCGATTCAACCTCGACCCGGATCACGGCGCCCTGCCCTCGCTTCTGAAGATGATCAGTCCCGACGCGGTCCACATGGCCGCGGCGGGCATCTTCGCCTATGGCCTGCTGCACGTCGTGGAGGCCTGGGGCCTGTGGCGGGCGAAGGCCTGGGCTTCCTGGCTCGGCTGTCTCTCGGCCGCGCTCTACCTGCCGTTCGACATCTACGCCATCGTGCGCCATCCGGGCTGGGCTTCGTGGAGCGTGCTGGCGGTGAACCTGCTGGTCATCGCCGTGCTCGCGCGCGATCTCGTGCGTCGGCATCCGCGCCGTTGATGACGGCTACTGGCCGCGTTGCCAAGCACGCGGCGCCTCGCTAGCCTGCGGCGAGTTTCCCGGGAAACCGCCATGCGCCTGGCCGCCCTGCCCTTGATCGCCACCTGCCTGCTGGCCGCGGGCTGCCAGCAACCTGCGCCCACGGCGAAGACCGATACACAGTCGCCGTCGGTCCCGGCCGTCGCGAACCCATTCCCTTACGCCGAACTCGACGTCGCCGACCTGCAGGCACGCATGACCCGGGGCGAGCTCGACAGCACGACGCTGACCCGTGCCTACCTGCAACGCATCGCGGAGATCGACCGCGAAGGTCCGCGCCTGAACTCCGTGCTGGCACTGAATCCCGACGCACCGAAAGAGGCCGCCGCACTCGACGCGGAACGGCGTGCCGGCCATGTGCGTGGACCGCTGCACGGCATTCCCGTGCTGCTCAAGGACAACATCGACGCCGTCCCGATGGCCACCACCGCCGGCTCGCTGGCGCTGGCCAGCCTGCATCCCAGGCGCGACGCTTTTCTGGTGCAGCGCCTGCGCCAGGCCGGCGCGGTGATTCTCGGCAAGACGAACCTCAGCGAGTGGGCGAACTTTCGCTCATCGCACTCCACCTCCGGCTGGAGCGCCCAGGGCGGCCAGACGCGCAACCCGTACGCGCTCGACCGCAACCCGTGCGGGTCCAGCGCCGGCACCGGCGCGGCGATCTCGGCCAACCTGGCGGCGGTCGGCATTGGCACCGAGACGGACGGCAGCATCGTCTGTCCTTCGGCGGTCAACGGACTGGTCGGGCTGAAGCCGACTGTGGGGCTGGTCAGCCGCGACGGCATCGTGCCGATCTCCTTCAGCCAGGACACCGCAGGCCCGATGACCCGCAGCGTGGACGACGCGGCCCTGCTGCTCGGCGCCATCGCCGGACGCGACCCGGCCGACCCCGCCACGGCCGCACGTCCCGGGCTGGCGGTCTACGACTACGCCGCGCGCCTGAGGCCCGATGCGCTCAAGGGCGCACGCCTGGGCGTGCTGCGCAGCCGGCTCACCGAAAACCCGGCGATGGCCGCCGCGCTCGATGCCGCCGTCCAGACGCTGCGGCACGCAGGCGCCACGGTCGTCGATGCGCAGATCCCCACCGACGGTCAGTGGGATGCCGACGAGCAGACCCTGCTGCTATACGAATTCAAGGCCGGCCTGGCCCGGTACCTCGCCGCACATGACGCGCCGCTGCGCGACCTCGATGCGCTGATCGCCTTCAACCGCGAGAACGCGGCACGCGAGATGCCGCACTTCGGCCAGGAGCTGTTCGAGCAAGCAGCCACCAAAGCAGGGCTCAACGCGCCCGAGTACATTGCCGCGCGCACCCGTGCACGGCGTCTGGCCGGCCCGCTCGGCATCGATGCGGCGTTGCAGGCGCAGCAACTCGATGCCTTGATTGCGCCGACCACCGGCGTCGCATGGGTGACTGACCCCGTGCACGGCGACGATTTCCCGGGCGGCAACTACGGTGCCGCAGCGGTGGCGGGCTACCCCAGCCTCAACGTGCCGATGGGCAACATCAACGGCCTGCCAGTCGGCCTGCTGTTCATGGGTACTGCCTGGAGTGAGCCGCGGCTGCTCGAACTGGGCTACGCCTACGAGCAGCTTACGGGCGCGCGCAAACCGCCGCGCTTCCTGCCCTCCACCGCCGCCGAAGGCGGGAACAGGCACTGACGCACGGCTACGAGGCGGGCGGCGGCTCGCCAGGCACGATAGCGGGCGCACCATCTTCCGCGCCCGGCGAACGCACGTCGTCGGCTTGCACGCGCGGCCGGCGCGGCAGCGTATCGGCCCCCTCCGTGACTTCCGCACGCAGGCGCGGCAGGGCATAGGGATGCTTGCGGGTGAGGAAGTCGATCATCCTTTCCCGCACCTGGCAGCGCAGGTCGAAGGCATCGCCGGAATTGCGAGCACTCACCAGCAGGCGCACCTGGATCGACTGCTCGCTCGTGTCGGTCACCTGCGTCACGCATACGCGGCCATCCCACAAAGGGGCTTCGTGGCAGATACGCTCGAGCTCGGCCCTAACCTCTTCCATCGGCGTGCGGTAGTCGAGCCACAGGAACGCGGTGCCCAGCAGGTCGGCGCTGCGGCGTGTCCAGTTCTGGAACGGGTTCTCGATGAACCAGGACAGCGGTACCACCATGCGCCGCTCATCCCAGATGCGCACCACGACGTAGGAGCTGCCGATCTCTTCGATGCGGCCCCACTCGCCTTCCACGATCACCACGTCGTCGAGCCGGATCGGCTGGGTCAGCGCGATCTGCAGGCCGGCGATGAGGTTGCCGAACACCGGCTTGGCCGCGATACCGGCCACCAGGCCGACGATGCCCGCCGAGGCGAGCAGCGTCTTGCCGATCTGGCGCACCTGCGGAAAGGTCAGCAGCACGATGGAGACGCCGAGCAGGATCACCGCGCCCATCAGTACGCGGCTCAATACGCGGGTCTGGGTCTGCACGCGGCGCGCGGCCAGGTTGTCGGCGATGTCGATCGGATGCTCGCGCAGGATCGCCTTCTCGCCCGCGGCCACGGCGCGCACCAGCAACCAGGTCACGCAACCGACCAGGCCTACGTGCAGGAACTGCTGCAGCATCTCCAGCGGCCTTCCCGACAGCGGGGTGGCTTCGCTGGCGATGCGCAGGAACAGCAACGGCAGCGCGAAGGCCAGCGGCAGGCTGACCACGCGGGCGATGCGCGCACGCCGGTAATCGCGACCCCGGCTGCGGCGAAACAGCCAGGTCATCAGGGCCCAGGCGACAAGCCCGGCCAGTGCGCCGACTCCCAACGGGGCTGCGTAATCGCGCAGCAGGTTCCAGTCGATGGCCAAACCCTATCCTCCATTCCGTGCCACGGAACCGAGGATGCCGTCAGCGCCATGAGCGCAGCGTCATCGCTGCACGTTCAACCGTGCAGGGGGGCGGCGACCTGCTGCTGCTTGCGCACGATCGCCATCGCGATCTCCAGTGACTGCTCGTAGTTCAGGCGCGGATCGACGGTGGAGCGGTAGGCCCGCTCCAGGTCGCGCTCGGTCAGCTCGCGCGCGCCTCCCGTGCACTCGGTGACATCCTCGCCCGTGAGCTCCAGATGTACGCCGCCCAGGCGGGTACCCGCTGCGGCGTGCAGGTCGAACGATGCTTCGACTTCCTGGCGGATGTTGTCGAAACGGCGCGTCTTGTAGCCGTTGCCCGTGCTTTCGGTGTTGCCGTGCATCGCATCGCACACCCACAACACGCGGCGGCCATCGCGCTTCACCGCGTCCAGCAGCGGCGGCAGTTTCTCGGCGATCTGTGCGGCGCCCATGCGGTGGATGAAGGTGAGGCGGCCAGGTTCGTCGTCCGGATTCAGGACATCGATCAGGCGCAGCAGCTGGTCCGGCTGCACGGAAGGACCCACCTTGATTGCGATCGGGTTGCGCACACCGCGCAGGTATTCGACATGGGCGCCATCCAGCGCGGCGGTGCGCATGCCGATCCATGGGTAATGCGTGCTGAGGTTGAACCAGCCCCACTGGCGCGGCACCTGGCGGGTCAGCGCCTCCTCGTAAGGCAGCAACAGCGCTTCGTGCGAGGTATAAAAATCGATGCGATTGAGGTTGTGCACTTCAGAGCCGGACAAGGTCTCCATGAAGCGCACCGCATCGCCGATGGACGCGACCATCTTCTGGTAATCCTCGGCGAGCGGCGAGCAGCCCACCCACTGCAGGTTCCAATATTCGGGATGGTGCAGGTCGGCGAAGCCGCCATCGATCAGCGCACGCACGAAGTTCATCGTCATCGCCGAACGCGAATGCGCGGTGATCATGCGCTGCGGATCCGGCACGCGTGCCGCCTCGGTGAACGCCGGCCCATTGACCACGTCACCGCGATAGCTGGGCAGGGTCACGCCATCACGGGTTTCGGTGTCGGCCGAGCGCGGCTTGGCGTACTGGCCGGCGAAGCGGCCCACGCGGATCACGGGCAGGCGCAGGCCGTGGACGAGCACCAGGCTCATCTGCAGCAGCACCTTGAGACGGTTGGAGATGGTATTGGAATCGCACTCGGCGAAATTCTCCGCGCAGTCCCCTCCCTGCAACAGGAAGCGCTTGCCCTCCTGCGCCTCGGCCAGCTGCCGCTTGAGCGCGAAGATTTCCCAGGAAGTGACCAGCGGCGGGAGCTGGCCCAACTCCTGCAGTGCGGACTCCAGCGCACCGGCATCGGGATACGTCGGCATCTGCAGGGCC
Source organism: Pseudomonadota bacterium (assembly GCA_023386795.1). Classification (GTDB taxonomy): domain Bacteria; phylum Pseudomonadota; class Gammaproteobacteria; order Xanthomonadales; family Xanthomonadaceae; genus Stenotrophomonas_A. The sequence goes on from JAEWJB010000102.1 coordinate 27,855, forward strand.
GGACGCTCGCGCCAACTGCGCGGCGACCATTGCGCGGGCAGATTTACCGGCTGCGGGGAATGGGGCTGGTGCATGGTCGTGACTCCGGGAAAGTGGCGCAGGCGACGTCAGAACAGTTTGCGCGGGCCGCGCGCGCGGAAGCCCGCATACAAGGCCCATGCGGCCAGCAGCAGGAACCACACCAAGCTCCACATCGGCATGCTCAGGCCCAGAAAACGCCAGTCGACATTGCCGCAGTCACCGGTGCCGGTGAGGACCGTGCGCAGGACTTCGAACGGCCCCATCGTCTCACTGAGGAAGCTCAGGGGGGGACCGCAGGAAGACATCGCATCACGCGGCATCACCTGCAACCAGACATGTCGACCGGCTACGCCGATACCGGCGGCCGCGGCGACGAAAGCCAGGAATCCATACATCTTCCGCCCGCCCCTGCCGCGCGGGGCGTGCAGCGCACCCAGCAGGAACATCACGCCGAGGGCAGCGAAGGCGATCCGCTGGAAGATGCACAACGGACAAGGCTCCAGGCCGTCATGCAGCTGCAGGTAGATCGCGTAACCCAGCAGGGCGACGCAGATCAGAAACCCCAGCAGGAACTGGGCGCGGAAGCTCCAACGCAATGGATTCATTGATGCGGCTCTCGGAACGATCGGGCCCGATTATCGACCATCGTCGTCCCCACGGCCACGCCCGCGGCGGCCAGCCAAAGAAAAAGCCCGGCAGGGCCGGGCTTCTCTTCGATGCGACAAGGCGGGCGCGAATTACTCGGCCACTTCCTCGGCGACAGCGGCCGGACGATCGACCAGCTCGACGTACGCCATCGGCGCGTTGTCGCCGGCACGGAAGCCGCACTTCAGCAGGCGCAGGTAGCCACCCGGACGGGTCGCGTAGCGCGGGCCCAGGATGGTGAACAGGTTGCCCACGGCCTCGGCGTCGCGCAGGCGAGCGAAGGCAAGACGGCGGTTGGCGACCGAGTCGACCTTGGCCAGGGTGATCAGCGGCTCGGCGACGCGGCGCAGTTCCTTGGCCTTCGGCAGGGTGGTCTTGATCAGCTCGTGCTTGAACAGCGAGGCGGCCATGTTCTTGA
>JAEWJB010000123.1 GCA_023386795.1 Pseudomonadota bacterium
GGCCCTGTCGCCAGCCCTGCTGTTGACCGGCGCGGCCGATTCTTCCGCCGGCGCGCAAGACGCGCTCGCCCCCGACGATCCACTCGACCCGCCGCAGCTCGCCGCCGCATTGGCCGCGCTGACGCCGCAGCGTCCCGGCGTGAGCGATCTGTACGTGCTGGGCTTTGCCGGCGACGGCAGCGATCCGGTGTTCCGCAACGAAGTGCTCTACCTGCGCCAGCTCTTCAGCGAGCGCTTCGACAGTCGCGGCCACGCGCTGGCACTGGTCAATGCCGCCGACAACATCGGCCAGCAGCGCTACGCGCCGTTGGCGACCTACGACAACCTCTACGACGGCCTGGCCCGCATCGGCGCGCTGATGGATCCCGACGAGGACATCCTGCTGCTGTTCGCCTCCACCCACGGTACCGAGGACCCGGCGCTGTACGTGGACGCCGGGCCGTTCGGCTACGACTACATCTCCCCGGAAGACCTGCGCCAGGCGCTGGACGATGCAGGGATCAAGCATCGGGTGATCGTGCTGTCGGCCTGCTATTCGGGCGGCTTCATCCCGCGCCTGCGCTCAGCCGACACGCTGGTCATCACCGCCGCGCGCGCGGACCGGCCTTCGTTCGGCTGCGGCAATACCTCCAACGCCACCTATTTCGGGCAGGCGTGGCTGATCGATGCGATGAACCAGACCGACGATTTCGTCGCGGCCTACCGCCTGGCCACCGGCGCGATCACCGCGCGCGAGCGCGCCGAGGGCGAACGGCCTTCGCTGCCGCAGCTCTCGCAGGGCAAGCGCATCGGTGCGGCATTGGCGCGTTGGCGCGCCGGGCTGCAGGCCGGTGCGCCGGTACCGTATCCGTATCCGCCCGTGGCGAAGCAGGCGGCCACCGCCGCCAAGTGAAAGGAATTCGTATTTCGTCGTGTGCGCGGGCAGGTCTTTAGAATGCCCGCACCGCGCCAGCCATCGCCAGCAGCGGTCGGGCCAGCCCGCCAGCCATCGCGCGCCCGCCAGGGCCCCTTGCAGAACGCCTCCCTCGTGGAGGCGTTCTTGTTCCGGGCCACCCACCGGCATCCAGCACCGCCGGTCAGTGATTGACGGCGAGCCGGTAAGTCGTCTTCGCCGTGGCTTCGCGGTTCGGCAGCTTCGCGCGTACCTCGACGGTGTGTTCGCCCAGTGCCAGGTCGGTGGGCAACGTGCCACGCCACAGGTGGGGGGAAGGCGTCGCTTCGGGCGAGCGGTCATCGCCGCGCAGCGTCTCGGCAAGGTCGTCGCGCGCGTTCTCCACGGTCAGCCGCGGATCGGGCAACAGGACGCGCTTCATCGGCTTCCATTCGCCGCCATCCACGCGGAATTCCACCGCCGTGTCGTCCTGGCCCATGAACACGTTGGCGTAGAAGCCCCACGCCGGATACGCGCCCTTGCGCAACACCTTGGGCGCGTGCAGGTACATCTGCGCGTCGTCGGGGTCGCGCGCGGCGTGGTAGTCCAGCGCGTAGGCGCCCTGCGGACGCACCGTAAGCACCGCGTAGCCGTTCGGCGTGCCATCGGACATGGTCGCGTCGGGGACGCCGGCGGCATCCTTCACCCCGGACCAGAACGCGCCGCATGCCGCGCCGACGTTGTATTCGTGCAGCGGCGCCGCCCCGCTCCACCCCTCGGCGGCGCCGTGGTAGTAGTGCCGCTGGTTGTGGCTGTGGCCGCTGAGCACCAGCACATGCGGGAAGTCGCGCAACAGCGCGAACAGGCGTGCCCGGTCCGCATGGCGGAAGGTCTCGCGGCCCGGCTCGGCGTCGAACAGGGGGATGTGCATGCCCAGCACCAGCAGGCGCTGCCTGGGCAACGTGCGCAGGTAGTTCTCGAGGAAGACGAACTGGTCTTCGCGCAGGCCACCGGTATAACCGGGTTTGGCGCCCGGCTTGAAGATGATGTCGTCCAGGAACACGAAGCTGGCACCCTGCTCGTTCACCGCATAGGTGTCCGGTCCGTAGATCGCGCGCCAACTGGTCAGCGACGCCATGTCGTCGGTCGCGTCATAGTTCACGTCGTGGTTGCCCGGCACATGGAACCACGGCACGCCCAGTTGGGTGGTGACGCGGTTCAACGCCGGGTACAGCCGCGGGTCGTCGCTGGACAGGTCACCCAGCGTGGTGCCCAGGCGGGCGGCGGTCTTGCCCAGCAACGGCTGCACGATGTCCTTGTCGTAATAGCCCACGTCGGCATCGCGAACGACCTGCGGGTCGGTGAACACCAGCATCTGGAAACCATCGCCCGGCGCGGGCTTCTCGCGCTGCAGGGCGAAGTCCCAGCCGTCGGTTTGATGCCCGGTCGGTGCGATCCCGGCGTACTTCAGCGTCGGCCCGCCTTCCGGCGCGTACATCCGCCAGAACGCCGGCAGGCCATCGGCGGCGTCGGCGAAGCGATAGGCGTCGGGCTTGATGACGAACACCACCTGGCCATCGCGTACCGGCAGTTGGTAATGGCCCTTGGCATCGGTGAGGACGATGTCCTGCCCGTTGGAGACCTGCACGCCCGGCAGGCCCGCATCGCGCGTGCCGCGGCCCGGCTGGCCATCGCGTTCCTCGTACACCGTGCCGCTGGCGGTGGTCCCCGCCGCCTGTGCCGCGCCCAGCCACAGCAGGGTCGCCAGCGCCATCGCCGCCTGTCGCTTCATGCTCGTTCCCATGGATTGCCGGGAAAGATTGTAGCGTCGCGGCGATGACAGCCCGCAGGCCATATCTGGCGGCTCAGCGGTGGCGCGTTTCCAGCAACTGCAATACCTCCGCCAGGCCGAGCCCCCGTGCACGCAGCAGCACCAGCAGGTGGTACAGCAGGTCGGCCGACTCGCCGATCAGCTCCTCGTCCCCCTGCGCGACCGCGGCCAGCGCGGTTTCCACGCCTTCCTCGCCCACCTTCTGCGCGATGCGCCGCGTGCCCCTCTCGAACAACGAGGTGGTGTAGCTGCCGGCGGGCCGCTCTCGCTCGCGTTCGGCCACCAGCGCATCGAGCGTGCCGAGGAAATTGCCCGGCGCGTCCGCGAAGCAGCTGGCGCGGCCGAGGTGGCAGGTCGGGCCACGCGGGTGCGCGAGCACCAGCAAGGTGTCGTCGTCGCAGTCCTGGTCGATGGAAACGACTTCGAGGAAATGTCCGGAGCTTTCGCCCTTGGTCCACAGGCGCTGCTTGCTGCGGCTGTAGAAGGTGACCTTGCCGCTGGCGCGCGTGGCGGCCAGCGCTTCGGCGTTCATGTAGCCCAGCATCAGTACCCGCAGGCTGGCGGCGTCCTGCACCACCACCGGCAGGAGCCCGTCGCCCTTGCCCCAATCCAGCCGGGCATCACGTTCACTGGACATCACGGACCTCGATCTGGCGTTCGCGCAGGTAGCGCTTGAGTGCGGGAATGGCGATGGCGCCACTGTGGAACACGCTGGCAGCCAGCGCCCCATCGACGTCGGCTTGCTCGAAGGCGTCGGCGAAGTGCGCCATTTCTCCGGCACCGCCGGAGGCCACCAGCGGCACGCGGCAGCGTGCCCGCGCCTGGCCGAGTTGCACGAGGTCGTAGCCGCGGCGCACGCCGTCGCTGTCCATGCAGTTGAGCACGATCTCGCCGGCACCCAGGCGCTGCGCCTCGTCGATCCAGTCCAGCGTGCGGATCGACAACGCCTGCGTCTTGTCCGGATCGCCGGTGTAGCGGCGCACGCGCCACTCGCCATCGGCCTCGCGGATGGAATCCACGCCCACCACCACGCATTGCTCGCCGAAGGCCTCGGCCAGTTCGGCGATCAGCTGCGGCCTGCCGAGCGCGGGCGAGTTGACCGAAATCTTGTCGGCGCCGGCATGCAGCACGCGGCGGGCGGTCTCCACGTCGCCGATGCCGCCGGCCACGCAGAACGGGATATCGATCAGGCGCGCGACGCGCTCGATCCATTGCACGTCCACCGAACGTGCCTGCGGGCTGGCGCCGATGTCGTAGAACACCAGTTCGTCGGCCCCCTCGTCGCGATAGCGCAGCGCCAGTTCGGCGATGTCGCCCATGTCCACGTGGTCGCGGAAGCGCACGCCCTTGACCACGCGCCCGTCGCGCACGTCCAGGCAGGGAATGATGCGGCGGCTCAGCATGCCAGTGCCTCGCGAAGGTCCAGGCGGCCTTCCAGCAGCGCCTTGCCCAGCACGACGCCGGCGCAGCCGGCGGCGCGGGCGGCGGCCACGTCGCCCAGGTCGCGCACGCCGCCGGAGACCTGTACCTGCAGCTGCGGTACCCATTCGCGCAGCTGCGCGTAGAGATCCATGTTCGGGCCGGACAACATGCCGTCGCGCGCGATGTCGGTGCACAGCAGGTGGCGCAGCCCGGCATCGGCGTAGCGGCGCGCCAGCACGTCGAGTTCTTCGCCGGCGGTATCGGTCCAACCCTGCACCGGCAGGCGCCAGCGTCCCTGTGCGTCCTGGCGCGTATCCAGCGCCACGGTGATGCGTTCGGGCCCGAATGCATGCAGCCATTCGATGACCTTGGCGCTCTCACGCACGGCCAGCGAGCCGATGACCACGCGTGCGGCACCGGCGTCGAACAGACGGTCGAGGTCCTCGCGTGCGCGGATGCCACCACCGGTCTGCACCTGCAGGCCGGTGTCGGCGATCGCGCGCAGCAGCGGCGCCAGCGTGTAGCCGCCGGCGCGGGCGGCATCGAGGTCGACCAGGTGCATCCAGCGCGCCCCGGTGTCCAGGAACGCCTGTGCGCGTGGCAACGGGTCGTCGCCGTAGGTGGTCTCGCGCGCGTAGTCACCTTGCAGCAGCCGGACCACGCGGCCGCCACGGATGTCCAGCGCGGGATAGACGGTGAAACTCATGCGGGAATTTCCAGGAAGTTTTTCAGGATGCGTGCACCGGTCCCGGCCGAGCGCTCCGGGTGGAACTGCGCGCCGGCATGCAGGCCATGCTGCACGACCGCGGTGAACAGGCCACCGTGATCGCAGGCGGCCACCGTATGCGGGGTCACGGGTGCCCCGTAGCTGTGCACGAAGTAGGCGTAGGGCCGCGGCGGCAGGCCGTCGAGCAGTGGCGATTCGCTCAACGGCAGCAGGCGGTTCCAGCCCATGTGCGGCACGCGAATGCCCAGTGCCGGATGCAGCCGGCGCACCACGCCCGGCAGCAGGCCCAGGCATTCGACATCGCCTTCTTCCGAGCGTTCGAACAGCAGCTGCATCCCCAGGCAGATGCCGAGCAACGGCACCTGCAAGCGGCGTAGCGGTTCCACCAGTCCCTGCGCGTGCAGCCGGCGCATCGCCTCCGGCGCGGCGCCGACGCCCGGCAGGATCACCCGCTCGGCGCCTTCCAGCCCGGCGGCATCACGCACCAGCGTGGCCTGGACCCCGAGGCGCTCCAGCGCGTAGGACACCGAACCGAGGTTGGCGCCACCGGCATCGACCAGCGCGACGCGGCTCACAGCGCCCCCTTCGTCGAGGGCAACGCGGTACCCTCGCGGCGGATGGCCTGGCGCAACGCCCGCGCCAACGCCTTGAAGCAGCCTTCCACCTTGTGGTGGTCGTTCTCGCCGCGCACGGTCAGGTGCAGGTTCAAGCCAGACGCGTCGCACAGCGAGCGGAAGAAGTGCGGCACCAGCTCGGTCGGCATGTCGCCCACGCGCTCGCGCTTGAACTCGCCTTCGAACACGAAGTAAGGGCGGCCGCTGAAATCCAGCGCGGCGCTGGCGAGCGTTTCGTCCATTGGCAAGGTGAAGCCGTAGCGGCCGATGCCGCGCTTGTCGCCCAGCGCCTCGCGCAGCGCCTGCCCCAACGCCAGGCCGGTGTCCTCGATGGTGTGGTGTTCGTCGATGTGCAGGTCGCCCTCGGCGCGGATATCCAGCGCGAAGCCGCCGTGCTTGCCGATCTGCTCCAGCATGTGGTCGAAGAACGGCAGGCCGGTGGCGGTATGCGGTTCGGCGACGCGATCCAGGTCAAGCTCGACGCGGATCCTGGTCTCCTTGGTGTTCCGCTGCACGCGCGCACGTCGCGGGGCATCGGCCAGCTCGTGCGCGATGCCCGCCCAGTTCCACTCGCCGCCGAACTGCTCGGTGCGCAGCTGGAAGCCGCGGATGCGAAGGTTGTCGGCGAACTGGATGTCCGTCAGGCGGTCGCCCACCATCGCAGAGCGCGCCCAGTCGATGGTGCGGTCCTGCAGGTAAGGCAGCATCAGCCCGATGCCCGGCTTGCGGGTGGGCGCGTTGTCTTGCGGCCAGCTACGGTCCACCAGCACTTCGCGGAACACGATGCCCTGGCTTTCGAATACCTGCAGCATCAGGTCGTTCGGGCCATCGAACGCGGCCTGCGGGTAGCCCTCGCTGCCCAGCCCGTCCTGGTTGGTGACGATGACGAATTCGTAGCCGGCATCGCGCAACTTGAGCATCGCCGGGATCACGCCGCGCACGAAGCGCAGCTTCTCGTACTGGTCGATCTGGAAATCGGCCGGCTCCTCGATCAGCGTGCCGTCACGGTCCACGAACAGGATCGGCTTCATGCGGCCACCTCCTGGCGCGCGCCCAGCGCGGCGAGTACGCGGGCGCTCTCCTCGGGCGTGCCGATGCTGATGCGCAGGGCATCGCCCAGCTGCGGCGCGGCGCGCTGGTCACGCACCACCACGCCCGCGGACAACAGGGCCTGCCAGGCCGATTCGGCATCCTCGAAACGCACCAGCACGAAGTTGCCCTGCGAGGGATACACCCGTCGCACACCCGGTACGCCCGCCAACGCCACCTGCAGGCGTTCGCGTTCGCGCCGCACCTCGGCCACCCGCTCGGCGGTGCGTGCCAGCGCGTCGGGCGCCAGTGCGGCGAGGGCGAGATCGGCACACGGCTGCGGTACCGGGTACGGTGCCTGCAAGGCACGCAGCACGGCGATCAGCTCGGGCGCGGCGATCACGCAGCCGATCCGCGCCGCGGCCAGCGCATGCGCCTTGGAAAGCGTGCGCAACACGGCGAGGTTCTCGTGCTGCCCCAGCAAGCCGATGGCGGAAGGCGCGTCGGCAAACTCGACATAGGCCTCGTCCACCACCACCAGCGCCTGCCCCTGCAGCGCGCGCGCGGTGCGCTCGACCTCCGCCAACGCAATGCTCGAACCGGCCGGGTTGGAGGGCGAGCACAGGAAAACCAGGCGTGCACCGGACGCCTGAGCCGCCTCGATGATCGCGTCGATATCCGCCTGCAGCCCTTCGGCGCCATCGCGCAGCGGCACTTCGCGCAACGGCGCATCCTGCAGACGCGCGCTCACCGCGTACATGCCGAACACCGGCGGCGTGACCACTACCGCATCGCGGCCGGGGCGGCACAGCGCGCGCACCAGCAAGTCGATGGCCTCGTCGCTGCCGCGGCCGATCAGGAGCTGGTCCGGCGCGCAGCCGTACAGCGACGCCAGCGCCTGGCGCAACGCGGGCGGCTGTGGCGCGGGATAGCGCTGGCAACGGCCCGACAGGTCGGCCGGATTGGCCCACGGCGATTCGTTGGCATTGAGCCATACCTCGCCTTGCACCTTGGCGCTGCGCGCGGACGAATAGCCGGCGAAGCCGCGCAAGTCCGGGCGTACCAGCTCGAGCAATGAAGCGCTCATGCGGCCTGCTCCATGCGCAGGGCCACGGCATGGGCGTGGGCGTCCAGACCCTCGGCGCGGGCCAGGCGCAGCGCGCAATCACCAATGGCCGCGATGCCCGCACGGCTGGCGCTCTGCACGCTGACGAAATTCTGGAAGCTGGCCACGCTCACGCCGCTGTAGGCACGCGCCGCGCCACTGGTCGGCAACACGTGGTTGGTGCCGCTGCAGTAGTCGCCCAGTGCTTCGGGCGTGTAGTCACCCAGGAACACCGAACCGGCTGCTTCCACGCGCGCCAGCCACGGACGGGGCTCGCGCAGCGCGAGGATCAGGTGCTCGGGCGCATAGCGGTTGCTGATGTCGAAGGCCTCATCCAGCGAAGGCACGCGGATCAGTCGCGACTGCGCCAGGGCACGGGCCGCGATGTCAGCGCGCGAGAGCTGCGCCAGCTGGCGGGCGAGTTCGTCCTGGACGCGGGCGATCAGCGCGTCGCTGTCGGACAGCAGCAGCACCTGCGAGTCGGGACCATGCTCGGCCTGCGAAAGCAGGTCGGCGGCGACGAACGCGGGGTTGGCACCCGCATCGGCAATCACCAGCACTTCGGAGGGGCCTGCGGGCATGTCGATCGCCGCCGCGCCGGATTGCGCCACCTGCTGCTTGGCTTCGGTGACGAAGCTGTTGCCGGGGCCGAACAACTTGTCGCACTCGGGCACGCTGGCGGTGCCGAACGCCATCGCGGCAATCGCCTGCGCGCCGCCGAGCTTGAACACACGGCCCACGCCGGTCAGGCGCGCGGCGACCAGCACGGCCGGGTCGGCGCTGCCGTCGGCGCGCGGCGGTGTGCACAGCACGACCTCGCGGCAGCCGGCCAGGCGCGCCGGCACGCCCAGCATCAGCGCGGTCGACGGCAATGGCGCCGAGCCGGCCGGCACGTACAGGCCCACGCGGCCAATCGGCCGCACCACTTTCTCGCACACCACGCCCGGCGCGGTTTCCACCGCGTAGTCCCGGCTCATGCCGGCGCGGTGGAACACCTCGATGCGCTGCGCCGCCTCGACCATCGCCTCGCGCAGCGCGGGATCGATGGCGGCCTCGGCGGCGGCGAATTCTTCGGCGCCCACTTCCAGCGCGTCCAGTTCGACCTTGTCGAAGCGCAGGGTGATCTCGCGCAGCGCATCGTCGCCGCGCGTGCGCACGTCCTCGATCAGCGCGGCGACGGCTGCACGGGTCTGCGCGGCCACGACCTGCACGGGGCGGAGCAGCGCCTGCGCGCGCGCGGGGGCATCAAGCCGCGACCAGTCCAGGACGCGGGCGTTTTCCTGCGGGGCGATGGTGGCGTTCATGCGAGCGAGCGCTCCACGGTCAACACGGTCAGCCCCTGCGCGCCTGCGCGTTCCAGTTCCTCCAGCCGCTGCCAGGTCACCGCGCCATGGCACATGGTCTGCAAGCGCAGCGCGCCGCTGCCATCATCGGGCAGGCGCTCGATGGGGTCGGCATCGGGCAGCAGGCGGCGCAGCGCATCCACCTGCTGCTCGCCGGCGGCGCGGAACATCAGCAGCTTGCTGTCGCGCTGGTGCAACACGCCATCCACGCGCTTGAGCAACATCGCCAGCAGGCCGGCACGCATGTCGTTCGGCTCGCGGGTCGCCCCCGCCAGCACCGCCTCGCTTTCCAGCAGCGTTTCCACCGGCTTGAGCTGGTTGGCGGCCAGGGTCGCGCCGCTGGAGACCAGGTCGCAGATCAGGTCGGCGGTACCCAGCCGCGGGGCGATCTCCACGGAGCCGGACAGTTCCACCACCTGCGCCTCCACGCCTTGGCGTTCGAGCCAACCGGCCAGGATCGACGGGTAGCTGGTGGCGATGCGCAGGCCGGCCAGTTGTTCCACGCCACGCCACTCCCACTCCTCCGGCACGGCCAGCATCAGACGGCACTGGCCGAAGCCCAGGCCGCGCAGCGACTGGTAGGCGTCGGGCATGCCGTTGCGGCGGCGCTCGGCGGCCTGCTCGTCCAGTTCGTTGCGGCCGACGATGCCCAGGTCGCACACCCCGTCGGCGATCAGGCCGGGAATGTCGTCGTCGCGCACCAGCAGCAGGTCCACCGGCAGCGATTCGCCGTAGCAAAACAGCTTGTCGCGGCTCTGCCGCCAGCTCAGGCCGCAGGCGGCGAGCAGGCTGCGCGCCGGTTCGGCCAGGCGGCCACTTTTCTGGATGGCGATTCGCAGCCGGTCACGTGCCGGGCTCGCCTGGGAAGCAGTCATTGCAGGTATCTCAGTGGGATTCGGTGGTTTCGGCGCGTTGCGCCCGCAGCGCGGCGGCATAGCCCCCCGCGCCGTATTCCAGCGTCCGCGCCACGCGGCCGATGGTGGTCACGCTGACCTGGGTCAGGTCGTGGATCTCGCGGTAGGGCACGCCCTTGAGCAGCAGCGGCACCACGCGCCAGCGATCGGACAGCGCCTCCAGTTCGGCCGGGGTGCACAGGTCGCGCAGGAAGGCGAGCACGTCCTCGGGGGCGTCCAGGCGCGAAAGCGCATGTGCCAGGGCCTGGAGGGAGACCTGGGCGTCCTGCGCATCAACAGTGGCGGGTCGTTGTTTCATCGCATTAATGTAATAGCGTGCTAGTACGTTATTACAAAGTCCGGCCGGGGGCAACCCGCGCCTTCCCCCGGACGCCCCGTGGATTCAGGTCCAGCCCCCCGAAACGCCGACGGCCCCGTTGCCTCTCCCGCAGTCGGGGAGGCAACGGGGCCGCCAGGGGCCACCCACCGGGTAGCGATGTCACATGACCTTGGCCTGCTCCAGTTCCACCCGCAGGGTGTCGCCCAGTTCGGTCCGCACCACGTCGAATTGCTGCTCGCGCGCCAGGTCCTTTACCGCGACCACGCCACGCGCGCGCTCTTCCTCGCCCGCCAGCACCACGAAGCGGATGCCGGCCTTGGAGGCGTACTGGAACTGCTTGCCGATCTTCTTCGGCTCCATCTGCACTTCGGTGTTGATGCCGGCCGCGCGCAGGCGGCGGGCGATGTCCAGCGAATCATCCAGCTGCTGCTCGTCCATCAGCGCCACCAGCGCCTGCACGCTGCTGGCCTCGATGCCGGCGATCAGCCCGGCCTCGCGCAGCTGCCAGAACAGGCGGGTCAGGCCGATGGAGATGCCCACGCCCGGCAACTTCGACTTGGTGTAATGGCTGGCGAGGTTCTCGTAGCGCCCGCCCGAGCAGATCGAGCCGATTTGCGGGTGGTCCTTGAGCAGGGTCTCGTAGACGGTGCCGGTGTAGTAATCCAGGCCGCGGGCGATGGAGAAGTTCAGGCAGTAGGCGCTTTCCGGTACGCCCAGTGCCTTCACCAGTGCCAGCACGTCGCGCAGTTCGCCCACGCCCTGCGCCAGGGCCGAGCCCTCATCGGCGGCCAGCGATGCCAGGGTGTCGAGCTTGGCCAGCGCGTCGGCGTGGCCAGCTGAGCGGTACGACACGAAGTCCAGGATCTTCTCCACCTCGGCCGCCGGGATGTTGAACTCCGCGCCGGTCAGCGTCTCGCGCACGTAGTCCTCGCCGCGCTTGTCGAGCTTGTCGACCTCGCGCAGCACGGCCAGCTGCCGCTCGCCCTCGGCCACGCCCAGGCTTTCGAAGAAACCACGCATCAGCTTGCGGTTGTTGAGCTGGATGGCGAACTCGCCGATCTCCAGCTCGGAGAACACCGCGTGGATCACCGCCAGCACCTCGGCGTCGTAGCGGATGCTCAGCGCATCCTTGCCGATCACGTCGATGTCGCACTGGTAGAACTCGCGGAAGCGGCCGCGCTGCGCGCGCTCGCCGCGGTACACGCGCTGCATCTGGTAGCGGCGGAACGGAAAGGCCAGCTCGTGCTCATGCTCGGCGACGTAACGCGCCAGCGGCACGGTGAGGTCGAAGCGCAGCGCCAGCTCCGGCAGGCCGCCCTCGCCGCTTTCGTCGGCCTTGGCGTTGGCCAGCGCGCCGGTGGACTGCACGAAGTACACCTGGCGCTCGGTCTCGCCGCCGGACTTGGTCAGCAGCACGTCCGACAGCTCGAACACCGGCGTTTCCACTGGCAGGAACCCGAACCGCTCGTAGTTGCGGCGGATGACGTCCAGCATGCGCTGGAACGCGATCTGCTCGCGCGGCAGCAGTTCCATGATGCCGGGCGGCGTACGGGGCTTGATCACTGGTGGAACTCCTGCGACGACGATAAGGGGGGAACAAGAACGCACAATTCTACCGGCTGCCGGCCCCGTGCACGGCATGGCGTATGATGAAGGCCTCCTCCACAGCGCACCGGTGCCCATGTATCGGCCAGCCCTTGCCACGCCAACGCCCTGCACGCCGGCCAGCGCCGGCGGTGGCGACGGCTCCCCGGTACTGGAATGCGCCCACTGCGGCGTTCGCGGCCGGGCCGTGTGCTCGGCGCTTACCGGCGATGAAATGGCCGCGCTGGACCAGGTGACGCAGCCGCTGAAGCTGGCCGCCGGCGCCACGCTGGCGCGCGCCGGCGATGCCCGGCAGTACGTCTACACCGTGACCGACGGCGCCCTGCGCCTGGTGCGCACCCTGCCCGACGGCCGCCGCCAGATCACCGGCTTCGTGCTGCCTGGCGACTACGTCGGCCTGACCGAAACCCTGCGTCACCGCCACGACATCGAGGCCATCAGCGAAAGCCGTGCCTGCCGCACGCCGCTGGCGGACATGCGGCGCCTGCGCGAACGCTACCCGCAGCTGGAGCGCAAGCTCATGCAGCGCACCAGCATGGAGCTGGCCGCCGCGCAGGACGCCGGGCTGCTGCTCGCACGCCTGCAGCCCAGCGAGCGGCTGGCGCATTTCCTGCTGCGATTGGGCGCACGCGGTGCGCTTTCGGGACATCCCACCGACGTGGTGATGTTGCCGATGGGTCGCGGGGATATCGCCGACCACCTCGGCCTGACCATGGAAACGGTGAGCCGTACCTTCACCAAGCTGCGCCAGCAGGGATTGATCGCCCTGCCCCAACTGCACAAGGTGCAGATCCTGGACCTTCCCGGGCTGCAGCGCCTGGCGGGCGATATCGCCTGATCGCGGCCCCGGGCCTCAGTGCTGGGCGGCGACCGCCTGCCCGGCCTGCGCCAGCTGCCCGCCGCCGCAGTCGGCCATCAGCAGCTGCGAGCGCTTGAGCCACTGGCTGTCCGGGTAATACGCGAACACGAACGAGCCGCCCTGCAGGGTGTCGATGAGCTGCTTGGCGATCGCCGGACGCACGGCCGGGCAGCCCAGGCTGCGGCCGAGCCGGCCCTGGCTGTGGATCACCGCCTCGCTCACATACGGCGCGCCGTGGATGACGATGGCGCGGCCGCGCGCGTTGTCGTTGAAGCCCGGTTCCAGGCCCTTCAGGCGCAACGAATAACCGTTGTGCCCGGTGTAGGTCTCCTGCGCGGTGAACGCCCCGATGCTCGACATGTAGCTGCCGTCGTTGTTGGAAAAGCGCGCGGCGAGGTTGTCGCCGGTATTGCGGCCATGCGCGACCCACTCCTGGAACAGCAGGCGCTGGCGGGCCAGGTCGAACACCCACAGGCGGCGCTCGGTGGACGGGCGCGAATAGTCGATCACGCTCAGTACCGCGTCCTCGCCCACCTGCTGGTGGCGCCGCGCGCACTGCAGCGCTTCGGTGGCCAGGCTCAGGACGTGGGGATCGATGGTCGGCGCCTGGTGGGCGAGCGCCTCGACCAGCGCCCCCCCCGCCGTCGCGGTGGCATTGGCGACGGATGACGCAGCCGGCGGGGCCGCCGCCGGCGTCGGCGCCAGCTCGGCGAGCCGCTGCGTGGAAGGCGCCAACTTGGCGGTGGCTGCCGAAGCGAGCGCACACAGGGCGGCGATGGTGGTGACTTTCAGCAAAGCGCGCATGGACGAACACCTGTCATCTGCAATGGCAGGAGAAACCGAATCCGTCCAGCTCCCCGGGAAACGCCGATATGGCCACGACACCCCGGGCTCCCAAGGCTTCCCTGCGCCCGTGTTCGGCTGCCGCTCAGGCGGCCAGCCAGTGTCGGAGCGCAGCATACTCCGCCGGCAGCGGCTCGGCCCGTGCCGGCCGGTTCAGCAACGCCGCCAATGATTCAGGAACCGGCACCGGCGCGCCGATCAACGGTTCGACCACGCTCTCGAATTTGGCCGGATGGGCGGTGGCCGCTACCGCCCAGTCGCCTTCGGCGCCCTGGGAACGCAGGGTTTCCAGCACGTGCACGGCCGTGGCGGTGTGCGGGCAGAACACCTCGCCATACCGGCGATAGTGCTCGGCCAATGTGTGACGAATGGTCGCATCGTCCACCGACACCGCCTGGAAGGCGCCGCGCAACGCCGTATCGTCGCCGTCATACAACCAGCGCAGGCGCTCGAAATTGCTCGGCGCACCGACGTCCATCGCGTTGGCCAGCGTCGGCACGCTGGGCGCCGGGCGGTACTCGCCGCCGTCGAAGTAATCCGGCAGCACGTGGTTGGCGTTGGTCGCCAGCACGATGCGGCCGAGCGGGATGCCAAGCTGGCGCGCGAGGATCGCCGCCAAGGCATTGCCGAGGTTGCCGGTGGGCACCACGAGGTTGAGCACGCGTCCGGTGGCCGCCTTGTGGCGCAGCGCGGCGTCGGCGTAGTAGCCCATTTGCGGCAGCCAGCGGCCCAGGCTGATGCTGTTGGCCGAGCTCAGCGGCACCTTGGCTTGCAGGGCTTCGTCATTGAGCGCGCGCTTGACCATCGCCTGGCAATCGTCGAATGCGCCGGCCACGCGCAGCGCATGGATGTTGTCGCCGAAGCAGCCCAGCTGGTGCGCCTGTCGCGGCGAAACACGCCCGTCCGGGTACAGCACCACCACCCGCACGCCGGGCTGGCGATGGAACGCGGCCGCCACCGCCGCGCCGGTGTCGCCAGAGGTGGCCACCAGGATCGTCAGCGTGCGCGCATCGGCGCGTGGCAGCCTGCGCAGGCAGGCGGCGAGGAAACGCGCGCCGAAATCCTTGAAGGCGGCGGTCGGGCCATGGAACAGCTCCAGCACGTGGTCGCCGGGCGTGGCGAGCGCGCGCAGTGGCGCGGGGAATGCGTAGGCCTCCGTGCAGATGTCCGGCAGCACGTAGGCCAGCGGGTCGCCATCGAAGAACGGCTGCAACAGGGTCGCGGTGCTGGCGGCCAGGTCGCTGCCGGGGGCGAATTCCCGGGGCGCCGGCAGCGCCTGCGGCACGTACAGGCCGCCATCGGGCGCGAGGCCGGCGGCGAGTGCCTGGCTGAGGGTGGCGGCCGGCGCGGCGCCACGGGTGGATACGAAGTTCATCGAAGCTCCGGAGGAAGGAAGGGGTCAGTCGAGCAGGTGCGCGCCGGGACAGGCCAGCGGCGACACCCAGGCCTGGCTGTCGAAGCCGGCTGTCGCGAACGCGGCCTGCACGGCCGGGGCAGCGGTTTCGGCAGCCGCACGCGTTTCGTACCAGGCGAACACGCTCGGACCGGCGCCCGAAATGCTCGCGCCCATCGCGCCGTGCGCCAGCGCCGCCTGCTTGGCGGGAGCGAAGCCGGCGATCAGCGGCGCGCGGCGTGGCTCCACCAGCACGTCGCGCAGGCCGGCACGCACCAGTTCGGCATCGGCGGCATGGCAACCGGCCAGCACCAGCGCGAGGTTGGCGCTCTGTTCGACGAACTCGCCGAGCCGGTAATCGCCCTGCAAGGCCGCGCGAGCGCGCCGTGTTTCCAGCACGGCATCCGGATGCACCAGCAGGCTGTGCCAGGCGTCGGCCACCGGGATGCGCACCAGCCGGTCGGCGGTGGCGAGCACCAGCCCGCCGAGCAGCATCGGGCCGAGGTTGTCACCGTGCCGTCCTCCGCTGGCCACCGCTTCGCCCGCCAAGGCGAACGGATACAGCGCCTGCGCCGACAACGGCGCATCGAGCAGCGCATTGGCCGCCACCAGCGCGGCCACGCAGGAGGCGGCCGAGCCCCCCATGCCCGAACCCAGCGGGATGCCCTTGTCGATCTCCACCTCGAAGCCGAACGGCAACGCCAGCGCCTGGCGCAATGCGATCAGCGCCACGCCGGCGGTGTTGTCCTCGGCCACGGTGGGCAGCTCCACCGTGGCGCCGCGGATGGCCACGATGCGCACTATCGGCGCCTCGATACGCCGCACCGTCACCGTGTCGCCGACCCCGGCGATGGCATGCCCGAGGATGTCGAATCCCACCGCCGCATTGCCGACCGAAGCCGGCGAGAAGGCCCTCGCCTGCGTCCTCACAGTCGCGTGCCCTCGCCCACCGCCACGCGCAGCAGGTCGGCGAAGACGCCGGCCGCGGTCACTTCCGGCCCGGCGCCCGGCCCCTGCACCACCAGCGGGTTCTGGCAATAACGCCCGGTGGTGAACTGCACGATGTTGTCGGTGAGGTGCAGGTTGGCAAAGGCGTGGTCGGCCGGCACTTCAACCAGACCCACGCTCGGCGCGCGATCCGGCGGCAACTGGGCGACATAGCGCAGCACGTTGCCACGCCCGCGCGCCTCGGCCAGCCGACGGGCGAACGCCGCGTCGACGGCCGGCAGCCCGGCCATGAAGGCGTCGATGCCACCGTCGCGCAAGGCGTCCGGCACCAGGCTCTCCACCGCCACGTCCTCCAGGCTCAGTTCGCGGCCCGCCTCGCGGGCGAGGATCACCAGCTTGCGCGCCACGTCGATGCCGGAGAGGTCATCGCGTGGGTCCGGTTCGGTGTAGCCCATTGCCTTGGCCTGCGCGACCAGTTCGGAGAACGGCAGCGTCCCGTCATATTTGTTGAACAGCCAGGCCAGCGTGCCGGAGAAGATGCCTTCGATGGAGGTCACCCGGTCGCCGGTATCCACCAGATCGCGCAGCGTGGTGATCACCGGCAGGCCGGCGCCCACCGTGGCCTCGTAGCGGAAGCGCGCCCCGCTGCCGGCCGCGGCCTGCTGGATCGCGCGATAGCGGCCCAGCGGCCCCGCGCCGGCCTGCTTGTTCGGGGTAACGACATGGATGCCGGCGGCAAGCCAGTCCGCATAGCGGTCGGCCACGTCCGCGCTGCCGCTGCAATCGATGATGACCGCATGCGGCAGGTTGGCATCGAGCAGGTGGGTGGTGAAGCGGTCCAGGTCGGTGGCCTCGCGCGCGCCGGCGAAGGCGGCGCGCCAATCGCCGTCGAGCGTGCGTTCGGCCAGCCACATGCGGCTGCGCGAGGCGATGGCGCGCACGCGCAGGTCCAGGTTGGCCTTGGCCAGCAGCTGCGGCTGCGCGGCACCCAACTGTTCGAGCAATGCAGCACCCACGTTGCCGGGGCCGATCACGCCGACCGCAAAGGTCTGCGGCGACAACCAGAACCCGGCGTGCGCGGCGCGCAACGCGCGGGTGGCGTGCGCGCTGTCGATGGCCACGGAGATGTTGCGCTCCGAGGAGCCCTGCGCGATCGCCAGGATGTTCACCTGCGCCCGACCGAGCGATTCGAACAGCCGCGCCGCCACGCCGGGCTGGCCCGCCATGCCGTCGCCGACCGCCGCCAGCACGCTCACTCCGCTGGTGAGCTGCACGCGCTGCACCTGCCCCACCGCCAGCTCGTGGGTGAAGGCCAGCAACAGCGCCTCCTGCGCGCGCGCCGATTCTTCCTCGCGCACCACGCAGCAGATCGAATGTTCCGAAGACCCCTGCGAGATCATCACCACCGACACCCGTGCATTGCGCAGCGCGGCAAACACGCGCTCGGCCGTGCCCGGCACGCCGATCAGCCCCGTGCCTTCCAGGTTGAGGATCGACAGGTTCGGGCTCAGCGTCAGGCCCTTGATGGGCCCGCCCACATGGCTGCTGGCGCTGATGCGCGTGCCGGGGTGCTCGGGCTGGAAGGTGTTGCGGATGATGATCGGCAGGCCGCGCTCGATGGCCGGCGACATCGTCTGCGGATGTACCACCTTGGCGCCGAAGTAGGCCAGCTCGCAGGCTTCGTCGTAGCTAAGGGTCTCCAGCTGCACCGCCTCGGGCACCACGCGCGGGTCGGCCGAGAGCACGCCGTCCACGTCGGTCCAGATGTGCAGCTCGTCGGCCTCGAACAGCGCGGCGAAGATCGCGCCGGAGTAGTCGCTGCCGTTGCGGCCCAGCGTGGTGACCCGGCCGGCGCGGTCGCGCGCAACGAAACCGGTGGCGACCACGCGCGCATGCGGCTGCGCCTGCCGCCACTGCGCCAGGCGCTCGGCACTCGTCCCCCAGTCCACGTCCACGCCCAGCTCGCCGCGATTCACCACCAGTACCTCGCGCGCATCGAGCACCGCGTACGGCTCGCCGAGCGCGCGCAGGTGCTCGCCCAGCAGCTGCGCCGAGTACACCTCGCCCAGGCCTTGCACGCGGTCGAGCACTTCGCGCGGCAGTTCGCCGATCACCGCCAGCGCGGCGAGGATCTCGCCCAGCTGATCGAACTGGCGGTCGAGCCATTCGATCAGCGCGCCGGCATGCTCGCCCAGCAGCGCCACCGCCGCGCCGCGATGCCGCGCGCGCGTCTCGTGCCACAACTCGCGCCATTCGGGGCGACCGGCCGCAGCCTGGCCGGCCATGTCGATCAATGCGTCGGTGACGCCCTTCATCGCCGAGACCACGGTGACCTGGCGACTCTCCGCCCGTGCCAGCAGCAGCTGGGCGACGTGCCGGTAGCGCGAGGCATCGGCCACCGACGTGCCGCCGAACTTGTGCACCACGGTGCGGGGCGCGGCCGGCGACAGCGGCGCGGAAGGTGATGCATAAGCAGACGACATGACAGACCTCGTGTTGAGGCCCCGCCTGTGCTGGATCATTCGACCGGGAGCCAACCCCCGCATCCTGATCCGGGTGCGGGGCCGTGGTTTTCGGAAACTACGCGAAGACGACGGGCCGCACCGTGCGAGTGGTACGGGTGGTAATGGTGGTGGTAATGGCCGCGGTGGCCGGCGCGATCGCGCCCGTGCCGGTAACCGGCAGCGGGAGGGCGAAGGTGGTGGCGCGTGCGTGCATGGCGCCAACGATTCAGCATCGCCCCGGGGGCTGTCAAGAGGTCTGCAGCAGAAGGCGCGAACGCGGCCATCACGGTTGCAATGGCAACCTTTTCGCCGCCGATCGCAGCACATCCGCCCGCTTCCTCCGGAGCCCGCCATGAGCCTGAAGATCAAGCGCGTCTACGACCCCGCCAGCGAACACGATGGTGCGCGCGTACTCGTCGACCGGCTGTGGCCCCGAGGGGTCAGCAAGACGCGCGCGCACCTGGACGATTGGCTCAAGGAGTTGGCGCCCTCGCCCGCGCTGCGCGAATGGTGGGACCACGACCCTGAGCGGATGGTGGAGTTCACCGAGCGCTATCGCGCCGAACTGCGCGACCCGATGCATCAGGCGGCGCTGGCGCGGCTGCGCGACATCATGGCCGAGCACCCGACGACGACGCTGCTGTATGGCGCGCAGGATCCGGTGATCAACCACGCGCACGTCCTGCAGAATTACCTGGCGCATTCGCGCCCGCATTGAACGGCGGCGCTCAGCCGAAGCGACGCACCAGGTGGTCGCCTTCATCCGAACGCAACACCACCTCGGTGGGCTGCCCGGTGGTCCAGGCGTGCAGGCGCGCCATCATCTCGGCGTTGCGCAACGCGCCGTCGCGGGCCAGGTAACGCAGCGGGCTCCATTGCGGGCGCGACACCAGCCACGCGTCTTCGAATTGTTCGACCGCGACCACGTAGCAATGCTTGTCCATGCGGGTACCTCGCCTCGGTCCAGGGGAAGGAAATCCCGAGAGGGCTGGTCACGGCGAGCCGCGGGGGCGCCAAGCACCGGGGGAGTCCCGCAAATTGGGGAGGCGGGAACAGTGCTTCCAGCTCTTCGGTACCGGCCCGGCCTTACTCAAGGGCCCGCGGTTGAGTAGCCCAAGGGCTCCGCGTCCGGTAGCGATACGTTGTCATGGATTGGCGGCCGAAGGCCTCGGGCAAAGGCTGGGTCGAGGGGTCAGAAAAATCCGATTTTCTGTCCTTCGACATCACGTTGCCTATACAGCGCGGATGCACTGCCATCCGCTGCCCCGCCAGGATCGCCAGCGTCTCATCCGGTGAGAACGAAGCCGCCTAGAGTCCGGCCATGCGCACGGATACGCCCATCGATCTCGCCTATGCCCGGGCCTACGCCCTCCTGCGCGCGGCCGGCGCCAGCGACCAGGGCACCTTCGACATCGTGTTTGCCCGCGCGCACGGCGAGCTGCTGGCGGGGTTTCCGGAGCATCAGGCGGACATCATCGATACGTTGCTGGGGTTTGCGCGGCAACTGGGACGAGCGGCGGCGTGCCGGCAAGGCAGCATGGAGACCGACCACACGATCGCTTAGATACATCCAATGGCTTCAAATCCGCGTCAGCGGAAAGGTGTGCATGCACGTCATGCCTGGAGCCAAGCACCATGCGTCGCATGTTGATCGTGGGTATTTTCGTACTAGCCGGGCTTTCAGCTTCACTGGTAACCCATCGACTACGCACGCCAGCCCACGAGGTTCCAGCCCGGACTGAGGGGCCTGCGCCGTCACAAGCAAATCGGCATAGGCCTGCCGACACACACGGACCGTCGCCGGCAACGCGCACAGGCGACATCCTTTCAACCCAACAACTACCAGACCTTCCCGCTGACCAGCTCGTCCTGTCACTGGTTCCCCGCGCGCGCGCCGGAGACGCCAAGGCAGCCAGCCAACTCTACCTGGTGCTTTCCCGTTGCAATCGTTTGGCGCAGGACACGTCCGTCGGCCTGCGCCCCCAGTACGTGGACCCGGCCCTTCTGCAGCGATTGGGCGTATCCGAGGCTCAGCTGCTCGCAGGCTTGGAGTGGAACACGCTGGTATCGGAATCAGAGGAACTGGAAGGCTGCCAGCGGATTCCCGGCGATCAGCTGCGACTGGCCAGCCACTGGCTGGAGTTCGCCGCTCGCGAGGGTGACCCCTACGCGAGGCTGATCTACGCCGACAGCGCTCAGGAACTTATCGGCGGCCCGACGCAACTATTGGCAGCCCCCGGCAAAGTCGAGAAGTTCCGCCGCGACGCGATGACCTACTTGCACGCGGTCGCGGTGACTGGCAGCCCCGAAGCAATGATACGGCTCGCCAGCGCCTATTCGGCCGGCGTGCTGGTCGATCGCGATCCCGTCCTCGCCTATGCCTACGAGATCGCCGCAGCGTCCATTGCCGGTTCAGCCCTGCCGCATTCGCCGCTGGAAGCCGAACTCAGCAGCCAGGATCTGGCCAGGGCACGCATGCTGGCGCGGGAGTTGGGCCAGTGACAGCACGGTTGGTGAGTCTGCCCAGCATTTCAGGGCGAGCATGTGTAGAGAACCGAAGTGAACTTCCCTCGCGGGCGCCTACCTCATGCATCTTGATCGCGTGGTTTGCGGAAGCACAGTACTGCCACCGAAATCATCGAGCTGAGCGCCAACGCAAGCACGACCGCCACGGCGATATCGCTCTGCGACAGGCCACGATGTCGACACGCTCCGGCGATGCAGAAGCCAGTCAAAACCGATAAGAAGGCGGCCGGGATACTCAACAAGCCCAAGATGCCTGAGGCCATCGCGACCCGCCGTGTCCTTCCGCCGTCGAGGCGACCGAGGAGTATTGCCACGACATGCACAAAAGCGAGGGCGATCAGGGCGAGAAGGAATCCATTCATGGACGAAGGCCTCCGTGCGAGCGTTCCGATGGTCGAGATCGGCTGAGCAAGCGGGCTCCCGCGGCTCACGCCATGCAAGCGACCGATGGCGACCCCGGCCCGATTCGAACGGGCGACCTTCCCCTTAGGAGGGGGACGCTCTATCCAGCTGAGCTACGGGGCCTAAGCGGCGGCATTGTCGCATGAACCCCCCGCGCCCCACAGCCATGGGCCGCGCCGGAACGCAGCGCAGCAAGGCCGGTCGCGGCCCTCTGCTAAAATCGCCGGTTCCCGCGCCGCCTTCCCCCGCACTTCCGGCGGCGCCTCGATGCCACGCTTAGGAGTTCCTTGCATGTCCGCAGCCCTGCTCAAGACGCTCGACCTCGCCGCCACCAACGCCGGCACCTATCTCGGCCAGGGCGAATGGTCCCAGGCCACCGGCGCCGGCGTCCTGCAGCCGCTGAACCCCACCACCAACGAGGTGATCGCCGAAGTCCAGGCCACCACCGAGGCGGACTACGAGACGGTCATCGTCCGCGCGCAGGAAGCCTTCAAGGCCTGGCGCAGCGTGCCGGCCCCGCGCCGCGGCGAAGCCGTGCGCCTGTGCGGCGAGGCGCTGCGCAGGCACAAGGACGCGCTCGGCTCGCTGGTCGCGCTGGAAATGGGCAAGAGCAAGCCCGAGGGCGATGGCGAAGTGCAGGAAATGATCGACATCGCCGACTTCGCCGTCGGCCAGAGCCGCATGCTCTACGGCTACACCATGCATTCCGAGCGCCCCGGCCACCGCATGTACGAGCAGTACCACCCGCTGGGCCTGGTCGGCATCATCAGCGCGTTCAACTTCCCCGTCGCGGTGTGGGCCTGGAATGCGTTCCTGGCCGCGATCTGCGGCGACGTGTGCCTCTGGAAGCCGTCCAACAAGACCCCGCTGACCGCCATCGCGACGATGAAGATCTGCAACGCCGCGCTCAAGGAAGGCGGCTTCCCGGACATCTTCTTCCTCATCAACGATGCCGGCACCGCGCTCTCCGAGCGCCTGGTCGATGACAAGCGCGTGCCGCTGATCAGCTTCACCGGCTCCACGCAGGTCGGCCGCCTGGTGGCCGAGAAGACCGCGCGCCGCCTGGGCCGCTGCCTGCTGGAACTGGGCGGCAACAACGCGATCATCCTGGACGAAAGCGCGGACCTGAAGCTCGCCGTGCCGGGCATCGTGTTCGGCGCGGTCGGCACTGCCGGCCAGCGCTGCACCACCACCCGCCGCCTGATCGTGCACGAATCCATCTACGAGAACGTGCTGGCCACGCTGGTGAAAGCGTACAAGCAGGTCGAAGGCAAGATCGGCGACCCGACCGATGCGGCCAACCTGATGGGTCCGCTCAACAGCCGCGGCGCGGTCGAGCAGTTCCTGGCCTCCATCGAGAAGGCCAAGGCCGCCGGCGGCAAGGTCGAGACCGGCGGCACCGCCATCGACCGCCCGGGCAACTTCGTGCTACCGGCGATCGTCACCGGCTTGAAGAACAGCGACGAGGTCGTCCAGCACGAGACCTTCGCGCCGATCCTCTACGTGATGAAGTACTCCACCCTGGACGAGGCCATCGACATGCAGAACGGCGTGCCGCAGGGCCTGTCGTCGTCGATCTTCACCCAGAACCTCAAGGCCGCCGAGCGCTTCCTGTCGGCCGCCGGTTCGGACTGCGGCATCGCCAACGTCAACATCGGCACCTCCGGCGCGGAGATCGGTGGCGCGTTCGGTGGCGAGAAGGACACCGGCGGCGGCCGCGAGTCCGGCTCGGATGCGTGGAAGGTCTACATGCGCCGCCAGACCAACACCATCAATTACTCCGATTCGCTGCCGCTGGCGCAGGGCATCAAGTTCGACCTCTGACCACCGCGCGCGTCGCGGCGGGGCTATCGAAGGGGCGGATGCCGGTCATCCGCCCCTTTTTACGTCCTCCTAAGGGATAATCCCGCCGTCCGCTCACTCACCCGCAACGGAGCCGCTCGATGGGCAGCGTTCGACAGACCAGCACCCTGGCCATCATCAGCCTGGTGGCCGGCATTCTCGGCTGGACCGTGTTGCCCTTCCTGGGCAGCGTCACGGCGATCATCACCGGCCACATGGCCCGCGCGGAAATACGTCGCCAGCCCGACCGCTTCGAAGGCGATGGCCTGGCCGTGGCCGGCCTGGTGCTGGGCTGGGTCAACGTGGGCCTGTGGATCCTCGGCATCCTGGCATTCATGCTGTTCTTCGGTGGCCTGGCCTGGCTGGGCTGGGCCCATTCCTGAGCACGATGGAACTCTGCTCGCAGTCACGCTTCAGCAACCGGGTGGCGGATTATGTCCGCTATCGCCCGGGCTACCCCCCGCAGCTGATGGCCTGGGTGCATGGCCGCCTCGGCGTGTCGCCCCAGGCACGGGTCGCCGACATCGGCGCCGGCACCGGCATCTCTTCGCGCATGTTCCTGCAGGCCGGCCATCCGGTCATCGCAGTGGAGCCGAACGCGGCCATGCGCACCGCCGCCGAACAATGGCTCGGCGGTGAAGCCGGCTTTTCGGCGGTCGGCGGCAGCGCCGAAGCCACCGGCCTGGCCGACGCCAGCGTGGACGTGGTGAGCGCCGCGCAGGCCTTCCACTGGTTCGACACCCGCGCCGTGCGCGTGGAATGGGCGCGCATCCTGCGTCCGGCTGGGCTGGCGCTGGTCTATTGGAACTCGCGCCTGCTGGAGGCCACGCCGTTCCTGGCCGGCTACGAGGCGCTGCTGCTGGAGTTCGGTACCGACTACAGCGCCGTGGCCGAGCGCTACCAGGACGATGCCACCATGCGCGCGTGGTTCGGCGACGGCTTCATCGAGGCTGCCAGCTTCGCCAACGTGCAGCGCATGGATTTCGCCGCGCTGCGCGGCCGCCTGCTGTCCTCCTCCTACGCCCCGGCCGAAGGCCACCCGCGCCATGCGCCGATGCTCCAGGCGCTGCGCGTGCTGTTCGACCGCCACGCGGTCGACGGCCACATCGAATTCGCTTACCAGACCCGCGCCTTTGCCGGCACCTTGAACTGAATGTATTCCCTCGCCCGACCCTTCCTGTTCGCCCTCGACGCCGAACGCGCCCACGGCCTGGGGCTGCGCGCGATCGACGCCGCCTACCGCACCGGCACCGTGTCGCTGCTGGCCCCGCGCATCGCCCCGCTGCCCACCCCGGCCTTCGGCCTGCAGTTCCCCAACCCGGTGGGCCTGGCCGCCGGGCTGGACAAGAACGGCGAGCACGTCGAGGCATTGTTCTCGCTGGGCTTCGGCTTCGTGGAAATCGGCACGGTCACCCCGCGCCCGCAGGCCGGCAACCCGCGCCCGCGCCTGTTCCGGCTGCCGGCGCACGAGGCCATCATCAACCGCATGGGCTTCAACAACCTCGGCGTGGATGCGCTGGTGCGCAACGTCGAGCGCGCACGCCGCCGCAACGGCCTGCTCGGCATCAACATCGGCAAGAACAAGGACACGCCCAACGAGTCCGCCGCCGAGGACTACCTGCATTGCCTGGAGCGGGTCTACCCGCTGGCGGACTACATCACCGTCAACATTTCCTCGCCCAACACCGCAGGCCTGCGTGAACTGCAGGAGGAGCAGGCACTGCGCCAGCTCGTCGGCGCGCTGCGCGAGGGCCAGGAAAAGCTCGCCGCCCAGCATGGCAAGCGCGTGCCGATGCTGGTCAAGGTGGCACCGGACCTGAGCGACCGCGACATCGAGGCCGCTGCGCGCGTGCTTTCGGAATTGTCGGTGGATGGCGTGATCGCCACCAACACCACCATCGCCCGCCCGCTGGTCGAAAGCGACCCGGTGGCGAAGGAAACCGGCGGCCTGTCCGGCGCGCCGCTGATGGGGCAATCCACGCTGGTGTTGCGCCGCCTGCGCTCGCGCCTGCCCGAGTCGATCCCGCTGATCGGCGTGGGCGGCATCGCCAGCGGCGCCGACGCCGTGGCGAAGATGTCAGCCGGCGCCAGCCTGGTACAGGTGTACAGCGGGCTGATCTACCGCGGGCCGGCGCTGGTTGGCGAATGCGTGGAGGCAATCCGCCGCCGTCGCGAGGCCCCGAGTCGCGGAGCGGTCTCGGCGCTATGACGACGGCCTGGACGCTGCACGAAAACGCGCCACTGCGCAGCCTCAACACCTTCCACGTCGACGCCACCGCGCCGTGGCTGCTGCAACTGGACGACCCGGCCGCGCTGCCCGAAGTGCTGGCGCTGCCCGCGCTCGCCGGGCAGCGCCTGCTGGTGCTGGGCAGCGGCAGCAACGTGCTGCTGGCCGGCGACCCGGAAGGCGTCGTGTTGAGCTTCAACAACCGTGGCATCGAGATCCTGGCGCACCACGCCGACCACGCCCTCGTGCGCGCCGGTGCCGGCACGCCATGGCACGGGCTGGTGATGTGGTCGCTGGAACATGGGCTGTCGGGCCTGGAAAACCTGGCGCTGATTCCGGGCACCGTCGGCGCGTCGCCCATCCAGAACATCGGCGCGTATGGCGCGCAGGTCGGCGAGTTCGTGCACGCGGTGGAAGCCTGGGACCGGCAGCAGAATGCATTCGTGCGGTTCGACGCCGAACAGTGCGCCTTCGGCTACCGCGACAGCGTGTTCAAGCGCGAACCCGGGCGGTGGCTGATCGTGGCGGTGGAATTCCGCTTGCCGCTGCTGCACGAACTGCGCCTGGACTATGCCGGCATCCGCGAGGAACTGGCGGCGATGGGCGTGGCCACGCCGGAAGCGCGCGACGTCGCGCAGGCGGTCATCGCCATCCGCAAGCGCAAGCTGCCCGACCCGGACGTGCTCGGCAACGCCGGCAGCTTCTTCAAGAACCCGCAGCTGCCGCTGGAGCAGATCGAGACCCTGCGCCATGCATGGCCCGCCCTGCCGGTGTTCCCCGGCGAGCGCGAGGGCCTGGGCAAGGTCTCGGCGGCGTGGCTGATCGAACAGTGCGGCTGGAAAGGCGCGCGCGAGGGTGATGCCGGCGTCTCCCCGCACCACGCGCTGGTGCTGGTGAATCATGGACAGGCCACGGGTGCGCAACTGCTGGCACTGGCACGCCGCATCGCCGATTCGGTCCGCGAACGCTTCGCGGTGGTGATCGAGCCGGAGCCGCTGCTGATCGGCGCGCAGTGGTGAATACCGCCAGCACGCACACGCCGCTGCGCGCGGCCGGGCTGATGCTGGTCAGTACCTGCTGCTTCGGCCTGATGGCCATCGCCATCCGCTACGCGTCGGCGTCGGTGGCGACCAACCAGATCGCCTTCTTCCGCAACTTCTTCGGCCTGCTGGCGCTGCTGCCGTTCCTGTTCGTGCGCGGCGGCCCCTTGCCGCGCACGCAGCACATGCACCTGTACCTGGTGCGCACGCTGATCGGCCTGGCCTCGATGCTCTGCGGCTTCTGGGCCATCGGCCACCTGCCGCTGGCACAGGCGATCTCGCTCTCCTATTCGACTCCGCTGTTCGTCACCGTGCTGGCGGTGCTGTGGCTGGGCGAGAAGGTACGCATGCGCCGCTGGCTGGCGGTGGCCGCCGGCTTCCTCGGCGTGCTGATCATCCTGCGCCCGGGTTCGGCCTCCTTCAGCCCCGGCCTGCTGGTGGCGCTGGCGGCGGCGATGATCAGCGCGCTGGTGGCGATCCAGATCAAGCAGCTCTCGCGTACCGACCCGCCCGATACCGTGGTGTTTTACACCTACGTGCTGTGGGTTCCGATGTCGCTGCTCACCGCGCTGCCGAACTGGAGCTGGCCGCAGGGCGGCACGTGGGTGTGGCTGGTGTTGACCGGCGTGTTCGGCACGGGCGGGCAGCTGTTCTGGACCCGTGCGTTGAAGCTGGGCGAAGTCTCCGCGCTGCAGCCGATCAGCTTCATGCAGTTGCCGCTGGTGGCGGCGCTGGGCGGCTGGCTGTTCGGCGAATCGCTG
Organism: Pseudomonadota bacterium; assembly: GCA_023386795.1. Taxonomy (GTDB): domain Bacteria; phylum Pseudomonadota; class Gammaproteobacteria; order Xanthomonadales; family Xanthomonadaceae; genus Stenotrophomonas_A. Next base: position 27,126 of record JAEWJB010000123.1, read on the forward strand.
GACCGCCACACGGTCGCGGGCGCGTTGATCATCGTCGGCGCCAATGTCTATATCGCCCACCGCGAGGCGGTGCTGGCGCGACGCGCGGCCACTCATGCCCCGGTCGAAGGCGCCAAACCGGGCGAGTGAACCCCGCGCCGATGCCCTAAGCTGCGTGCATGGACATGCACGCCAAGCCGCAGCGCACCCCTTCCCGCACGATTGGCCTGATCGGCGGCATGAGCTGGGAATCCACCCTGCCCTACTACCGCCACATCAACGAGGTGGTGCGCCGCGAATGTGGCGGCCTGCATTCGGCCCGCCTGTTGCTGCACAGCGTGGACTTCGCCGACATCGAAGCGATGCAGCGGGCCGGCGACTGGGACGCCGCGGGCGCCCTTCTGGCCAGTGCGGCACGTTCGCTGCACGCCGGCGGCGCTGACTTCCTCGTGTTGTGCACCAACACCATGCACCGCGTGGCCGACGCGATCGAGGCCGCCACCCCGTTGCCGCTGCTGCATATCGCCGACCCCACCGCCGCCACGTTGACGAGGCTGGGCGCGCGCAAGGTCGGCCTGCTCGGCACCCGCTTCACGATGGAGCAGGACTTCTACCGCCAGCGCCTGCGACAACAGGGCTTCGAGGTCATCGTGCCCGACGCCGGCGCACGCGAGGACGTGCACCGGATCATCTACGACGAACTGTGCCAAGGCGTACTGCGCGACACGTCGCGGCAGCGCTATCGCGAGGTCATCGCCGCGCTGGTGAAGGCCGGCGCCCGCGCCATCGTGCTCGGCTGCACCGAGATCGCGCTGCTGGTGCGCGCGGAGGATGCCAGCGTGCCGCTGCTCGACACCGCGCTGCTGCACGCCGAGGCCGCGGCACTGCACAGCCTGCGCTGATCAGGCGCGGCGACGGCGCCAGAAGCTCGAGGTGGCCTCGAACGCGCGGTCCAGTTCGCCACGCGAATCGGCGGGGCGGTAGTCGCGGCGCGGCGCGGGATCGACGTGGTGCTCGGCCAGGAAGCCTGCAGCCGCATCGGCCACCTGCGGCAACGCCAGCAGGCGACGATGGCCGGCGCCGTGCGTCACCACCAGGCGCGCTTCGGGCCACACGGCGACCAGCCGCTGCGATTGCGCCAGCGGCACCTCGCGATCACCGCTGTCGTGCACGACCAGCAAGGCGTCGCGCGGCACTTCGGCGGGAAGCGCGACGATGTCGAGGTCGCGCCATTCGATGCCCAGCCAGCGGGACACGCGCCGGGTGAAGCGCGAGACCGTCTCGCCGGCCACGCCGAGTTGCCGCGCGAACCCGTCGATCGCCGCTTGCGGCTCGCAGAAAGGCGCCACGAACACCAGCGCGCGCGGTGCCTGCCAACCTTGGCGCATGGCCAGTGCCACCGCGGTGCAGCCGCCGGAGTGCGCGACGACTCCGTGCAGCGATCCCAGGCGCGACTCCAGCGCGCGCAGCGCGTCGGCGAACTCGAAGAACGTCACCCGGCGGCGGCCGTGGCGGCTGCCACCCGAGGCGCCGTGCGCGGGTGCGTCGAACGCCGCCACGCGGAATCCCGCTGCCAGCAGCGGCTGCACGAAGGCATGCAGCTGCCCGGCGTGGCCGCCCCAGCCATGCACGAGGAGTACCCACGGACCCTGCTCGCCCCAGGTCCAGGCGGCCACGCTGTTGTCGTGCAGCGTCAGCGGTTCGTGCCTGGCCTGCGCCAGGCAGGCGCTGGCCGCGGCGTCGGGGTGGGTGCGCGGCGCGCGGAACCACAGCCGGTCCATCACCACGGACGCCAGCGCGGGACTGATGCGCGCCAGCGTGCGCATCCCCACACGCAGCAACACCAGAC